>DASWZP010000202.1:0-8244 GCA_036404395.1 Bryobacteraceae bacterium | reverse complement strand
GCGCGAAGCGCCTGCTCGGGATCCAACTTCACGAAGCGCGCCAGGTTGACGAGCGTGAAGAGCATGTCGCCCAGCTCGTTTTCGAGCGCGGCGGGCGATCCGCCGCGGCGCGCCTCGGTAAATTCGCTTGCCTCTTCCTGCAGCTTCTCGAGCACCTGCTCGGGGTTCTCCCAATCGAAGCCCACTTGCGCCGCGCGCGCGGTAATCTGCTGCGCCTCGACGAGCGCGGGCAGAATGCGCGGCACGCCGGCCAGCAGGCTTTCCCGTTCACGGCCTTGCGCGGCCTTCTCGGCGGCCTTGACCTCGCTCCAGATGCGCTTCACGTCGCCGGCGGTCGCGGCCGATTCCTCGCCGAAGATGTGCGGGTGGCGGCGGAGCAGCTTGCGGTTGATCGCGTCCAACGCGTCCTCGATGGTGAAGAGATTCTGTTCAGCGGCCATCTGCGCGTAGAAGACGGCTTGCAAAATGTAGTCGCCCAACTCTTCGGCGAGCTCCGGCCAGTCGCGGCGGTCGATGGCGTCGAGCACCTCATAGGTCTCTTCCAGCGTGTGGGGTTTGATGCTGTCGAAAGTTTGCTCGCGGTCCCACGGGCAGCCGCCCGGCGCGCGCAGGCGGGCCATCAGAGCAACCAGCCGCTCGAACTTCTCCGCGGCGCTCAACGGCGGGCTCCGGCCACGCGGAGGAAACGGCGGAGCACGAGATTCCTAAGTACACGTGCTGGTAAGTGCGGTGACGTATTTCCGGCGACAGCCGAATGCTTCGCGGCATGCCGGGCCGGGCATGCCCGGCCCCTACGGCCGGCGGTTGGGCGTTGTAGGGGCGAGGCAAGCCTCGCCCGCGAATCGCGCGACAATACGTTATCGTGATTGCGAAATGAAGTACCAAGGGCAGTTCGGGCCGATGAACTCGTGGACATCTTCAGATATTTTATCGCGCGCGTTGCAGTAGTGCTGCCGCTCGACGCGCGATGACAGTCGACAAAAACCGATCGACTATCCTACCTCGGCCGTGGCGCACGCACTCGTGCGTGCCGCGTCGGCACTCATGCCGACGCAGGGCTTTCGATGCCGGAAGAGGTGTCGAGAAGAGTCTCGACACGGCACGCACGAGTGCGTGCGCCACGTCGGTTGCCAGGTTTTGGTATGGCTATTTTCGATGCCATTCGATGAATCGGGCGGCTTCGCGCTTGCCGAAGTAGCGCTCCAGAATCGCCGCGGGGGCGGAGCGGAGATCCACCATGATGAGCGCGTCCAGCACATGCGAGAAGCCGCGGTCCACGTTGAAGGCCAGCAGCTTGCCGCCGGTCTTGAGGTATTGCCGCAGGAGGATGGGCACGCCTTTGCCGTCGCGTTCCAAATCCGCCACCAGGCCGGAGAGTTGTTCCAGGTTCGCTGGAACGTGGCTGACCATGCCGGTGCGGCGAAACTGCCGCTGGGAACTTTTGTAGGGGCTGCGCGGCGTCACCAGTCCGGCCAGTTCGCCCGCGCGGTGCGCCTCGAGGAAGCGAACCATCAGGTGGCGCGAGACGGCGTGATATTGGTTGCTGATGCTGACACCGCCGAAGAGCACGGCGCATTCCGGCCGCGTTGCCACGTAGCGCGCGATGCCTTTCCACAACAACAGCAGCGGAGCAAATTGTTTTTGATATTCCGGGCGCACGAAGGAACGGCCGAGCTCGATGGCGGGGCCGATGCGGTCGAACAGGTCCTTGCGAAAGCGGAACAGCGTGCTGGTGTAAAGACCGCGCACGCCATGGACGGGCAAAATGTCGGGAGTGGGGCCGAGGCGGTACGCGCCCGCCACCTGGCCGTCGCCCTCGTGCCAGAGCACCAGGTGCCGATAGTGCTGGTCGAAGCGGTCGAGATCGACCGCGCGGCCGGTGCCTTCACCAGCCTGGCGGAATGCCAGCTCACGCAAGCGGCCGATTTCGGCGACCACGCCCGGGAATTCGGCTTGGCTCGCCAGGTACACCGCGAATTCGCCGCTGTCGCACAGCCTGCTCTGGGGCGGCAGGGCGGCGATTTCCGCGGCCAGACGGTCCGTGGCGCGAGCCACCGCGACCGGAGCCTGCCGCTTCGCCGGAAGCAGCCACACCGGCATCCGGCGTTCGGGGATGGCCGGCGCCGCCGCCCGATCGTCCAACAGGTAAGTCCGGCAGCGCAGGTACTCGGTGGCTTCGCGCGCGCTCGAAAACGATTGCAGCGTGGCCGGCGGCACGGGACGGCCGATGCGCACGCGGATGTGGCGGCCGCGCTTGTTCAACAGCTCGCGCGGCAGGTTGGCGGTGCGCAACCCGGGGTGGATCATGCCGGCCAGTTGAAATCCGACGCTGTTGGCGCCGGCAAAGAAAATGGGCAGCGCGGCGGCGCCCGCCCTTTGCGCGATGCGCGCCAGGGCGGGATTCCAATCGGGATCGGCCAGCGTGCCGGTTTTCCAATCGAAGTGGGCCACTTCGCCGGCTGGAAACACCACCAGTGCGCCTCCCGAGCGCAGCCAGGCGGCGGCTTCGAGCAAAGCGCGCGCATTTTCTCCCACCGCGTGTTTCGAGCCGAACGGGTTCACGAAGATACACCATTGACGCAGCTCCGCAACACCGGCCAGCAGCGAGTTGGCGAGGATGCGGACGTCCGGCCGCACCGCCGGCAGCGCGTCGGCCAGGATGGCCGCATCGAGCAGGCCGAACGGATGGTTGGCCACCACCAGCAGCGGGCCGGAGCGCGGAATCCGCTCGATCTCCTCGGGCCCGGCTTCCCAGGTAATGCCGAGCGCCTGCAGCAGGCTGCCGGCCGCGTTCCCGCCGTTGGCCATGCCGCGCATGGTCTCGAGCGTTTGACGCAACTGGTCCATTGCCAGGAGCCGCTCGATGGCCGGTTCCACCGGATCGAGGAAGCGGCGCAGGGGCGGCTGGAACAGGCCGGAAAAGGAAGGCAGGTCGTTGCTGGTCTGGGTGCGCATGGTTGGCGGCCATTCTCGATGGCTGCTGTCCCAGCCTGACCCAGCTTGGTTTCAAACGAATTAACATCCGGTGAAAAGTAGTTTCGGAGCCGGTCTTCCGCACGACTCGTCAGGCAGCCAAAGCCCGCTGCGCGGTCCGGCATGGTTCGCGTTGCAATCCGGAAACACAACCTTCTTGGCACTGTAACGGAACCGAATCGGCCCGCATGTTACTTGATGAGACGGGGGAGACGATGGGACGAATCGCAATCGCTGTTCTGATGCTGGGCTGCGCGGCTTTGTCCGCGCGGCAATTCGAGGAGGCGCCGGAGCCGCACGTCATCGTCATCGGCGTGGACGGGCTCAGTGTTGATGGCGTGGCGACGGCCGGCGGCCCGGCGCTGCGCGGGCTAATGGCGCGCGGGGCGTGGAGCCTGGAGGCGCGCGGCGTGATGCCCACGCTGAGCAGTCCTAACTGGATGTCGATGATCAGCGCGTCGGGGCCGGAGCAGCACGGCATCACATCCAACGGCTACCTGAAGCGGATGCAGGAAATCGTGCCCGCGTGCCAGGACGAATCCGGCGGCTTTCCCAACATTTTCGGCGCTTTGCGTGCGCAACGGCCGTTGAGCCGCATCGCCATATTTCACGACTGGCCCGGCTTCGCCAAACTGGTCGAGCGCAACGTGCCGGATGTGATGGAACACCAGGACGGCCCGCAGCGGACCACGCAGGCGGCCATCGACTACTGGAAGCGGAACCGCCCCGAGCTGCTCTTCGTACACCTGGATAACGTGGATCACGCGGGGCATCACTCGGGCTGGTCGAGCCGCGAATACTACCGCGCGGTGGAAGAAGCCGACCGGCAGATCGGCGCCATTCTCGACATGCTGCGCGAGGCCGGCGCGCTCGCTTCCACCTTCGTGCTGGTGACTTCGGATCACGGCGGTAAGGGGCATAATCACGGCAAGAACTCGCTGGCCGAAATTCAGATTCCGTGGATTGTGGCCGGCCCCGGCGTGGCGGCAGGCAAGATCGATGCCTCGGTGTTCACCTACGATACGGGCGCCACCCTGGCCTGGATTTTCGAATTGCAGCCGCCCGCGTGCTGGATCGGGAGGCCGGTGGTGGCGGCGTTTCAACCCGCCGTAGTGGCCCTGCGGGCCGCTGGGATGACGGGGAATTCCGGCTGCTTGACCGCCGGCGCGCAGCAGGGCCCGGCGATTACCAAGGCGGCAGCCCCTTTCGTGGCGTTGCGAGTGGCAGGAGGCGGATCGCAATGAGACGCGCCATCGAATTCATTTACATCGATGCCGGCGGCGGGCACCGCGCCGCCGCTACGGCACTGGCCGAAGTGATTTCGGGCGAGCGCCGGCCGTGGGACATCCGCACGCACTCGGTGCAGGATCTGTTCCATTCGATCGACGTCATCCGCAAGTCGACCGGCATCGATTTTCAGGACGTCTACAACATTATGTTGCGGCGTGGATGGACGCTGGGAACGGCGCAACTGGTGCCCGTGATGCACGCCGCCATCCGGCTGTTTCACTCGGCCGAGGTGCGCATTCTGGAGCGGCACTGGGCGGCCACGCGGCCGGACATGGTGGTCTCGCTGATCCCGCATTACAACCGCGCGTTCAAGCAGGCGCTCGACCGGGCGTGGCCGGGAACGCCGCTGGTGACCATCCTGACCGATATCGCCGACTACCCGCCCCATTTCTGGATCGAGCGGCAGGAACAGTACGTGATCTGCGGCTCGCGGCGCGCGGTGGACCAGGCGCGCGCGCTCGGCTTGGCGCCTTCCCACATCTTCCAGGTCTCGGGCATGATCCTCAACCCGCGCTTCCATCAGCCGCCGGCCGTGGATCGCCCGCGCGAACTCGCCCGCCTCGGCCTCGATCCCGGCCGGCCCACCGGCATCGTGATGTTCGGCGGCGAGGGTTCGATGGAGATGGTGAAGATCGCCAAAGCGCTGAACCAGTCCGATCTGAAGACGCAGTTGATCCTGCTTTGCGGTAAGCATCAGACGGCCGCGAACGCCCTTCGTGGGCTGGCGCCGCGCATGCCAATGCGAATCGAGGGTTTCACCAGAGACGTGCCGTACTTCATGTCGCTGGGAGACTACTTCATCGGCAAGCCCGGCCCCGGCAGCATCAGCGAAGCGCTGGCCATGCGGCTGCCCGTGGTGGTGGAATCGAACGCGTGGACGCTGGCCCACGAACGCTACAACGCGGAATGGATACTGGAGCAGGGCGCAGGCGTAGTGGTGAGCAGTTTCTCCAAAGTGGCGGATGCCGTTCGCGAGCTGTTGCGGCCGGAGCGTCTCGCGCGATACCGCGCGCAAGCCGCCGCCGTTCGCAACTCGGCTGTCTTCGAAGTTCCGGAGATTCTGGCGGAGATCTTTTCTCGGCGCGATCGCGGCCTGGACAATCCGCTGTTATGGCAAGCCGGCGTGGCTCAGCCGCGAGCGTCGCACGCGCCGCTACAGTAAGCCCGGCGCAAGCGGTTCCATGCTAAGATTCTAGCTGTCCTGGCACGCCGCCGCGCCTTATGTATACCGCCTTTTTCGGCTTCTCGAAGACCCCGTTCGACATGAGCCCCGATCCGGCGTTTCTGTTTCGGAGCGCGCAACACGAAGAAGCGCTGGCCAGCCTGATCTACGGCGTGCAAACCCGCAAGGGTTTCATCGTGCTCACCGGTGAGGTGGGCACCGGAAAAACCACCATGCTGGAGTGCCTGCGCGATTACCTGAGTGCGCAACGGGTCGCCTTTGCATCCCTGTTCAACTCCCGCTTGACCGTGGAACAGTTCTTCGAGATGCTGGCTTACGATCTGGATCTGCAATGCAACCGGCTGTCCAAAACGGAAGTTCTGCTCTCCTTGAATCACCTGCTGATGGAGCGCGCGACGGCCGGCCGGACGACCGTACTCATCGTGGACGAAGCCCATAATCTCAACTGGGATGTACTGGAAGAAATAAGACTGCTGGGAAATCTGGAGACCCGCCGCGGCAAATTGCTGCAGATCATTCTCGCCGGCCAACAGGAGCTGGACCACAAGCTGGAAGATCCGGCGTACCGCCAACTGAAACAAAGGATTGCTCTGCGCTGTGCCTTGCGCGGTTTTGAGCTAACCGAAACCCTGGCCTATATCAACACTCGTTGCGAGTACGCAGGCGTGGCCGAGCAGAACATCATCGCTCCCGAGGTGATGGAAGAAATACACCACAGAACACAGGGCATGCCCCGCCTGATCAACGCGGTTTGCGACAACCTGTTGTTGACTGCTTTCGCCATGGAGAGCCGGACCTGCACGCTGGCAATGCTCGATGAAGTGTCCGCGGACATGCGGCTAACGCCCCCGCGACAGCCATCGTTCGACCCGGCGCCGGATTTCCCCGAGCAGGCCTTCCATCGCACCAGTCAGCCATATCGGAACAAATAGTCCCAATATCAGGTGTTAACCTGATGCCATAGGCTTCTAATACCTCCTAAAGACAGTAGATTTGCCCTCACTATTCGTGGCATTTTTAGAAGGTACTAGGGTAGACTTGCAGAGTAGGGTACTTGGTTTTGGTACCTCTAGTGCGTTGCTCTTGCAACGCGCACGACCAACCGCGAAATCGGGCGATGGTCGCCGGATTAACGGGACCAAAAGGAGCAGGCAATGCGGACAAGACAAATCCAGTTAGTGCGTTTCGCGACGTTGACTCTGTTGACAGCGGCGTTTGCATGGAATATTTGCCAGTGCAAGACGATCTCTGCTGCGATGGTTGGGCCATCGGCGGTAAACTTCGCCAACGCGAAGACTGGTCCGACGCTGCCGCCTGACCCGTTTGACGACGGTGGATCGCTGGCCATGACCGCGAAGACCGGTCCGACGCTGCCGCCTGACCCGTTTGACGACGGTGGATCGCTGGCCGTGACCGCGTCGGACGCCGCCGCCTGATCCGTGAGACGGTGGCCCGGCAGTCGTGACGGCGAAGACTGGTCGATGCTGCCGCCCGTCCACGGGACTCTCGCCAGGGAGTGGCCGCGGAGCTGAAATCCGCTGATTGTTCGTGGACCAGAACGGCTAACCTCGCGCGTCAACTGCAGCACCAGATTTCCGATCCCGACCGCCGATTGCGCAGGTCTGAACTGTGTTCCCCCTGCCGAGCACTCCGCCGCTCAGAACCTCCGATGATGGCCAAGCCTGACAGAACTGGGGCCTTTGCCTCCAAGGTGCCAGTCCGGGCGACCGCATCCAGGGTGCCCTGGTGAAAGGGCCCGTCGACGCTACACCGGCGACACTACCGCCGGCGATAATCTGAATCGCAACTTCTCGACATCCTGTATTGGCAAATGACTCGGTCCGTCGCCAGGGAAGGCGGAAACACGCCTCGCGCACCCTTTCGAGCCAGCGCTCATGTTCGCACAGGTTGCTGGTCGCGCAGGCTGGTGGAGTCTGTGTAAAAGAACCGCTCCAAGCTCGGTCCGCTAAGCGGCGGACGGGCTCAGGTCGAACCGTGCTGGCGCGACGGTGCGAGGGCGGCCGGCGCCTTCCTCTCCGGTTGGCGGCGCAGCGCACGCCACCAGGCATAATAGCGGAACGCTCCGGCGGCAAGCATCACCACGGAGCCCGTCAGCGCCAGCGCATGGGATCGCGGCCGTATCGACATCTGGCGCAGCGATTCTCCAATCGCACTGCCGGCGAATTCCACGCCCAGCCCGCCGGAGAGCAACAGCAGTTGCCGATCCTTGTCGCGTGTCGCCAGCAGCGAAGTCCAAAGCACGATGTCCATCACCGCGCAGGCA
The DNA here is from genome assembly GCA_036404395.1 of Bryobacteraceae bacterium. Lineage (GTDB taxonomy): Bacteria > Acidobacteriota > Terriglobia > Bryobacterales > Bryobacteraceae > Bog-375. The sequence goes on along the minus strand of DASWZP010000202.1, from coordinate 514 downwards.
AAATACAAGTCGCGGAACCACGACGTCAGCCACACGCGAGGCTGCTGCGACGGATCGTAGTGCACCAGAAGCGCTCCGCCCGCCACCGCGCAAGCGCCCAGAATCAACGCCACGCGGGCCTGCCGGGCCGAGCGGAGGCGCTCGGTGGCCCGGTAAAGCAGGCTGATCATCACGGAGTAAAGGAGCAGGCCCTCGACGATTGCGCCGTACCAATAGAGGGTCTGATACGACAGCCCCGGCGGATGGTGGCCGGCCAGGGTTTGCAGAGTACCCGGCGCCTGGACCAGGGCGGAAACCAGTTCCACGGCCGACAGTGCGAGCACCATCGGAAAACGGCGCCAGGAACCGCGCAACAGGGCGGCGACAACCAGAATCTGCAAGGGCAGATCGACCGCGTAAGCGAGGATCTGGATTGCCAGCCGCATCGGGGACCATTTTAGCGTGGAGCGACACAAAACCCTAGACCCATAAGGACCAGTCCAGACGCTCACGCGCCAGGCGGCGATCCCGGCGA
>DASWZP010000201.1:0-4892 GCA_036404395.1 Bryobacteraceae bacterium | reverse complement strand
GCCTCCGCCGCCGGCCAGGCCGACGTGCTGGCCCACTACGGCATCACCGAATCCGGCGTCGGCTGCCCCGTCGTCAGCCAGTTGGAAGTGGTATCGCTGGGCAAGACCGCCGACGGCATCGAAGCCTTCATGGACCGCACGGCGTACGAAGCGAGCGGCGTCATGCTGGTAGGCCGCGTCAAGTGGCACACGGACTTCGCGGGCAAGATCGAAAGCGGCCTGTTCAAGATGATGGCGATCGGCCTCGGCAAATTCGCCGGCGCGCAGCGCTATCACGCTTATGCGTACCGGCTCGGCCTCGAATACGTGGTTCGCACTGTCGGCCGCCAGGTGCTGGCCTCGGGCAAGATTTTGGGTGGCCTCGCCATTCTCGAGGACGCGCATCATCACACCGCCAAGCTCGACGCCGTTCCGGTGGAGGAAATGGAAGTCCGCGAAGAGGCCAACCTGGAGCTGGTGAAATCCTGGATGGCGCACCTCCCCACGGATGCCGACATCCTCATCCTCGACGAAATCGGCAAAAACATTTCTGGCGCGGGGATGGACACCAAGGTGGTCAACCGCGGCATACAAGGCCAGTACAATCCCTGGCCCGGCCCCAAGTTCGAGCGTATCTTCGTGCGCGATTTAAGCGAGCTGACCTATAACAGCGGCGTCGGCATGGGCCTGGGCGACGTGGTTACCGACCGGCTGGTCAACCGCGTCGACTGGGAACCCACCTGGGTAAATTCGCTCACCGCCAACACGCCTTCCGCCATTCGCACGCCGATACATTTTCCGACCGACCGCGAAGCCATCGAGCGCATCACGCCGACCGTCGGCAAAATCGACCTGCGGGAAGTGACCTACGCCTGGATCCGCAACACCATGGAACTCGGCCGCTTCGCGCTGAGCGAAAACCTGCGCGAGGAAATCGAGAAGGACCCCGCGCTCGAAATCGAATCGACGATCGATTTCGAATTCGACGGTGAGAACAATCTCATCAGCCCCTTCGCTCCCGTCCCCGAAGCCACCGGCACACATTAGTCTGGAGCGCGCTGGATTAGAGCAGCAGCAGATCTCTCTCCAGTCATACTCCACCTTCTTGACAGGGATTGGGTAGATGATACAATAGATCAAGTCAAGGATCCAATAATTCCTTTGCCAGCGGCTACATGGATGTTGAATCCAAAGCGGTTGGCCAGGAATCCATAGAAGTACAGCATGGCCCAAGCGCTACCCATTCCGCGTCTGGCCCGCACTCAGGCAGAGCCGTTGCTGGCGACCATCGGCAATACGCCGCTGCTGCGCCTGGACCGGATCGCGCGCGAATTCCCGGACATCGAAATCTTCGGCAAGGCGGAGTATTTCAATCCGGGCGGTTCGGTGAAGGACCGGGCCGCGCTCAACATGGTGCTCGATGGCGAGCGGTCGGGCAAGTTGAACCCGCGGCGCATCATTCTGGACGCAACCAGCGGGAACACCGGCATCGCTTACGCGATGATCGGCGCCAACCGCGGTTATCGCGTGAAGCTGGTTCTGCCGGAGAACGCCTCCGAGGAGCGCAAGCGCATTCTGCGGGCGTACGGCGCGGAGATGGTGTTCAGCGCGGCGGACGAAAGCTCGGACGGGGCGATCCGGCTGTGCCGCAAGCTCTACCTGGCGGACCCGGACGCGTATTTCTATCCCGACCAGTACAACAACCCGGCCAACTGGAAGGCGCACTTTGAGACCACCGGCCCCGAGATCATCGAGCAGACCGGCGGCACGCTGACGCACTTCGTGGCGTCGATGGGGACGAGTGGAACGTTCATGGGCGTCACACGGCGGCTGCGGCGCGACCTGCCGGAGGTGAAGTGCTATTCGGCGCAGCCCTCCAGCGGCTTCCACGGGCTGGAGGGCTTGAAGCACATGCCGACCGCCATCGTGCCGGGAATCTACGACGAGAAACTGGCCGATGGGAACGTGTGGATCGAAACCGAGGATGCTTACCGCATGGTGCGGCGCCTGGCGCGCGAGGAAGGGTTGCTGGTGGGGATTTCCTCCGGCGCCAACGTGCACGCCGCGACCGTGCTGGCGCGCGAGCTCGCCGGCCGCGGCGAGAGCGCGACTATCGTCACCGTGCTTTGCGACAGCGCCGAAAAATACTTGAGCGAACGGTTCTGGAACGAGGAATGATCCGCATCGATCCCGGCCCCTGGAAGGCCATGCTGGCGCACGCCACCCAGACCTATCCCAACGAATGCTGCGGGGCGATGCTGGGCGTGACCGATGGCGAGCGGAAGACAGTGCGCGAAGCTATGCGACTGGAAAACGCCTTCGCCGGCGCGCAGGCGGCACGCTATGAGCTGCGGCCGGAAGACCTACTGGCCGCCGACTCGGCCGCGCGCGCGCGCAATCTGGACCTGATCGGTATCTACCACTCGCATCCGGATTGCGATGCGTACTTTTCGAAAACCGATCTGGAGAATTCCTGCCCCTGGTATTCGTTCGTGGTGATATCGGTGCAAAAACGAGAGTTCCACCACGCCAATAGCTGGCTGCCGAACTTCGACCGGACCGAAGCCGCCAGAGAGGAGTTGCAGTACTGACATGCCGAAGATTCTGATTCCCACGCCGCTACGGCAGTACACAGCCAAGGAGAACGCCGTCACGGTTTCGGGTGGAACCGTGGGCGAAGCGCTCGATGCACTGACCGGCCGCTTCCCCGACTTGCGCAAGCAGATTTTCACCGAGGAAGGCAAGCTGCGCAGCTTCGTCAACGTGTATCTGAACGACGAAGACATACGCTACCTGGGCAAAGCGGCGACGCCGGCGGCGGAGGGCGACACGATTTCGCTGGTGCCCTCGATTGCCGGCGGCGCGACCGCTGTTGCGCTGGCGCCCTCCAAGGACGCGGCGCCCGCGCTTTCGAACGAAGAGATTCTGCGATACAGCCGGCACCTGATCATTCCCGAAGTGGGCATGGAGGGCCAGCAGAAGCTGAAGGCCGCCAAGGTGCTGCTGGTGGGCGCTGGCGGTTTGGGCGCGCCGCTCGGGCTGTACCTGGCGGCGGCCGGCGTGGGGCGCATAGGCCTGGTGGATTTCGACGTGGTCGACTTCACCAATTTGCAACGGCAGGTGATCCATTCGACCAAGGACGTGGGCCGCAAGAAGCTCGATTCGGCGGCGGAGAAGATGCTGGCCATCAATCCGCACATCTCGATCGCCCGCCACGAAGTCGCGCTCACGAGCGAGAACGCGCTCGAAATCCTGAAAGACTACGACATCGTGGTGGACGGCACCGACAACTTCCCCACGCGCTACCTGGTGAACGACGCGTGCGTGCTGCTCGGCAAGCCGAACGTCTACGGCTCGATCTTCCGTTTCGAGGGCCAGGCCACCGTGTTCGCATATCAGGGTGGCCCGTGCTACCGTTGCCTCTATCCCGAGCCGCCGCCTCCCGGCCTGGTGCCGAGTTGCGCCGAAGGCGGCGTGCTGGGTATACTGCCCGGCACTATCGGGCTGATCCAGGCCACCGAAACGGTGAAGCTGATTCTCGGCATCGGCGAGCCGCTGGTGGGCCGCCTGCTGCTCTATGATGCGCTGGGCATGCGGTTCCGCGAGCTGAAGCTGCGCAAGAATTCCGAGTGCCCGGTGTGCGGCGCGCATCCCACCATCACCAAGCTCATCGATTATCATCAATTCTGCGGGGTGCCCCGGCAGGAGGCCGCGCCCGCCCAGGAGGCCAAGGTGAACGACGGCGAAATCGAGGTGACGGAGTTGAAGGAGAAGCTGGATCGCGGCGACCAGTTCGTGCTGATCGATGTGCGCGAACCGCACGAACACAAGATCGCCAGCATACCCGGAGCGAAGCTGATTCCGCTGGGCGAGTTCTCGAAACACGTGGGCGAGTTCGATAAAGACGCCGACATCGTGATTCACTGCAAGAGCGGCGGCCGCAGCGCGAGAGCCTGCGGCATCCTGCGCCAGGCCGGCTTCGCGCACGTCCGCAACGTGGTGGGCGGGATAACGGCATGGTCCGACAAAGTCGATCCCGGCGTGCCGAAGTACTGAGGGAAGTGACGTAACAACCGTAGCCTGACCGCTCCCTATGGTCGCGGCTCCGATCGCGGTCGCGTACGAGCACGCGCGCAGCGCAGTAGCTACCGGCGCAGCGCCCACAGGAGCAGCGAGACTGCCACGCTCAGCACAATGCAGGTGGTCAGCGGGAAATAGAAGCTCGAGTTTTTGCCGTGGATGAAGATGTCGCCGGGCAAGCGGCCCAACTTGAAGGGCAGCCGTCCGGCGAAGCGGATGAGCACTCCGGCGGCGATCAACACCACGCCGAGCGCAATCAACAGGCGGCTGGCTCCCATGTCTTTCAGTTTAGTTCCCTACTGCAGCGAAGCGCGGACTTTGTCGCGATACTCGCGGGCTTTCGCGAGAATCTGCGGCTGGTTCAGCGTGAGGATGCTGCCGTCGCGAACCACCGGTTTGCCGTTCACCATCACGTCGCGAACGTCCTCGGCTTTCAGCGCGTAGACCATTTGCGAAACCGGATCGTAGACGGGCACCGCGTTGGGACGGTCGAGGCGGACCACGATCATGTCGGCGAGCTTGCCGGCTTCGAGCGAGCCGATTTCCTTTTCCATGCCGAGCACGCGCGCGCCGCCGATGGTGGCCATCTCGAGCGCGGTGGCGGCGCTCATCGCCCGCGGATCGAGCGCGGTGACTTTCTGGAGCTTGGCGGCCAAGTCCATTTCCTCGAACAGGTTGAAATCGTTGTTGCTGCCCGCCGGGCCGTCCGGTCCCAGGCCGACGTGGATGCCCAGCGCGAGCATGCGCACCACCGGCGCCACGCCGCTCGCCAGCATCATGTTGCTCGAGGGGCAGTGCGCCACGCCGACATCGCGCGCCTTCAGAATCGCCAT
>DASWZP010000200.1:0-21695 GCA_036404395.1 Bryobacteraceae bacterium | reverse complement strand
TTTCCCCGTAAATGATTCTCGCTTTGGGTGGGAGTATTGCGGGTCCGGACGGGTGGCCGAGCGGCTAATGGCAACAGACTGTAAATCTGTCGCTCCTTGCGAGCTACGGAGGTTCGAATCCTCCCCCGTCCACCAGAGTTTGCGGTGCCGTTGGTAGAGCGTCAGTGACCGGAAGGCCGCCGTTCAGCTCCTGGCGGGCGAGGCAGAGAGTTTGCCGTTGTAGCTCAGTTGGTAGAGCGCGTCCTTGGTAAGGACGAGGTCACCAGTTCAATCCTGGTCAACGGCTCCAGAACTACGAGCAGCTGATCGGAGTTCCATTCCGGTCAACTGCTCTGAAATCACGTACAGTTGACTGCTCCGGAGCATTCCAAACGGGGCGGGCGGTGGGTTTTAGGGCATGTCCGGCCCGCGCGGGTGGACACGGAATCTAAAGGAGCAATCAAATGCCTCGCGAGATCATTACTTTTCAGTGCACGGAGTGTAAGAATCGCAATTACACCTCGACCAAGAACAAGAAAACTACCACGGAGCGGCTGGAACTCAGCAAGTTCTGCCCCCACTGCCGAAAGCACCAGCCGCACAAGGAAATCAAGTAGAATGGGAATCGGGTGAGAACGAAGCCGGGCCCCCACCGGGGGGAATGACCCAGGGGCGTAGGTTTAACGGCAGACCAGCGGTCTCCAAAACCGCGAGTGGGGGTTCGAATCCCTCCGCCCCTGCCAATCACCCGTTTTGACGAGTTGCGAGTCAGGAGCAAGCGAGCGTTATGGCCGAAGAAAAGAAGAATTGGTTGCAGGCCACCAGGGACTACATCAACGAGCTGAAGCTCGAGATGCGGCGCGTCTCCTGGCCGAACCGGAAGCAGGTGGAAGGCACCACGGGCGTGGTGATTTTCGCCGTCTTCGCATTCGCGGCTTACTTTTGGGTGGTGGACTCCGTACTCGCGCGGGGCGTCAAGGCAGTCCTTTCGCTCTTCACCAAGTAGGCGGATGATGGAAGCCGAAGAGAACGTGCATAGCGACGACAGGCAAGCGGCCGAAGCGGTAGACGAACAGGCGTTGGCGCCCGAAGAGTCTCTGCCGGCCGAAGCCGCAACCGAGGCCGCAACCGACGCTGCGCCGGAGGCTGAGCCCGTCGAAGCCGCTTCCGATTCCGATCCGCAGGCTGAGCCCGCGGAAGTGGCCGCTGCGCCCGCCGAACCGGAGGAACCCGCCGCCGAAGCGCCTGCCGCGCCTGCCGCGGCTCCCGCCTACGACGAGTCTTCGCCCAAGAAGTGGTTTATCATTCACACTTACTCGGGCTTCGAGAACAAGGTAAAGGAATCCCTGCAGACGCGGTCGGAAGCGTTCGGATTCGCCGATAAGATCGGCCAGATCCTGATTCCGACCGAGGAAGTGGTGGAGCTGCGCAACGGCAAGAAGGTCACCAGCCGCCGCCTGGTGTATCCGGGCTACGTGCTGGTGGAAATGGAAATGAACGACGAGCTGTGGCACGCGGTGAAGAACACGCCGCGAGTCACCGGATTCGTCGGCGGAGGCAATTCGCCGGTGCCGCTGAGCGCGGACGAAGTCAACCAGATTCTGTACCGCCAGGCGTCTTCCGCCGAACGGCCGCGCCCCAAGATGACGTTCGAGAAGAACGACTCGGTGCGCATCGTGGATGGTCCGTTCGCCAACTTCTCGGGGAAGGTGGACGAGGTCAATACCGAGCGGGGGACGCTGCGCGTGATGGTCACCATCTTCGGCCGGTCCACGCCGGTGGAACTCGAGTTTCTACAGGTAGAAAAGGCTTAATACACGCGCGAGCCGGCGACAGGCAATTGTCCGGCGGCCGCGCTATAGGAATGTAAGAATGGCAAAAAAAGTTACCGCACAGGTGAAGCTGCAAATACCGGCCGGCAAGGCCACTCCGGCGCCTCCGGTGGGCACCGCGTTGGGGCCGCAGGGCGTCAACATCATGGACTTCTGCAAGGCGTTCAACGCCAAGACCTCGGGCAAGGATCAGGAAGGCCTCATCATTCCGGTGGTGATCACCATCTTCTCCGACCGCTCGTTCACCTTCATCACCAAGACGCCTCCCGTCCCGGTGCTGATCAAGCGCGCCGTGAACCTGGCCAAGGGGTCGGCCGAGCCGCACAAGACCAAGGTCGGCAAGATCAGCAAGAAGCAGATCGAGGAGATCGCCAAGATCAAGATGCCGGACTTGAACTGCTTCGACCTGGAAGCCGCCATGCGCAGCGTGGCCGGCACCGCCCGCAGCATGGGCGTCGACGTGATATAGTCTTTCCTGCGATTCGTTTTCGTCTGCACCACTGCGCGGCGTCTCCGGACGCCGCATTTTTTTGCGACGCCACGTGGGGCAGGCGCTTTCGCCCGCCAACCGCAGTGGGAAGTGGACTGGCCCGAAAACCAGGGCTAGAATGAATACTCCGGCTTCGATTACTGCGGCTCCAGGATCGATATCGATCGCGCCACCGACGATCTCGACTGGCGAACCCCGGGCTAGACATGGATAATCCGAAGTTGCGGGTCGCATTTCTTGTCGGCAGCGACAATGCCCCGACCAGGCTCAGCATCGAAGCGGTGTGCCGCTCGCCGGGCGTGGAGCCGGTCGGCGTCCTGCTGGACACTGAGGTTGACTCATTCCAGCGGCGTCTCAAGAACCTGTCCCGTAACATTCGCAGAAATGGCTGGGGGTACCTCCTATTCAGACCCGTCGCAGCTATTCGTAAGATGACTGACACCGCAGTGCAGAATGCGGCCACCCCCCGTGCGGAAGTCATCCAGGTTCTCAAAGAGGCATTTCCCCAGAAGTGCTTTTCTCTGGCTGACCTCGGGGCAAGGTACGGCATGAAAGTTCATGCTGTGGGAAGCTTGAACGGCGCCAACGCGATTCGGGTGCTGAGCGAATGCGGCGTTGACCTGGGCATCGTGCTGGGAACCCGCATTCTCAAGCAGGACACTTTTGGCGTCCCGCGAATGGGGTGCATCAACCTCCACAAGGGCAGGGTGCCGGAGTATCGGGGCATGCCGCCTGGGTTTTGGGAGCTTTACGATGGGGCATCGTCGGCCGGCGTCACCGTGCATTTTGTCGACAAGGGTCTGGACACGGGCGATATCGTTGCCACCAGCTCGGTGCCCATCCTGGGCACCGACACGCCCGAAAGCCTTGTGGAAAAACTGCATGAGGAAGGTGCGCGCCTGCTCGCCTTAGTGGTTTCGACAATCCGAAGCGGAAAAGCGAGTCCGCAACCGCGAGGGAAGTTACCCATCAAGCCCCGTACCAGGCCCACCAACAAAGAGATCACTTCGCTCCGGCGGCGTTTACCCCATTGGAAGCACCGGGGAGACGCGTCGACGATTTTGCGGAATCTGTATCTTCTGCTTGTCTATTACTGTGGCATCTACTCCATGGCCCGCCAATACCATCGTCTGCGGCGGCGGTCAAGGGGCGCGATCTACTTATACCATCGAGTCAACGACTATTCGAAAGACATCCTGACCGTGGATGTCCAGACCTTTGCCCGCCAGTTGCTGGCGATTCGCAAACGCTATCCGATCTCCTCGACGGCCCACCTGGTCGATTGCATCCGGAACAGGAAACCGCTCCAACCGACGACTATCGCCATCCACTTTGACGATTGTTATCGGGACATTCTGGCCAACGGCGCACCCATCATGAAAGCGCTGGACATTCCGGCGTGCGTCTTCATTAGCAGCGGCTTCATCGACACCAGCCGGTCCTTCACTCACGACTTTGATAACTTCCCTTTCACTTACGAGATGCTTCGGTCCTCCGACATCCAAGCATGGACGAGCCTGGGATTCGATGTCGGTGCGCACACGGTCGACCACGCGGATCTCGGAAAATGTACAGCGGAAGCTGCCTATTCGGAGGTCGTTGAGTGCGGCCAGGCTTTACAGAGAATCATCGGAAAGCCCATCAATCTGTTCTCATTTCCCTTTGGAGGCGTGGACAATATCCGCAGTGAGACCAGGCAGGCCATCTTCACAGCCGGCTATGTCGCACTGTTCTCCTCCCACGGTGGCATCATCGGCCCTCACACGGATCCGTACGATATCCCAAGGATGGGATCCTCATGCGAGTCGTCGCCTGTCTATTGTCTGCTGGAGATCGAGGGCCTCGCGTTGCGACAAGTCATCTCAGTATTCCGGCGCAATAGGGACCGCTCCGCGGAAATAGAGTTTTGATGCCCCGCGTTGTGCCGTAAACGCGGGCCGCCAACCCGAGCCGCACACCTGCCCAATACCTGCCCAATACCCGCTTGTTGCTTGCGGAGCCGTGGCCGCATATAATCCGAACAGGAGGCGCATGTCGCCGCTTGCGTCCGTCATCCTCCGCTGGTTGGCGCGTCTTTCAGCGCTATTCTTTGCCTGCGTTTTCCTGGTGACCGTGGTTCGCGAATTCCTGGCGCCCCAGTCCGGCCCGCCCTCGGGCCTTGTCGATTGGCTCGGTATCGTCTTACTGTTGATTGCCGTGGCCGGCATGGTATTGGCGTGGAGGTGGGGCCTGGCCGGCGCCCTCATTGCGCTGGCGGCGCTGGTGCTGCACATTTCCCTGGTTCGCGACCGCACTTACGCGGTCATCTGGCTCGCCGCCATACCCGCCGTGCTGTACCTGGCCGATTGGCTGCTGCGGCGGCCCCGGACCCCTGCGCGAACCACTACGCCTTGACTCCGGCCGGCGTGAACAACCGCCCGCGGCTTCCCTCTCGCCAGGCCGGGCTCGATTCTCTTGACAGAACCGAGAGGCGGAGCGTACCATCTTTAGAGTCGTTGCGGTCTGTAGCAACGGCGCTTGGGTAACGGTGGTTTGTGGGGGACCCCGTATGACATTCCAGATCGGCGACAAAGTCGTCTATCCCAATCAGGGCGTTGGGATCATTGAGAACATCAGCACTCGCTCCTTCGGATCCGCCTTCGAGAAGTTCTACCTGCTCCGGCTTGGTTACAACGCCATTACGGTGCTGGTTCCGTTTTCCAACGCCGCCAATATCGGCCTGCGGCGGGTGACGAAGGATCGCGAGATCTCGCGTGTGCTCTCGTTCCTTTCCTACGGAGATTGCTCGATCCATCCGGACTGGAAGGTTCGTTGCAAGGAAAACACCGAGAAGATGCAGAGCGGCAGCCTGCTCCAGGCGGCGCAGGTGTTCAAAGCGCTGCTGATGCTGCAAGGCGACAAGCAGCTCTCCTTCCGCGAGAAGAAGATGATGGAGCGCGCGCGCCACATGCTGGTCTCGGAGATCTCGCTGGCGCGCGGAGTTCCGGGAGTGCACGCCGTCAATCTCCTGGAGCGGGCGGTTGCGAAGGCTGGCCTCAAGCTGCCGCCACTAACCTGAAACCGGCGGCACGCTTTAGAGGCTGCTGGAAAAGTCCGAAAGAACATCTTTGAGCCACGGATGAACACAGATGAACACGGATAAACCAATTCTCTTCAATCTGTGTTCATCTGTGTTCATCCGTGGCTGTTATGCTTTTGGAGTTTTTCAGCAAGCTCTTTAACTTGCCAACGCCCGCTTGCGGGCGCGGTTTCGGCCTTTCGCGACAAGCGCCTACGGTGCGATCCTAAAGAAGAGTCATGCGCAGCTCCCTTCCATCCGGCGTGATCCAAGGTCCACCGCCGCCGCCGGCGGACTGGGGCGGCGGAGGAGGCGGCAGCAGTCCGGAGGGACGCGGCGCGGACCGGCGCGCGTCGTTCATCGGCCTGTTCGTGTTGCTGGCCGCCACCGGCATGGTTTTCGCGGCGCTGAGCATGGCCTTTTGGATGCGCCACAGCACATCCGACGACTGGATCAGCATGCGCAAGCCGCCGCTGCTGTGGGTGAACACGGCAGTGCTGCTGGCCTCGAGCGTGGTTCTCGACCGCGCGCGGGTGGCTCTCAAGAAAGGCCAGCGCGACGGTTTCAACTTCTGGTGGACCGCCGCGACCGCGCTGGGCATCGCTTTCCTGATCGGGCAGGCGATTGTCTGGCACCAGCTCTCGAACGCCGGCGTGTTCATCGCCAGCAGCCCCACCAGCTCATTCTTTTACCTGCTGACGGCGGTCCACGCGGTGCACCTGCTGGGTGGCGTGGCGGCGCTGGTCTATGTGGACATCCAGGCGCTGCGGCTAAGGCTAGGGCCGGCCAAACGCACCACCATCGATATCGCCGCCGTGTTCTGGCATTTTCTGGACGGCGTGTGGCTGTACCTGATGGTGCTGCTATACGTGTGGGGGTGAGTCGCGGCGCGGGCCAGGTAGGACAGACGATCGGTTTTGGTCGTCTGTCAAGCGGCGCGTCCCCTGCCGAGGCGCGACAGACGACCAAAACCGATCGTCCGTCCTACCTCTGACCGGAGCCGCCTGGCTCAACCCAAATTCCACCGCCCCGCCTGCCCCTATCGATCGCGCAAAGCCTGCTCGTAAATCTCTCTTTTCGATAAGCCGCGGCGGCGGGCAACCTGCTTAATCGCGTCCATACGCGCGACGCCGGCGCGCACCAGTTCTTCCACCGCAACGCTGGCGGGCGTATCGTCGGGCGCCGGCGCCACCGCTTTCCCAACCAGCAAAGTGAACTCGCCTTTGATGGAGCCGCGCGCCGCGAGCTGCGCATGCACCTCCAGGGCGGCGCCGCGCAGGAATTCCTCATGCACCTTGGTCAGTTCGCGCGCGGCCACCACCGGCCGCGGCCCGAGCACCTGTGCGATGGCCTCCAGCGCCTCCAGCACACGATGCGGCGCCTCATAGAAAATCAGCGTGGCGGCTTCGTCCTTGAGGGCTTCGAGCGTCCTCGCCCGCTGGCCGGATTTGGCCGGCAGAAAGCCCGCGAAGTGAAACGCGTCGGTGGGAAGGCCGGAACCAGCCAGCGCCGCCAGTGCGGCGGAAGCGCCGGGGATCGGTTCCACGGGGATGCCAGCCACGATCGCCGCCCGCACCAGCCGGTAGCCGGGGTCGGAGACAAGCGGCATTCCGGCATCGGAGACCAGGGCTACCGTTGCCCCTGCGCTCAGGCGCTCCGCCAGCTCGGCGGCGCGCTGCGCCTCGTTGTGTTCGTGGTAGCTGATGGTGGGTTTGGAAATGGCATAGTGGTCGAGCAGCTTGCGCGTCTGCCGGGTGTCCTCGCAAGCGATCAGATCCACCTCGCCCAGCACGCGCACGGCGCGATAGGTGATGTCTTCCAGGTTGCCTATGGGTGTCGCCACCAGGTACAGCCTTCCGGGCATGACTTTGAGTATGCCGCAAAAGACGGAGCGTTTGCGGTAACCGGAATCCCGGCAACCTGCGATTCGTGCCACACTACGGTGTATGAAACAGATCTACGCAGCTCTGATTCTCGCCGCCGCGCTCCTCGTTTTTGGCCTCCCGCTGCGGGGTGCCAGCCCGCTAGCCGGACGCTGGGACATCACGGTCACTACCCCGCACAGCACGCTGGTCGACTGGCTGGGCGTGACCGAAAAAGATGGCGCCCTCGAGATCTGGTATCAGCCGCCCGGCGGCAATGTGTACCAGGTGAAGAACTACAAAGTGGATGGCGCGCACTTGAGCCTCGTCCTGCAAGAAGCCAGCAGCAGTCAACCCGCCTTGACCTGGGACGTGGACGCAAACGGCGACAAGCTGACCGGCGTCCAGAAGCGTGGCGACGCGACCGGGAATGTAATCGGCGTGCACGCGCCGGCGCTGATCCGGCCGGAGCCGAAATCCTGGAGCGCTCCCGAGCCGCTCTTCAATGGCAAGGACCTCACGGGCTGGGAACCGCTCAACCCGGCGCACAACCACTGGATGGCGAAGGATGGCTTGCTGGTCAATGAAGCGCACGGCGCCAATTTGCGCACCACGCGCACCTTCGACGACTTCAAGTTACACATTGAATTCAATTGCCCAGATGACGGCAATAGCGGCGTTTACCTGCGCGGACGCTATGAGGTGCAGATCGAGTATGAGCCGCTCGCGTTCAATCCGCCCGAGCGCCGGATTGGCTCCATCTATGGATTCCTCACGCCGTCGGTGGATATGCCGCGCAAGCCGGGGCAGTGGGAGAGCTTCGACGTGACGCTGGTGGGACGCATGGTGACCGTGGTGCGCGACGGTGTGACCATCCTCGACAAGCAGGAGATCCGCGGGACCACGGGCGGCGCGCTCGATTCCAACGAAGGCGAGCCCGGCCCAATCTACTTGCAAGGCGACCACACCGGCGGCCTGCTCTTCCGCAACATCACGGTGCAGTTGGCGCAGCGGTAACGAGGTAGGACAGACGATCGGTTTCTGTCGTCTGTCGCACTGCCCCTACGCTGGCGAAGCGCGACAGGCCACGGAAGTCGATGGCCTATCCTACCGGGTGGTTTGCTAACCCGCAACGCACGCTCGCCTTGCCGCGTCTCTGCTATAGTTACGTCACAGGAATGCCTATGCGATCCCTTCGAATTGTCGTGTGCGTCAGCGCACTCGCGACGCTGACTGGATTTCTTGCCGCGCAGGACCAGGGCCCGATCAACGGCCCGGGTCAGCCCGTGGCCAAGCCGAAGCAACCGGCGGACGCGAGCGGCCAGCCCGCCGATCAGGCGCCCATCCCTTCGCAGTACAAGCGCAACCCGGATGCCGGTCCGATGCCGACCTTCAAGAGCGACGTGGATATCGTGACTCTCGATGTAGCGGTGATTGGTCCCAACGGGCAGTTTATTCCGCAGATCCCGGCCGGCAATTTCCGCGTGCTGGAAGACAACGTGCCGCAGCAGATCCGCAAGGTGGACATGGCGCAAGCTCCGCTGACGATTGCCATGGTGGTCGAGTTCACCGAAATTTTTCAGCGGTTGTATAGCGGCGTATGGTTCCAGACGCAGCAACTGGTCTGGACGTTTGCCAACTCGCTCAAGCCGGAGGATTACTGCGCTGTAATCACGTACGCCATGAAGCCGGAAATCCTCACCGATTTCACCACCGACAGAAGGAAGATTCAGGAGGCGTTGCAGCAACTGACCATTCCGACATGGCACGAAGCCAACATGTTCGACGCCCTGGTGGATACCGCGGACCGCATGTCGGCGATCGAAGGCCGGAAGGCGATTCTTGTGATCACCAGCGGCATCGATACGTTTAGCAAGCTCACTTACGACCAGACGCGCAAGAAGTTGCAGGAAGCCGGCGTGCCGATCTACGCCATTTCGCTCATGGGGCTGCAGCGCGAGTTGATGGGCTCGGAGCCGATCGGTTTGCTGCAGGCCGACAACGAACTGAATACGTTTGCGAAGGAGACCGGAGGAAGAACATTTTTCCCCAAGTTCCAGGGCGAGTATCCCTCGGTGTTTAACGATCTCCGCCAGACCCTGGGCACTCAGTACGTGATCACCTATTCGTCGAGCAACAAGGCGCACGACGGGACCTTCCGCAAAATCAAGGTGGAACTGGTGGACCCGAACGGCAAGCCGCTGCCCATCAAGGACCAAAAGGGCAAGCCGGTCAAGTACGCGATCCTCACCAAATCCGGATACAAGGCGCCCCGCGAAGTGGAATAGGGCCGGCGCGCAACCCGAATGCTACACTAGCGGGTTGTCAACTCATTACGAGCGCGCCGGACGCTGGTTCCTGGACTCCGGCATCCAACTTGCCGGTGGAGGCGTGGCCCGTTATTACCGCGCGGACACGCAGCAGAATCGCCCGGTGTCGACTGAAATCACCGGCTACGCGGTCGGCGCGCTGGTCTACTTGCATGAACTGACCGGCGACCGGCGTTACCTCGACCGGGCTCTCGACGCCGCGCGTTTCCTGGTGCGCGACGCGTGGCGGATGGACTTGTGCGCCATGCCGTTCGAGACCGATTTAGCGGCCCTGTCGTATTTCTTCGATTGTGGCATCATCGTTCGCGGGCTGCTGGCCGCCTGGCACGCCGTGCGCTCGCAAGAGTTCCTCGATTGCGCCATTGCGGTGGGCCGCTCGATGGCGCGCGACTTTCGCGCCGTAGATGGCTGGCACCCAATTCTGGCGCTGCCCGGCAAGACGCCGCTCGAGCGCGATGCCGCGAGCTGGTCGCGCATGCCAGGCTGTTACCAGTTGAAGGCGGCCATGGCCTGGTGGGATTTGCACCAAGCCACCGGCGACACGGAGTTTCGCGACCTGTACCGCGAGTCGATCGATCGGGCGGTGGCCAACTCCGCCAGCTTCCTTCCAGACGCTTCCGGCCGGCTGAAGACCATGGACCGCCTGCACGCTTACCTGTATTTTCTGGAAGGACTCATGCCGGCCCTCAAAGAGGCCCAGTGCGCGCTGGCCCTGGCCGGCGGCATCCGCCAAGTGTCGTGCCTGCTCCGTGAGATTGCGCCCGAGTTCGCGCGCTCGGACGTCTACGCGCAGTTGCTGCGGATCCGCATTTTGGCTGATGCCGCGGGAGCCGAGCCGCTCGATCGGGAAGCCGCCGGCGCCGAGGCGCATGCGCTGATCGAGTTCCAGGCTGCTTCCGCCGATCCGCGCATCGATGGCGGATACTGGTTCGGCAGCCGAAACGGCGCGTGGCTGCCCCACGTCAACCCGGTTTCGACGGCGTTCGCCATCGAAGCACTGGATCTTTGGGAGCGGCGCGTCGTCGCCGCCGAGCCCGGCCGGCCGATGATATGAGGATGATCGATCTCGACTCCGCCCTCGTGGCGCGGGCAGTCCTGCCTGCTGTGTCGAGAGTCGTCTCGACATTTCTTTGTTGCACAACGATATGCCGCCGCCAAGAAACGTCGCCACGACTGGCGACGCTGCAGGCCAGACGGCCCGCGCCACGCGCTGGAGCCGAATGATTGTGATAGCAGCCGCCTATGCCGCTGCCCGACTGGCAGGATGGGCGCGCCCGGTGCGGCGTGGCGCGGCGATAGCTCCGCTTGCCGCCAACACAGCCGGCGCCGGAATCTCCGTGGTGATCCCGTCGCGCGATGGCAAGGCGCTGCTCGAAGCTCAACTGGCCGGAATCGCAGCGGACCTGGCGGGCATGTCGGGCGAGATTATCGTCATCGACAATGGATCGAGCGATGGCACCGCCGAGTGGCTCCGCGCAACCTACCCGCGAGTCGTGATCGAGGAATCGCCAGAGCCGCTCTCTTTCGCCGCTGCCGTGAACCGAGGCATCCGCTGCGCCCGTTTTTCTCACGTCTGCCTGCTCAACAACGACATGCGGATCGAGCCGGGCTTCTTCGCCGCTTTGCTCAAGGCGTTTCGGGCGGTGCCGGATTTGTTCTGCGCCACGGCGCAGATTCGCTTCCCGCCGGGCGTGCGCCGCGAAGAGACCGGCAAGGCAGTGATGGCGCAGGCCGCGCCGGAGGATTTCCCGATTCGTTGCGATGAGCCCTTGCCGGGCGAAGATGGCACCTGCGTGCTGTACGGCAGCGGCGGCTGCTCGGCTTACGATGCCGCCAAGCTCGGCGCGCTGGGTGGCCTGGACGAAGCGTACGCACCGGCGTATGTCGAGGATCTTGACTTGGGGTATCGCGCCTGGCTCCGCGGGTGGCCGAGCGTGTATGTGGCCGGAGCGGTGGTGGAGCACCGGCACCGTGCCACAGCCTCGCGGTTTTACAGCGGAGAGCAACTTGCCACGATGTTGGAGGTGAACTATTTGCGGTTCCTGGCGCGAGCGGTAGCCAGTCCGCTGGTTTTTCGGCGGCTGTGGAGACAGGCGCTCGACCGGTTGCGATTGCGCGCGACCCGCGACCCGGCCGCGAGGGCCGCGTTGCGCTGCGCCGCCAGGCTGGCGCTGGCCGGAGGACCTGCGCATAGGCCGGCCGCTGATGAGGAATCGCTGCGGGCGCTGACGGATGGTTCGGTCGCATGCTTCCCCGGGCGGCCCGTATCCGGAAAATCTCCGGCTCTGGTTACCGCGCGAGGGTTCGAGTCCGCCACGACTAATGACGAAGGCGGCGCGGTTCTCTTGGTTCGCGTCTCCCAACTCGATCCGCCGCCCGCAAGCCTGCTGGCCCGCTACGCGGAGATCGTCGAGGCTCGCACTGACGCAGCTTTCGATGCGTCCGCTCAGTGGATCCAGCGCAAATGGCGGTAGGGCCTGCGCAGGTCGGGGACGTCGGGGACCTGCGCCACCACACCTGCGCCACGCGCGCGCCATCTTCTATAATGATGTTTCTTCATCTGAAACCAATTTCACTCTCAAGGAGCATTCATGCCCGCGAAGCGTATCGGTATCCTGACTGGCGGTGGCGACGTCCCCGGATTGAATTCGGTCATCAAATCGGTGGTCTACCGGTCCGGTGAATCCGGATGGGAGGTGATCGGCATCCGGCGCGGCTGGGAAGGCCTGACGCACGTCGACCTGCAAGACCCGGCCAGCCGCAGCCGCTACATTCAGCCGCTGAACCGCGAGAACACGCGCACCATCGACCGCACCGGCGGCACCTACCTGCACAGCTCGCGCACTAACCCGTCCAAGATGTCGAAGCTGCCGCCGACGCTCGAACGCCGCACCTTCCCCTCCCGCGAGAGCACCAAGAAGGGCGTCACTTCCACCGTGTACGATGTCACGCCGGCGGTGCTCGAGAACCTGGAAGCGCTGGGGATCGAGTACCTGGTCGCGATTGGCGGCGACGATACGCTCAGCTACGCGGCTGAACTGGATCGCCAGGGAGTCAAGGTCGTAGCCGTGCCGAAAACCATGGACAACGATGTGCGCGGCACCGAGTACTGCATCGGCTTTTCCACCGCCATCACGCGCGCCATGGATGCCATCGAGCGGCAACGCACCACGGTGGGTTCGCATGAGCGCATCGGCATCTTCCGCGTGTTCGGCCGCGACGCCGGCTACACCGCGCTCTACACCGCTTATGTCACCTCGGTGCGCTGCTGCATCCCCGAGTACAAGGTGAATTTGCCAAAGCTGATCGAAATCCTGGTCAACGACAAGAAGCACAACCCCAGTAACTACGCGCTGGTGATTCTCTCCGAGGGCGCGGAGTGGGAAGGGTACATGGTCAAGGAGTACGGCGAGGCCGACGCCTTCGGGCATCGCAAGAAGATGAGCGTGGCCGAAGACCTGTCCACCGAAATCAAATCGGCCACCGGAGAGGAAACCATCGTCAGCGACCTGACGTACGATTTGCGTTCCGGCAGCCCGGATTTCGTCGACCGCCTGGTGGCGAACACGTTCGCCGGCATGGCCATGGACGCCATCGAGGAAGGCAAGAGCGGCCTGATGGCCGCCATCAGCAGTGGCTGCTTCACCCTGGTGCCGATTCCCGATCCCAAGCTGGGTCCGCGGCATGTCGAAGTCGAAACCATGTACAACACCGAGCGCTTCCGGCCGGTCTACGATCACAAGCTGGGGCTGCCCATCTTCCTCACCAGGGCCTGAGGCTTGAACTGGAGACATCTGTTTTCGCGGGCGGACGCGCGGCTTACCGGCGAGCTGCGCGCCCGCATCCGCGCCTCATTCGACCGCGCCGCAGGCGATGAGGAGCACTTCCCCGCCACCATCGATCCGCGCATTTATCATGTGAAACTGATCCGCCGGCACCTGGGCGACCTGGCCGGGCGGCGTGTGCTCGACGTGGGTTGCGGTAAAGGCCGCTTCGCCCGCGTTCTGCACGACCAGGAACCGGCGGCCGAAATCTGCGGCTTGGACCTTTCGCTCGAGATGCTGCGATTCGCGCCGGCGGGCATTCGCGTCTGCGCCGGCTCGATGACCGAGTTGCCGTTTTCGGACGCCGCTTTCGATGCCGCCTACGCCACCGAGAGCCTGGAGCACGCGGTCGAAATCGACAAAGCCGTGAGCGAGATTTGCCGCGTGGTGAAGCCGGACGGGCGGATCGTCATTATCGACAAAAACGCCCGCGCGCGCGGACGGCTGGAGACGCCCGAGTGGGAGCGCTGGTTCGGCCGGCGCGAACTCCAGGGCCTCTTAAAGCGCCACTGCCGCCAGGTGGAGAGCCATGAAATATCGTACTGGGAAGACGTGCCGCCCGACGGCCTGTTCCTGGCCTGGCTGGCGGTGAAGTAGACCGCCAGCCGTTCGATCACCGGGAATCCACCCGCCGCAACCGCTCTACCGAGCCGGCGCGTTCGTCCGGATGTCCGGAAACGTGAAAAACCCGCCCGCGGAACGCGGTGTGGTCCGCCGGCCGTTGCTGGTTACCATGACCGGCGCCGGCGCGACGACCGCCGTCCGCACCTCGTTGCCGCTGTCGACCACCACGATGCGCAGGGTCAGCGTGGGCGAGCCGGGACTGCTCAGTTGCATGCTGCCGGTGCAGTCCGCGTTGAGGCTGTACGTTCCCGTACCTGGGCGATCGGGGGTCGTATAGCCGGAAATCGATCCGTGAATGTTGTCCGTCTGGGTCAAGTTGCCATTGCCGTCGAAGGTGGTCATGGCAACTCCCACAACTGTCTCAGTCGTGATGGCGCCTGGGGCCGATGGCCGCGTGCCGGTGACTGTAAACCCATAATCACCTTGCAGGGTGCCATTCGTACAGGTGACGTTCTCTTGCCCCCAAAGGGCAGTTGCTGTGAGCAGTAATACCGTAAGTGTGATCTTCATTTGTCCTCTCCTGAGTTGATCGCGGGCGGCAGCGCCCGCTGTGATCTAAAGGGAGCTTACGCGACGCCGGCGTTTATGTCGATGGCCCGCAGGTTTCTTGTTGCTTGAATGTTCATCCCCAGGTAATTCGCGCGGAATCATTTACTTACGGCGTTATGTCTCCGCGCCTGGAGCGCTAAACACAGGTCCGCAATCGGGAGCGGATGATATAGTGGACTCCAGTTATGGGCGCCGCCGGCAGAACACCCCACCGACTCCGCTTCGCCACCTTCGAGGTCGACGCCAGCTCCCGCGAACTCTTCAGACAAGGCCGCAAGGTCAAGCTTCAGGAGCAGCCGTTCGAACTTCTTCTCGCCCTCCTGGAACGGCCCGGTGAGGTTTTGACCCGGGAAGAGCTGAAACAGCGGATCTGGCCGGACGACACGGTGGTGGATTTCGATCGCGGCCTCAACCGCGCCGTCAATCGCGTCCGGGATGCGCTGGGAGACTCCGCCGAGAACCCTCGCTTCGTCGAAACGCTCCCCAGGCGCGGCTACCGCTTCATCGCTCCGGTTCAGGAATTCGACCTCACGGAGGCCATGCGCGCAACCGGCGGTGACACGGACGGCGTCACGCGAGAGCCACCGGCCGGTCCAGCGTCTCGCACGCGCGCCTTCGCTGGCAAGCGCACGCTGCTCGCGGCCGCTGCCGCCATCGTCCTGGCAGCGGTACTGCTGTGGAGCCCGGGAACTTGGCGCGACCGCCGGACTGCGGCGCCAACAGGCCCGCAGGTCCGCTCAATCGCCGTCTTGCCGTTTGAGAATCTGTCGAACGACCCTGCGCAGGAATACTTCACCGACGGAATCACGGATGAGCTGATCACCGACCTGGCCTCACTGGAAGGCGTCCGCGTGATTTCGCGTACCTCCGTCATGTCCTACAAAGGCAAGCGCCAGCCCCTTCCGGCTATCGCCGGCGCCCTTGGCGTGGATGCCGTGGTGGAAGGTTCCGTGGCACGCGCGGATCAAAGAGTCCGGATTACCGCTCAGTTGCTGCTAGGGCGCGAGGACCGGCATCTTTGGGCCGAAAGTTTCGAGCGCGATCTGGGGGACATCCTCGCCGTGCAGCGCGAGATCGCCGCTGCGATTGCCGGACAGATTCGGGCCCACGTTTCACCAATAGCCGGTTCACGCCGGACGGCGATCAACCCCACTGCATATGACGCCTACCTCCAGGGGCGCTTCTTCTGGAATCGAAGAAATGTGCCAGACACCGTTACGGCCATCCGCTATTTCGAACGGGCTATCGGGATTGACCCCAACGCGGCGGTCGCCTGGGCCGGCTTGGCCGACTGTTACAACATATTAGCTGCCGAACAAGGGGCCCCGAACCAGGAAGAGCTTTTCTCCAAGGCCACCGCCGCGGCTGTGCGCGCCCTGGAGATCGATCCGAATCTCGGTGAGGCTCACGCTTCTCTCGGATACACCTGCTTCTTTCACAGCTGGGACTGGGCCGGCGCAAAGCGCGAGCTGGATCGGGCTGTCGAACTCAATCCTAATGACGCCAGCGCCCACGACTGGCTATCGCACTATTCCATCGCCATGCGGCAGTTTGACGCTTCTCTCGCCCACAGCAAGACCGCTCTCGAAATCGACCCACTGAACCCCTTGCGGCGGGCGCATATGGTGTGGCACTTGCTCTATTCGCGCAAGTATGACGACGTCATCAGCCAGGGCCAGCGGCTTCTCCTGGAAGCCCCCAACCTCACCGGGGTTCTCAGCTTTCTTGGGAAGGCATACGAGCGGAAGCGAATGCTGACCGACGCGATCGCAACGTTGCAAAAAGCCCTTGATGCGGAGCACGCCAACTCTGCGGCGTTGGCCGATCTCAGCCATGCATACGCCGTTGCCGGTCAACACGGCAAGGCACAGGCCATGCTGGAACAACTTCTCGCCCGCTCGCAACGCGAATTCGTTTCTCCGGAGATCCTGGCGGAGATTTACTGCGGGCTGAACGATCGAGAACCGGCCATGGACTGGCTCGATAAAGCCTACACTGCGCGGGCGCCGGGTCTCGTCTATATCGGCGTTGACGCGGTGTACGATCCTTTGCGTTCCGAACCGCGATTCCAGGCGCTGCTTCGCAAGATGCAACTGCCGGCCAACTAATCGCCGGCAGGATGCCGATTCGGCCACCGATTCCCCGCTGAAGAAGTCCGGAAAGTCTTATTGGACTTTCTTCAACAGCTTCTGCCAGCCGAGCAGCGCGATACAATGTATCTCAGGAGGCGATAAACGTATGGCGACTACCATGGTGCATATTCGCATCGATCAGCGCGTGAAGGACAAGGCGTCGAAGACGCTTGCCGCGATGGGCCTGTCCGTCTCCGACGCCGTGCGCATGTTGCTGGTCCGCGTGGCCGCGGAAAAGGCACTCCCGTTCGAGGTGAAGGTTCCGAACGCAACGACAGTGAAGGCTATGGAGGCTGCCGACCGGCGAGAAGGAAAGCGATACCGTTCCGCCGAAGCTCTCTTGAAGGACTTGGGGATCTGACACGCCGTGCGCAACGTAATTGGCGTGGCCCAATTCCGGCGCGACGTGAAGCTCGCCGGGCAGCGCGGCTGCGACCTGAGCAAGCTCCGTGAGGCGATCTTACTGCTGGCTGCGGGCACCCCGCTGCCGCCCCGCTATCAGGACCACCCCTTGAGGGGCAACTGGGCGCATCAGAGGGATTGCCCTATCGAGCCGGATTGGCTACTCATATACAAGATCGATGGCGACGATCTGTACCTGGTGCGCACCGGCACGCACGCCGACTTGTTCTGAGTTTCCTCCCTTCCGCCGACGCTACAATGGAAGATTCTATGTCATTCCAGGAAGTGGTCGAAGCGGAAGGCCACCTGATCGACTCCCATATCATGGAGAACATCTTCGATACGGTCGTCGAGCAGCACGGCCGTTTCGAGGTGGAAGAATTCCGCATCGGCCGCACCAACAGCGAACCGTCCTATCTGCGGCTCAAGGTAACCGCCGCCGACCAGCTCGCGCTAGATCGGCTGATCGAGACGCTGCTGCTGCTCGGCTGCGCGCCGGTGGACGCGAGTGACGCCCAGCTTCGCGAAGTGGAGCGCGACCGCTGCGCGCCGGAGGATTTTTATTCCACCACCAACCACCGCACTTACGTGCGCCACGGCGAGCAATGGATCGAAGTAGAAAACCAGCGCATGGACGCCATGGTGGTGGTGGAGGGCGGGCGCGCGCGCTGCCGGCGGCTGCGCGACCTGCGCCGCGGCGACCGCATCGTGGCCGGGATGCGCGGCATTCGCGTGGTTCCTGAATCGAAAGAGCGCGGACGCCTGTCGTTCGCGTTCATGGCCAATGGCATTTCGTCGGAGCGCCAGGTGGAAACCGCCGTGCGCCAGACTGCCGAGCTGGTGCGGCAAACGCGCGCGAGCGGTCTCAAAGTGGTGGTGGTGGCTGGGCCGGTGGTGGTGCATACCGGCGGCGTGGAAGGACTCTCGGCGCTGATCCGGCAGGGCTTCGTGCAGGCGCTGCTGAGCGGCAATGCGCTGGGCGTTCACGACGTGGAAGCGGCTCTGTTCGGCACTTCGCTAGGCGTCCGCCTCTCCGACGGACGCCTGGAGGAGCACGGGCACCGCAACCACATGCGCGCCATCAACGCCATCTTCCGCGCCGGCTCGGTGAGTCTGGCCGTGGAAAGCGGTCGCTTGCGCTCGGGCGTGCTGTACGAATGTGTGAAAGCGGGCGTGCCGTTCGTGCTGGCCGGCAGCCTGCGCGACGATGGGCCTCTGCCCGATACCATCACCGATATGAACGCCGCGCAGGATGCTTACGCGGCCGAACTCGCGGGCGCCGGCCTGGTGCTCTGTCTGGGTTCGATGCTGCATTCGATCGCCACTGGCAACATGCTGCCGAGCTGGGTGCGCATCGTTTGCGTGGATATCAATCCCGCCGTCGCCACCAAGGTCAGCGACCGCGGCACCGGGCAGGCGGTGGGCGTGGTGGCCGATGTCGGCCTGTTTCTCGACTTACTCTCGAAGGATCTCGCATGAAGCGCCAATATACCGATGCGCACGCCGAATCCGGCACGCGCGTTCCGCTGCCGGAGATCGAAACCTGGCCCAATCAGTACCGCGAGCCGTACGAAATCGAAATTGTCATGCCGGAGTTCACTTCGATGTGTCCCAAGACCGGCCTGCCCGATTTCGGCAAGATCGTTTTGCGGTACACTCCGCTGCGGCGCTGCCTGGAACTGAAATCGTACAAGATGTATTTGCTGGCATATCGCGAGGTGGGAATCTTTCAGGAGAACATCGTGAACCGGGTGCTGCGCGACGTGGTGCGAGCGGCCGAGCCGGTCTCGGCCACGGTGATTGGCGAGTTCGCGCCGCGCGGCGGACTCGCGACCGTCGTGACGGCCGACTGGAGGCGAAAAAGTGGAAAGCGCTGAGCTGATCGCCATTTTGCGCGACGTGCGCGACCGGGTGCGCGCCAGCAATCCGGAGACCGCGGCCGGCGGCACCGATATCGCGCTGCCGGATCTCACCGGGTTGATGCACGCGCGCGACGCCGCGCTGGGGAAAGTGGCGTCCATTGGGACCGTCAATCCGCGCGCCGGCGGCCCGCTGAACAGCCTGGTCCAGGCGTGGAAGCGCCTGCTGGCGCGGGTCCTCGATTGGCACGTGCGGGAGCAGGTGGAATTCAACCGCAAGACCATCGCCTGCGTGGACGCCGCCCTCGAGGCGCTCAACCAATCCAATCGCGCCTTGGTCGAGTTCGGCAACCGGCTAGCTGCCGAGCGCGGCCGCATCGAAGCATTGGAAAAAGCCGGAGCGCGCCTCGAAGAACTGGAAAAGCAACTCCGCGAACAGGCTGCCGCCGAACGGGCCCGCCGCGACGAGTTGGACAAGCAACTGTGCGAACAAGTTGCCGCCATGCTGGCCCGCGTCGAAGACGTCGAGCAACGGGAGCACGGCAGGGGCCAGGAACTGTCCGACATTCGCGCCCATTGGTCCGAGTGGCGGGTGGGTTGGGAGCAGAAGCTGGCGACCAACGAGATGCAGTTTCTGCGCAGTGTGGCCGACCTCGACGGAGCCTTTCAGTACCGCCTCACCCTGATGGACAGCAACTATCGCGAGGCCGTGCGCTCCCAGCACAACGACTTCACCGTCCGCCTCGATCAGCGCGGGCTGGAGATCCAGAAGCGCCTGTGGGCCGACCTGGAGCGGGTGCGCGCGGAATTCGACAAGCTGATCCACGTCGAGCTCCGCCTCATCCGCCAGCGAACCGGAGCGGCATTTCAGTCGCTCGCGGCGCCGGAACCGGGCGCGGCTCTCCAGCCATCCCAACCCGCCGCTCCGCTCGCCTTCGACTACGCCCGGTTTGCCGAAGCCTTCCGCGGCAGCGAAGAGCGCGTCAGGGCCGGGCAGCGGATCTACGTAGCCGATTTCAAAAACTGCGGCAACGTGCTCGACATCGGCTGCGGGCGCGGCGAATTTCTCGAGCTGATGCGCGAAGCCGGCGTGCCGGCGCGTGGCATCGATTCGAGCCTCGAGTCGATCGCGCTCTGCCGCCAAAAGGGACTGCCGGCCGAAACCGCCGACTTGTTCGATTACCTGCGCAGCCTCGGCGAAGGTGAGCTGGATGGCATTTTCTGTGCGCAGGTGGTGGAGCACCTGCCACCCGAGCGCTTGCCGGAGATGATCCGCCTCGCCGCCAGCCGGCTCGAGCGCAACGGCGTCATCGTCCTCGAGACACCTAATCCCGACTGCCTCGCCATTTTCGCGACTTACTTTTACCTGGACCCGACTCACTCGCGGCCGGTGCCCGAGAAGTTACTGAGTTTCTACCTGAGCGAGTTCGGCATCGCTGACTTACAGGTGCGACGCCTGGAGCCGGCCGTCGATTCGATGCCGTCGTTAGCCGAGTTGCCGAACGAGTTCCGCCATGCTTTCTTCGGCGGCCTGGATTACGCCATCATCGGCAGAAAAGTGTAAGTCGACAGGTGAGGTGGATGATCGTCGGGGAATCTCGGCAGATCACCGGCGACAAGATCGCCGGCGTTACCGCGGCGCCTATTGCATCAGCACAATCGGCGCCCGCCAGAAAGCGAACTTCCGCGCGGTGGGATTGAGCACGCTCACCTGACAGGTGTAACGGCCCGGCTGTAGCTTGCTCAGCGGCAGGCTGAATCGCACCGGCAGCGCCTTCGATTTGTCGTTCAGCCCCTGGCTGACCTCGAGCGGCGCCGATTCGAACGCCTTCGTCTTGCCGCGGTAGAACGCCACGCTGGCGATAATCGGCTCCGTTGCAGTGGCTGCCGGTTCGTACGCCTCCAGGTAGATGTACATTTCCTGGTTCTTGTTGAAGACGCGCGTCACGCTGGGTACCAGCTTCTGCCCGCCGTCGACCAGCGGGTTGGCGGCGAGCAGCTTCTTGTCCTTTTCCGCGCTGAACACGGCCGCGTCCAGCGCGATGCGCTGGCTGCTCAGGATGACCGAGCTGATGGGCAGCAGCTTCTGGTCTCCCGTAAGATCGGGAATGATGAAGTTGATTTCGTAAGTCCCCATCTTGCCGGTTTCATTCTCGCGCGCCAGGAATTTCAAATTGTACTTACCCGGCGCCAGCGTGAAGCCGGTATCGTATTCGAGCGGATGCTTAGCCAGATCCGCGGCGGTCTGGCCCTTCAGCTTGACCTCCGCCATATCCCTCACGTTCTGCACGATTTTGCCGGCCGAGTCTTTCACTTGGCCGATGAAATCGATGCGTGTGGATTCAGCGCCGCCGTGCCGCGCCAATTCCAGCTCGCTGCCGGGAATCTTCGCCACCACCGGCACGAAGTAGCGGTCGCGCGCCAGACGGAAATAGTCGATTTCCACGGCGATATCGATATCGGTAACCGGATCGCCCAGCATCAAGGCTTCCGCTAACTGCCGCTCCTTGTCCGTGGCGCTGAGCTTTCCGAACACCTTGCCGGCATAGTAACCCTGGCGGTAATCGAGCCTGGCCACGCGCGCCGCCACCGCCTTGTCTTGCAAAGTGATCTTGACGCGGCGGAAGCGGCCATCGAGCGATTCATTGGGGGAATAGTAGCCGATGATGTAGTAACTCGAGATGTCTTTTTGCGCCTGCACCAGTCCCATCGAAAGGTCGTTGTTATCGAGCAGCGCCTTGCCGCCGGTATCGG
>DASWZP010000199.1:0-2437 GCA_036404395.1 Bryobacteraceae bacterium | reverse complement strand
CCGTGGTGCTCCTCACCCGCGGCAAAGAAGTAGAGCTGCGCCAGGGCGCGACGGTTGACGTGGTTTTCGATCGCGCCGTGCCGCTGGATTAGCCCTGCCCGTCTCGCAAGTTCGTCAAGTAATCCCGGGGCCTTGTATCAGGGCACGGCTTCAGCCGTGCCGGAATCGCATCCAATAAACATGGCCTTTAGGCCCTGTAATAGAGCGATAAGCCCCATCGATGATTTGTCAACAAACTTCAGAGACGGGACACTAGCCGTCCTGCCCCGCGATTCGTGGCGCGGGCTGTCCAGCCTGCTGACTCGAGAGTCATCTCGACTCTTCTTTCCGCGCGTGATCGCAATCGGTTTAGTATGGGTCTTCGGTAGGGCACGCTTTAGCTTGCCCGCACAAGGACCTCCGTGCCTGTCATTCTCAAATCGCCTGCACTAGCCGTGGCGCACGCACTCATGCGTGCCGTGTCGGCACTCATGCCGACACTTGTTCTTGTCCTGTCGCTATGTACCTATGCCCTGGCCGCCCAGAACAACGGCGCCATCTCCGGAACGGTGCGCGACGAAGCGGGCAATGCCGTCCCCTTCGTCGAAGTCACCCTTCGCGGCGACCACAACGATTGCCGCCGGTCGATGACTGCCGATTCGAGCGGGAGTTTTCGCTTCGCCGATCTCGCCCCCGGCCCATACACTCTCGTCCTGATTTCGCAGGCCTACGGCATCGGTATCACGGACGTAACCGTCGAGGCCGGCCAAACGGCCATCGCCATCCGGTCACTCGGCTTCGAGAGCCCATTCCCATACGGCTACGAAGACGTCGTCTATGGCTACCTTGCTTGGATTCACGACCAGGCCGAAATCGCGCCGGGCCAGCAGGGCAGCGCCACCGAAGGCGCCGGCCCGTACGCGTTCCGCGCCAATATGAGCTTCAACTCCAACGGCCAGCGCGGCCAGAACAACAACTTCCTACTGGATGGCATGGACAATAACGACGCCTGGACCGGCAGCGCCATGCTCAACCCGCCTGCCGAGGCGATTGGCTCGGGGAGCCTAGCGGCTGGTTACCTTCCCGCCGCCTCAGGCCACGCCACCGGCGCCAGCGTCGACCTATACACTCAGTTCGACTTGAGCGAACTCCACGGAAGCGCGCATGAGGAATTCGCCAATTCCGCGCTCGATGCGCGCAATTTCTTCGATGGCGCCAGCAAGCCTGCCATGACTGCGAACCAGTTCGGCGGCAATTTAGGCGGCCCCGCTGGCAAGCACACTTGGTTCTTTGTCGACCTGGAAGGGCTGCGCTCGCGTCAAGGCTTGACCGCAATCTCTACCGTGCCCACCGCCGCTCAAAAAGCCGGCGATTATTCATTCGCGCCGATCTACAATCCGTTCACCATCGCTCCCACTTCTTCCGGCATCTTCGAGCGGCAGCCATTCCCGAATAACCAGATTCCGCTGAGCTTGTTTTCAGCAGCCGGAGAGAAGTTACTGGCTTTGTATCCCAATCCTAACTCACCCGGTATCGCCGATAACTACCGCTACTCGCCCTCGGCGCCTCATAACGCCGGCTGGTTTCACGGCCGCTCCGGCATCCTATTAGGGAATCACTGGTTATCAATGGCTGCCGGATATGAACGCGAGCGCGAGCAATCGCCCGGCGCCTTGCCCGCGCCCGCCGGCGTACTGCAAACCAGCTTAGGCAGTGACATCACCCAAGATGCGAACGATGCCAACCTGACTTCCAACGCCTGGGACTTCGTCGTCGCCGACACCACCGCGCTCCTGCCTTCCATCATTAACGAATTCCGCGCCGGCGCGGCGTCGCTCCATCTCCAGGCGCAGCCACTTGACCAAGGGATGAATTGGTCGACCTTGCTCGATATTCCCGGCCTGAGCGCCGCCGGCCTTCCCACCGTCAGTCCAACCGGTTTCACTTCCCTGGGAGCCGCCGGCGCCGCGCCGTTTGATCTTCGCATGTCGAATTATCAACTGGAAGACACAGTGCGTTGGACTACCGCGCGCCACGTCTGGCAGTTCGGCGTTCAGGCGATCCGCCGTTTTGCCGATGGCGACGCGGGCAATGTCTCCAACCGCGGCACCTTCCTCTTCACTCCCGATTACACCAGCCAGGAGGGCTCCGCCACGCCCACCGGCGATTCCATCGCATCGCTGCTGCTCGGCTTTCCGTCCGAAGTCGAGCGCGACGTGCAGTTCTCTCCCTACCATTTGCGCGCCTGGGATCTCGCCGGATCAGCCAGCGACCAGTTCCGCCTGGGCCGGCTGACCATCAGTGCCGGCCTTCGTTATTCCCTCTATCCGCCGCTCACCGAAACCGCGA
Source organism: Bryobacteraceae bacterium (assembly GCA_036404395.1). Taxonomy (GTDB): domain Bacteria; phylum Acidobacteriota; class Terriglobia; order Bryobacterales; family Bryobacteraceae; genus Bog-375. Next base: position 109 of record DASWZP010000199.1, on the reverse strand, counting down.
ACCGCATGGTGAACTTCAATTATTCGCGAACCGCTCCGGCGCTTGATCAGTTCGCGGGTCAAGGCGGCGTGAACCAGTACGCCGGCCTGGGATTCAACAAACGCGCGCT
>DASWZP010000198.1:0-14515 GCA_036404395.1 Bryobacteraceae bacterium | reverse complement strand
CTGGCAAACTCGAAGCTGGATTGGTTACACTCTGTCATAGCAGAAAGCCGCTCCTTTCTTGGCCCAAACATGTTGTCGCAAATATGTTTATGCCAGAACGAGCGGCTCTTTGCCAGAGGCCGCTTGAGAAATGCGGGCTAGGCATCCTTGGGCATGGGTGCTAATCGCGGCCACAACCGTGTTTCCACACCCACACCAGCGCGACACCGATCAAAATGAGCGCGGTGGTCAGTCCCACCCAGATGCCGGACACACCCCACCCGAGCCGGAAGCACAGGACGTAGCATACCGGCAGGCCAATCACCCAGTAGCCGGCCAGGTGCGCCAGCATGGGGCTGCGGGTATCGCCTAATCCGCGCAGCGCTCCGGTGGCGACCGTCTGAAAACCATCGAAAAGCTCGAACAGGGCCGCGATCCGCAACAGAGCAGCTCCGGTGGCGATCACGGCCGCATCCGCGGTGAAGACGCGGAGAATCCAGCGCGGCGCCGTCCATAGCGCCAACCCCGCGGCGCCCATGAACAGGGTCCCCAACAGGAGCGCCGTCCAACCAGACGTCGCCACGCCCGCGCGGTCCTTGCGGCCGACCGCCTGTCCCACACGCACGGCCGCGGCCGAGCCGATTCCCAGCGGCACCATGTAGGTGGTGGACACAACCGTGACCGCAATTCCGTGGGCGGCGAGCGAAACCTCGTCCAGACGGGCGGCCAGCACCGCGATCACACCGAACAACCCGCCTTCGATCAGGATCTGCAACGCGGCGGGAAGCCCCAGGTCGAGCAGGCGCAGGAGGCGCACGACGTCGGGCTTCCACGACATGCGGAACAGCAGGTTCCCGGTTTTACGCTCCTGCCACGCGATGGCCGCCAGCAGCACCGCGGCCATATAGACACGCGCGATGGTAGTGGACCATCCCGAGCCTTCCAATCCCATGGCCGGCGCGCCCCAATGTCCGAACATCAGCGCCCAGTTCCCCGCGAAGTTGACGAGGTTGGCGCTGACCAGCGCGAACGTAATGGGCGCAACCACGTTGACCGCCTGCAAATACCGGCGCAGGGCGGCGTAGGCGAGCAGCGGAAGCATGCCCCACAGCAGAGCTTTGAGGTAGGGAGCGAGCAAGACCATGACACGCGGATTCGTCCCCACCGCCCGCAGCAACGGAATCAGGGCCCACAGGACCAGCGCCAGCGGGGCGGCCAGGCCGGCCGCCAGCCACACTCCGTTCACCAGGCTGCGCCGGCAATCCCGTGGATCGTCGGCGCCGAACGATTGCGCCACCAGGGTATCCATCCCCAGCAGCAGGCCGGTTCCGAAGATGGCGATGGGGTAGAACAAGTTGCCGCCCAGGCTGCCGGCGCCGATGGCGGCCGCTCCCAACCGGCCGGCCATGATGGTATCCACCACGCCCATGGCCATCCAGCCGAGCTCGGCGAGCGCCAGCGGCACAGCCATGCGCAGCATGGGGCGGAACTCCCGCCGCAGGTTCGTCAGGTGACTGGCCATCGGATTCACGCCTTGGGGTGGGCCTTGTCGTACACGGCCATCAGGTCGGTGAGAGAAACCTGGGTGTATTTTTGCGCGGTGGAGAGCCGCGCGTGGCCCAGCAGCTCCTGGATGGCGCGCAGGTCTGCGCCGTCGGCCAGCAGGTGGGTGGCGTAGGCGTGCCGGAAGCTGTGTGGATGGATGGACGGGTCGCCGCTTATGAAGGTGGCGTAGAGTTTGACGATGCCGCGAATTCCGCGAGCCGTCAGCCGCCGGCCGCGATGGTTTAGAAAAACCGCGCGCTCTTCTCTCGCCACGGGCCGTTCCGCCAGGTAGCGCTCAAGCGCGCCGGCGGCTTTGCCGGGCAGCGGCACCTGCCGTTCTTTCCGCCCCTTGCCGCGCACGCGAAGCCATCGCTCGGCGCGATCCACATCCTCCAGGTTCAGCCCGGCCAGCTCGCTCACGCGGACGCCGCAGCCGTAAAGCAGCTCGAAAATGGCGCGGTCGCGCGCCGGGAACGGGCGCTCGAGCTTGCCCGCCGCGACGCCGTCAATGAGCGTGTTGACCTGCTCGGGCGTCATCACTTCCGGCAGCTTCTTGGGAGCCTTGGGAGTTCGCACCAGGCGCGCGACATTGATCCGGACGACTCCCTCGCGCAGCAGAAAGCGGTAGAGGCCGCGCACCGCGGCCAGCTTGCGGCGGATGGTTACCGCCGTGAGTTTCATGCGATACAGCGCCGCCAGCCACTCGCGGAGAATGAGGAGATCGACGGCCGGCGGCTCGGGCGGCTCCGTTTCGGGAGGAGACAGGAACTCCAGGAACTGGCGGAGATCGGCGGCGTAGGCGGCGACGGTGTTGGGCGATGCGCCACCGCGCGCCAAATCCTCGAGGTACCGTTCGATCTGGTGCGCCAGCTCAGACATGGCAGCGGCGGTAATCCTCCAACGCCTCGAGCGCCCGCCGGCAGACCTCGGCGTGACGCGCTTGCTTGTCGTGACGCAGCTTGTGCCGGGTGGTTTCGTCGAGGGGCGGCAGCAGATCGAAGGTGATGTTGGCCGGCTGGTAGTGCGCAGCATCGGCGCCGGAGACGTAATGGCACAGCGAACCCAGGGCGGTCTCGCGCGGCAGCGCCCGAGGCGCGCCGCCCGCCGCCAGCGCGGAGGCGTGAAGGCCCGCCATCAGCCCCGTGGCAATCGCTTCCACGTACCCTTCCACGCCCGAAATCTGCCCGGCGAACAGCACCTCGGGGCGCGCGCGCAGTTGCAGCGTGGGCGTGAGCAGCGCGGGCGCGTCGATGTAAGTGTTGCGATGAATCTGGCCGAAGCGGAGGAACTCGGCGTTCTGCAGCCCTGGAATCGTGCGAAGAATGCGCGCCTGCTCGGCGAACTTCAGGTGGTTCTGAAAGCCGACCAGGTTGAAACTCCGGACGCGCAGATTCTCCTGGCGAAGTTGCGCCACGGCGTACGGCCGCTTCCCGGTGCGCGGGTCGGCCAGGCCCACGGGCTTCATGGGACCGAAGCGCAGCGTATCGCGGCCGCGGCGCGCCAGTTCTTCGATGGGCAGGCACGCTTCGAAATACGGCGTGCGGTCCTCCTCGATGTGAGCCGGCACGGCTTGCGCTTTCAGCAGTTCGTCGACGAAGCTCTCGTATTGCTCACGGTCCAAAGGGCAGTTCAGATAGTCGGCCGTGCCATCTGCCGATTTTCCGTAGCGCGAGGCCCAGAACGCGGTGTCCATGTCCACCGAATCGGCGTCCACGATGGGGCTGATGCTGTCATAGAAAAACAGACGGTCCGACCCGGTCAGCCGGGCGATCTCCTGGGCGAGCGCATCGCTGGTGAGCGGGCCGGTGGCGACGATGATAATGGCCTCCTCGGGGATGGTGGTGACTTCCCCGCGCCGCAGTTCGATCAGCGGCTCGGACGCGATGGCCGCAGAGACTTCCGCGGAAAAGACTTCGCGATCCACGGTGAGCGCATGGCCGCCGGGTATTCGCGCCTTCCGCGCCGCCTCGAGCAGCAGCGAATCGAGCCGGCGCAGCTCTTCCTTAAGCAGCCACGGCGCAGTGGATTGCTGCTCGGATTTGAGCGAATTGCTGCACACCAACTCGGCCAGCCCCTCGGTCTGGTGCGCCGGTGTGCGCCGGGCCGGCCGCATTTCGTGCAGCGCCGAGCGCAGGCCGCGCCGCGCCGTCTGCCATGCCGCTTCCGACCCCGCCAGCCCGCCGCCGATGATGTGAATGGGTTCCCGCACAACGACGCCCCGTCCTCTTATACTTGCAGATATGGAAGACTCTCTCCACCGTCTTTTTCTGGATTGCTCGGTGCGTAGGCTCGAACTGAGCCTCTCGCACATCGAGGCGTGCCTGGGCAAGCTCACCGAGGAGCAGGTCTGGGCGCGCGGCAGCGAAAACGAGAACGCCATCGGCAACCTGGTGCTGCACCTTTCAGGCAATGTGCGCCAGTGGATCGTCGCGGGAGTGGGTGGCGCTCCCGACACGCGCGAGCGCGATCGCGAATTCTCGGCGCGCGGCGGCAGCTCGATTCCCGAGCTGAAGGAGCGCGTTCGGGGAATTGTCGCGGAGGCCGCGGCGGTGATCGTTGCGGTCACGCCGCAACGCCTGGCCGAACGCGTGGTGATTCAGAAATACGAGGTGTCGGTTCTGGAAGCGATCTATCACGTGGTAGAGCATTTCTCGCTGCACACGGGACAGATCGTTTTCGCCACCAAGCTGCTGACCGGATCGGACCTGGGTTTCTACGCCCATTTGCGCTCGAGCGCGGCGCACGCGGAGAAGACGCCGTAGGGGGAGCTACACCGCGAGCATCCCGCCCAGCTCCGCGGCCGGAAGGCGCAAGCCCACGTAGAACGTGCCAAAGAGGGCATACACGGCGCTCACTTCGTCGAACCGCATCTCGTAGATGAGTTTCTTGAAGACCAGCGGATCGGCGGCGAAAAGGTCGACGCCCCATTCCCAATCGTCGAATCCGATCGACCCGGTGATGATCTGCCGTACTTCGCCCGCGTAGCGCCGCCCCACCAGGCCGTGCTCGTGCATCAGGCGCTGGCGGTCGGCCATGGGCACCTGGTACCAATTCGCCGATTCGCCGCGCCGCCGGTCCATGGGATAAAAACAGAGATATTTCGCGTCCGGGATTTCCGGCCAGAGGCGCGGCGCCATGGCCTGCCGCTGCCGCGCGAGCACGGCTTCGATCTCCTGGTTCCATTCGTCGGAATGCGGCTCGACGCCCTTGGCGGCCAATCCTCCGTAGACCTTGGCCGTGGATTCGTACAGGCCGAGCTCGACCACGGAAAGGTAGGAAGCCGCCGGTTCCAGATAATCGCCGAACCGCAGCCGCGCCAGTTCGAGTTGGGCCTGGTTCAACTCCTCGAAGCTGCGCCGGAAGTGCAGGAAGAGCAGGTCGCCCTTGTGTCCCAGCAACGAATAGACCGCGCTCTGTCGGCCACCGTCGGGACGCTCCCAGGCCGCCAGCGCGCGTGCGGCCTCTTCGAGGATTTCGCCGCGGCTTTCAGCGGAAAGGGCGCGCCAGGCAGGCCGGCGGAAGCGCATCATCTGGTGCAGCACGCTGGCGCCTTCGACCGTGAGCGGTGGAGCGGGCGTCTCGGGAGTCATGAACTCCATTATAAGGAGGGTGCGCTACGCCCGCCGCCGGGACCACTGCGCCAGGTAGGATTCCGTGGCCAGTTGCTCGAGCTCGCGATTCTGCGCCAGCTCCCATTCCGAAAACCGGCGTTCCTTCAGCCGCTCGAGCAAGCGGCAGCGTCGCCGGGCCTCCAGCATGACGCGCTGCTGCGCATAGAGTTTTTCCTGGCATTCTGCGCGCCGGGCGGCGATTTCCTTCTCTTTCATCCTTATGGAAAGGCGGAAACTGCCCAACGCCGCCAGGTCGCGGCCCACCAGCGGGATCCAGTCGCGCACCTGGACTTCCGCTTTGACTCCCGCGGCCTCCAGTTCGGCGCGCGCGCGATCCAGATCGGCCAGCGCGGCGGTTTGCCGCTTGAACTTGATCTCCTCCAGCTCGAGTTGCGTTTGCCGCCAGTCGAGAACTTGCTGCAAGCGGAATTGGAACGGAATCATTGTTTTTGCTTGGCGACGGGGACGGGAACCAGGTCGAGGCGCGCGGCCAGACCCTCCATTCTCGACAAGGTTTCCTGAAGGGTGGACTTAGAGGCGTGGTCCTGCCGCAGGAATTCCAGCAGTTCGGGGCGCAACCGGATGCTGGCATCCAGGCCGGGGTTCGTCCCCGCCACATACGCGCCGAGTTGGATCAGATCTTCGGCGTCGCGATAGGCCGCCATGGCCTGCCGCAACTTGGTGGCGGCCTCCTTCTGGCGCGGCGTGGCGATGGCGGACGTAAGCCGGCTGACGGAGTGCAGAATATCGATTGCCGGGTAGTGCCCCACCGTCGCAAGCTGCCGCGTAAGAATGATATGGCCATCGAGAATGGCCCGCAATGCGTCGCTGATCGGCTCGTTGAAGTCGTCGCCTTCCACCAGCACCGTGAAGAAGCCGGTGATGGAGCCGCGCGCGAAGTTGCCGGCCCGTTCCAGAACCTTGGGCAGCAGGTTGAAGACCGACGGCGTATACCCCTTCTGGCTGGGAGGCTCGCCCGCGGCCAATCCGATCTCCCGCTGCGCCATGGCCAGGCGCGTCACCGAATCCATGACCAGCAGCACGGCGGCTCCCTGATCGCGGAAGTACTCGGCCACCGCCAGCGCCACGAAACACGCGCGGACGCGCAGCGGCGCTGGCCGTTCGGAAGTGGCCACCACCACCACCGAGCGCTTGCGTCCTTCCGGCCCGAGCTCGTTCTCGATAAACCCGCGCACTTCGCGGTTCCGTTCGCCGATCATGGCGATGACCGCAACGTCCGCGGAATTGTGCCGCGACATGGAACCGAGCAGCGTGCTCTTACCCACACCGCTGCCGCCGAAGATTCCAATGCGCTGGCCCTTTCCGCACGGCAGCAGGCTGTCGATGGCGCGGATTCCGGTGACCAGCGGTTCGGTAATGTGCTCGCGGCTGAGGGGATTGGCAGGCACGCCGTGCAGCGGATAGGCGTCCTGCGCTTCGAGCGGCGGGCCGCCGTCCATGGGTTTTCCAAATCCGTCGATCACGCGGCCGAGCAGCGCCCTCCCGACTTCCACGCGGGCTTCCTCGCTCCGCGCCGTCACCAGATCGCCCAGTTGCAGGCCGTCGACTTCCTCGAGCGGCATGGAGAGCACACGGCCGTCGCGAAACCCAATCACCTGCGTGCGGATGGGCCGCCCGCCGCCGGTCGCAACCTCGCAGAAGTCGCCAATCGCCACCGACGGCCCGCGCGATTCGATCAGCAGGCCGACTACCTCGGTCACCTGCCCGGTCCAGCGCATGGGAGAAACCCGGTCCAGTTCGGCGAAGTACGGTGCGAGAGAGATCTCTTGCTTCATGAGTGCTTCCTCAGACAATCCGCCAGCCCGCGCTCGATCTCCAGCAGTTGCGAATCCACCGAAGCGTCCAGGTTGCCCCGCTCGGTTTCGAACACCACATCGCCAGGCTGGCGCGAGGGGTCTGCGATCACCTCCGCGCCGCAGCCCGCGACCGCCTCCCGAAGGCGGGCGCCGACCATTCCCGCAAGCGACGGATGGACCCGCACGCGGCAGATTTCCTGGGAGTGCAGTTTCTCGAGAGCGGCCACGATCACCCCGCGCAGAGCGTCCGGATCGATGGACATCTCGCGCCGCAGCACCCGGCGCGCAATCGCCAGCGAAAGCCGGACCAGGTCCGCCTCGGCTTCGTTGCGCAGCCGCGCGCGCATCTGGCCGAGTTCCTCAATCGAGCGCACCAGCCGCTCGATAACCGGCTGTAGCTCGGCGGCGGCGCGGCTCCGCCCGGCGGCTTCACCCTCGCGCAATCCCGCGGCTCGCGCCTCTCTAACCCGTTGTTCGCACTGCTGCTCGAGTTGCGTGGTACCGGCGGCCGAGTCCAGTGGCGCCCCCGCCCCGCCGCCCGACCCTCCCGGTGGCGCCGGCACCTGCTGCCAGACCATGGGCGTTGCGGCCGGCGACTCGTCGGGCGCCAGCACCTTAGACGACATACTGCTCTCCGACGGCTCCCTTCAAACTCAATACGCCTTCGGATTCGAGTTGGCGCACCACCGCAATGATCTGTTGCTGCGCCGATTCCACTTCTTTGATCTTCACCGGCCCGAGCGCCTCCATGTCCTCTCGCAGCATCTCCGCGCCCCGCTGGGACATGCAACCCAGAATATGGTTCTTGAGTTGCTCGCTGGTGCCCTTGAGCGCTACCGTCAGCAGTTTCCGGTCGGCTTTGCCCAGCACTTCCTTCAGCCCCAACGAATTGATGAGCAGCAGGTCCTCGAACACAAACATCAAGTGGCGAATGGTCTCCGCCAGGTTGGCGTCTTGCTGCTCGATGTGGTCCAGAATCTCGCGGCTCGATCCGGAGTCGAGGCGGTTCAGCATTTCCGCCACGGCGCGCACGCCTCCGTAGGATTCCCGGCTGAATTCGCCCAGGGTTTTCAGCTTCTGGCCGATAACGCCTGCGATTTTCAGGATGACCTCCGGAGAAATCTGGTCCAGGCTGGCCATGCGTTGCACCACGTCCGACCGCAGCCCCGGAGGCAAGGAGGTCAACAGAGCGGCCGCCTGTGAGGAATTCAGGTGCGAGAGCACCAGTCCGATGGTTTGCGGGTGCTCGCTATGGATGAATTTCGCGAGCTGCCCCGGATCGGCTTTCTGGATCACATCGAAGGAGGCGGCGTCGGCGCCCAGCGCCTTGGTAAGCCGGTCCAGAAGCCGCCTGGCCACATCCGGCTGGAAGGCCCGCATCAGCAGTTTGCGGGCGTAGTCGACTCCGCCCCGCGCCACATAATCGCCCGCGGTGGAGAGCTGGTGAAACTCTTCCAATACGCCCTCGGCTTGCTCGGTGTCAATCGACGTGATCTTGGCCACCTCCCGGCTGACCCTCTGCACGTCGTCCTCGGAGAGTTGTTGCAGCAGTTCCGCGCTGGTCTGCTCGCCCAGCACGATCAGCAGCATGGCGGCCTTGCGCAGACTCGGCAGGGCCTCTTCCTGGGCCGTGTTCACGATCATGGGGCGCACTCCCGGCGATGCATCAGTTCTCTTCCTCCCGAATCCAGGTGTGCAAGATCTGAGCCGAAACCTCGGGTTCGGTCTTGATCTTTTCGCGGAGGTGCTTGGCGAATACCTCGGCCTTCTTCGTGATCACCGGCGAAAGCTTCAGCGAATTCAGCGCTTGCGCATCCATCTTCTGTTGCAGCGCTTCGTGCTCCGCCAGTTTCGACTCAATCTGCTGCTCGAGGCCCGGGTTTCTCGAACCGCCCGCCGCGGCCATGGCGCCTTCACCCGCGGGCAGCGCGGGTGGGCCCGTGACCTCGGCGGTTCCGCCGCTCGTTCGCCGCCGCGACAACATGCCGACGAGCATTCCAAGCACGATCAGGGCCAGCACGGCTCCGCCCGCGATCAGCAGCGTCTTCTGGTCCAGTTTGAGCGTGGTTGCCGCGGGTACGGACGGTTTCGCAAGTCCCGGCGCCCCGGGCGGCAGCGGCGGTTCCAGCAGCAGAGTGCTTTCGAAAGGCAGCGTCTCGATCACCAGTTGGTCGCCGCGCTCCGCGTTGAAGCCGGTCACGCCCGCCACCATGTCGTGGATGATCTTGAGCTCCTCCGGCGGCGGCGGAACCAGCACGCGCCTGGGTCCGTTCTTGTCCGGCTCCCACCTGACGGCCTGGTCGACCAGCACCGCCAGAGACATCTTCCGGACCAAACCCGCCGGCATGCGAGTCTTCTTCACGGTGCGCGTGGATTGGTAGGTAATGTTCTCGGTGACGCGCGACACGTGGTTCGGGTTGGTGCCCGGGCGCGAAGTGGGCCGCGGCAAGGTCGAAGCTGTTCCCGGCACACCGTTGGCGCCGCCCGAGCCGGAGCTGTCCTCGGTCCGCTGCGAGCTGGCCATCACCGAGCGCGCCGGGTCGAAGACCTCCTCGCTCTGCTCGCCTCCCGAGAAATCGCATTCCACCGACACGCCGGCTCGAAACTTCTCCGCGCCCAGCAGCGGTTCGAGAGTGGAATTGATTTTGGCCAGGAGGTCCGCTTCCACGCTGTGCCGGTAATCCAGAGCGGCCTCGGACAGCTCCGGCGAGTCCGGGGTTCCGGGCGGCCGCGGCCGGCCCAGCAGATTGCCGTTCATGTCGAGCACCGAAACCGCATCCGGCGTGAGCCCCTCCACCGCGCTGGCTATCAGGTGATCGATGGCCAGCACGTTTTGCGGCGCCAGGCGCGCCCCTGGACGCAGCTTGACCAGCACGCTGGCCTTGGCCGGCTGCTGTGCGTCGAGGAACACCGAGTCCTTGGGGAAGGTCAGGTGGACACGGGCCTGCTCGACCGCCTCCAGCGACATTACGGACCGTTCCAGTTCCCCCTCGAGCGCGCGCCGGTAGTTCACGTGCTCGGTGAATTCCGTCGCCCCCAGATTGGTCTTATCGAACAACTCGAAGCCGATGCGGCCGGCTTTCGGAAGTCCCGCCGCCGCCATCACCAATCTCAGTTCGGCAATCCGGGCGGAAGGCGCCAGCACGATGCCTCCTCCCTCGGGCAGGCGGTAATCCACGCCGCTCTCTTTAAGCCTTTGCACGATTCCAGCGGCGTCTTCCGGCGCGAGGCCAGTGAACAACGGCCGGAAATCGGCTTCCCGCCTCCATTGGGCCAGCTCGTACAGGCCCGCCCCGGCCGCCACAATCACCGTCAAGATGGTGATCCGCTGCCGCCAGGAGAGGTGGGCCAGAATATTGTTCATGGTGTTTCGTGAAGCCGCACGGCGGCCTGCCATATTAGATCGACGGACGGCGCCGAAAACCTGAGGCCGCTACATCTGCATGCGCATGATTTCCTGGTAGGCACTGACCACCTTGTTGCGGGCTTGCAGAAACAATTCAAAGGCCAGCTCCGCCCGCTGGGTCGCCATAATCGTGGTGTGGAGTTCCTCGCCTTCGCCGGACAGGAACCGTTGGACGGATGCCGACGCATTGTTTCCGAAAGCTTCCACATTTTGAATGGCGGTGGTGAGCGCCTCCTGAAATGCGCCGCCCCCCGTCGATTCCCCCGCCGGCAGGATGGGACTGGTCGGAGCAAGGCTGGAAATCGGAAGAATGGGTCCTGTCATCGGTCAGCCTCAGTGGAGCAGGTCGATCGAGCGCTGGATCATGTCCTTGACCGCGCCGATGGCCGCCACATTGGCCTCGTAGCTGCGCGCCGCGCCCATCAAATCGACCATATCTTCGGCCGGATTCACCCGCGGGAATGCCACGTAACCATCGGCGTCCGCATCCGGGTGTCCCGGCTGGTAGCGGCGCTCGGGGTCGCTGTTGTCGGTCACCACATCGGCTACCGCGACGCCCCCCGCAGCCTGAATCTGCGTGTCGAAAACCGACGCAAACGGCGAGGCCACCGGCGTGCTCTCAAATACCACGTCCTTTCGCCGGTAGGGTCCGCCCTCCGGCGTGCGCGTGGTCTCCGCGTTGGCCAGATTCTCGACCAGCAGCTCCGCCCGTGCGCGTTGCGCGGCCATGCCCGAGGCGCCAATCGACAAAACCGAGAACAGGCTCACGAGCTTTGCCCTTCCTTGATGGCCTCACGCACGCTCTGGATTTCGGACCGCAGCAGGCTGGACGCCAGTTGAAACCGAAGCGCATTTTCCGACAGCAGCCGCGACTCGCGATCCAGACTGACGTTGTTGCCGTCGTTCTTCATCGCCAGACCCGTCACCTCGATGGTTCGCGGCGCCAAGCCCGCGGCATTCTGAAACTCGCTTTGAAAATCGATGTCCTCCGTGTGGTAGCCGGGCGTGTCCGCATTGGCAATATTCGAAGCCACCAGCTTTTGCCGCGCGCTCAACAGGTCCATGTATCGTTCCAGTTGTCCCGCGATCGGATCCAACATGCCGCCATACTTGAAGCACTTGCTTCGCCACTTTGGAAGTCTCTTGCAATCAACGAGCCGGGCCGGAATCCCGCGCCAATCCATTGCCGCGCGCCAGCATTTCGTCGCGCCCGGCGCCGCCGCGATCACAACTGTTTTCAACATTTCGCTCCCGTCAAACCACTTTTCTTTTCAATTGGTTGAAGGACGCTCCCCGTGACATGCGAGGCGCCTCGGACGTGACCCGCTGCTACAGTGGAATCGGAATGAAGAAGCCGGATATCGCAAAACGGATAGCGCGGCAAACGGGTCTCAGCCAAGCCGAGGCGGCGGACCGGTTGGACCATGTGGTGCACCAGATTCTCCTCAATCTGCGCCAGGGCAAAGAGGCTTCGCTGCCGGGTTTGGGCACCTTCATTCCACGCCCGGACGGGAAAGTGGCGTTCCAGCGGCAAGGAGGCGAGCGCCGTGGCTGACTGCTCCGCAACCGAACAATTGGCGCAGGTGGTAATTCGCGGCGTGGCCGCCGGCAAAGTGGTGGAGATCGACGGGTTGGGCGTATTCTACCCGGACGCCGCGCGCGGCTTTCGCTTCGAACCGTCCGGGCTGCCGCAGGTCTTCATCGCCCATGTGAGAGAGGATCTGAAAGCGGTCGATCACCTGTGCGAGGCGCTGGAAACGGCCGGGTTCAGCCCCTGGACGGATGCGCGCAAGCTGGTGCCGGGCCAGAACTGGCCGCGCGCCATCGAGAGCGCCATTGAAACCTCGGATTTCTTTGTGGCCTGCTTCTCGGAAAACTCGGTGAACAAAACCGGCGGGTTCCAAGCGGAGGTCCGTTATGCCCTGGATTGCGCGCGGCGCGTGCCGCTGGATGAAATCTTCGTCGTGCCCCTGCGCCTGGATGGCTGCCGCGTGCCGCGATCCATCCAGCGGGAATTCCAGTACGTCGATTTGTTTCCGGACTGGTCCCGGGGAATCCGCCGCCTGGTCACGACGATGCGGCGCGAGGTGGCGCGGCGGGGCGTCTGAAAGGTCTTATAGCGCAAAACGGCGGGGACATCCGCGATCCGCGCGACCAGCCTGGCCTAGCGGCTAAGGCGAGCGGGTTCTGCGGCGGCCGGCGCGCCGCGGAGTAGGCCTTCCGTGCTCAAGTCTTCATCAATCTCCGGCCAGCGAATCCCATAGCCTGCTCCGCTTACTTTCCAGCGAGATCGCTGTTCCATGGTAGCGCTCAAAAGCCGGGGATACCACGTCAGGGGAACGATGATTGTGCGCCCGTCTGCGAGGTCCACTGCCAGCGTGTCCTCAGTGAGGTGTACGTCGCGTACGCGTTCTCCGGAATTAAGATGGGAAGCGTTCATGCCATTTCTCCAACAATAAATTGCGATTCTCTGCCACTAGCCGGTGGACTCGCCGAAGCTCCACGGGACCGAAGCCAAGGTTCCTGGCAAGCGCAACCGGGTCCAGCCAGGACTTTGCCGACTGATCGTCGCGATCCACATGCACATGGGGAGGCTCGTTCGGCTCATGGCTGTGAAAATACATGCGGTATGGCCCCACCATCAGTATGGTTGGCACGCCTTTCAGTATCTCACCGTGTGCGGCTACTCGCGATTGTCCTGCCATGCAGCCAACGCGTGGAGATCCGGCCGAGGGCCAGTCAAAACCCCGTGTAGATGACGCGCAGCACGCTCCTCACGTATTGCTCGTCGGTCACTCCTTCCAAAGCCTGCTCGGGGAATTCCACCAGCGAACGGAAGTGAGCGGCCAGTTCCGCGAAGAGCTCGATTCTCGCGATGGGATCGTAGCCGTCGCGCAAAGTGACGGCCTGGATGGCGATGGCGGCGGCTTCGGGAGTTACCAGGCTGCGGAGACGCGCGGCCAGGTGCGGATAGGCCAGCAGCGAATTGTACTTGGCGGGAGCGATTTCGTCGAGATCGGGCTCTTCGGGCTTGCGCTCGCGGGCCACTATGGTGTTGGCCGCCAGATCGCCCAGGCGTTGGGCGTTGCGGCTGAACAGGCACGCGATGCCGCCTACCAGGTAAAAGGCGGGCAGCGCATCCACAAAGCGCAGCAGATTGCGGAGGACGATCTGCGAAAGCTGCAGGCGCATGCCGTGGATGTCGAGGACGCGCAGGCCAAGGATGCGCTTGCCGATGGTCTGGCCGCGCCAGCGCCATTCCAGGAGAATGCCGTAGACCACCGAAACCACGAAGAAGAGCACCGTGGACACGGCGTTCGCCACATCGCGGCCGAAAAGATTGAGGGCCGAGCAGACTTGGCCGGCGACATAGCAGGCGGCGCCAATGGCGGCGGCGTCAATGGCCCAGGCCAGGGCGCGCGAAACCGGCGTGGCCAGCTCGAAGGAGAAGACCACGCCTTCGGGGGTTTCGATGGAGAGGCGGCGTTGGCGGGCGGCTTTCATTCGCGGCCCGCCCACCCGAGGAATGCCGTGAGCGCCACAAGCTCGCAAGCGCCGAAGGCGATTTTGAGGCTATAGGGCAGCACGGGCTGATGGTATTGCGAGACAAACGCTTCGACCATGCCGGCCCACACCAGGAGCGCGGCGGCGCCGGCGATGATGGCGAACAGGTCGGGCCCGACGGCGCGGAGGCGTTCGGTGCGCGGCGTCCGCCCGCCCCAGCCGATGAGCGCGCCGGCCAGAATGAAGCCGCCCTGGCCGCCCAGCAGGATGGCGGGAATCTCGATGGAGCCATGGGGCAGCAGCCAGGCGGTGAGGAAAGTGCCGAATCCGGCGCCGATGTAATCCGCGGCTACTGCTCCCAAAATGACGCCGTTATAGAAAAGGAGAATCAGGGTTCCCACGCCCCAGGTCATGCCGAAGGCCAGAGTGAGCACGGTGACGTGGATGTTGTGGGTCATCAGCTCGGCGGAGAAGGAGGCCTTTTCACCTTGCAGCCGGTCGGTCTTGGCGCTTTCTTCTTTGGCAACGCGCTCCGCGGGAGAGCTATTCAGGCCGGCAAACGGCATGAGAACGCTCTTGACGTGAGGATCCATGCGGAGGGCGAACCATCCGAAGGCGCAGCCCAGCAGGGTGACGCCGAGCGAGAGGCGAAA
>DASWZP010000197.1:0-7826 GCA_036404395.1 Bryobacteraceae bacterium | reverse complement strand
CGCTCGCCGGTTCTGGCCTCCACGCCCAGGTCCAGGATGTATTGAATCTCGCGATCCAGCACATCCTCGGGCAGCCGGTAATCGGGAATGCCGTAGCGGAGCATGCCGCCCAGGCGCGCCTGCGCCTCGAACAGGGTGATGCCGTAGCCGCGCAGGGCGAGGTCGGCGGCCACCGTCAAGCCAGCCGGGCCGCCGCCGATGATGGCGACCTTGGCATCCAACTTAGCGGCAGGCGCCTTCGCCGGCGGATACTGGCTGGGGTTCGCGTGGATGTAGTCGGCCACGAAGCGCTTCAGATCGCGGACCGAGACGGCTTCGTCGATTTCACGGCGGTTGCAATTATCCTCGCAAGGATGCTGGCACACGCGCCCGCAGGCCGCCGGAAGCGGGCAGCGCTGGCGGATGAGAGCGTAAGCTTCCTGGAATTTCCCAGCCGCAACCAGGGCCACGTACCCCTGCGCGTTCACGCCGGCCGGGCAGGCGGATTTGCAGGGCGCGGGCCCGGCTGCTTTGGAAATGCCGAAGACGTTGGGAATGGCTTGCGGGTAGGGACGGAAGATGGCCTTGCGCGTTCCCAGGTTGCGGTCGAACTCGCTGCGCAGGCTGACCGGGCACACCTCGGTACACTCGCCGCAGGCATTGCACTTCGCCGTGTCCACGTAACGCGGGTTCTGGCGGATCTTGACCCTAAAATGACCGGGCTCGCCCGAAATTCCCTCCACGTCCGCCAGGGTGACGATCTCGATGTTCTTGTTGCGCGCGCACTCGACCAGCTTCGGCGAGAGGATGCACATGGCGCAATCGCCGGTCGGGAAGGTTTTGTCGAGCTGGGCCATGCGCCCGCCGATGGCGGGGGAGGAATCCAGAAGGTAGACCTTGAATCCGCTCCCGGCCAGATCGAGAGAGGCCTGGATGCCGGTAACGCCGGCCCCGCAGACCAGCACCGCGCCGACAGCTTCGGATGCATGATGCCCGTTCCCGTTATTCGCGATCATCGTCATGTCTCAGCGCCCGATTCCCTTGGCCTCGAGCAGCGCCTTTGGTTCCACGATCAGGCTGTCCAACGACAGTTCGTCCGGCCGGCAGCCCATCGCCAGGCCCAGCAACTGCGTGAAGTAAAACACCGGCAGATTGTACCGGCATCCGAATTTGCGCTCCATATCCCGCTGCCGCAGGTCCAGGTTGAGCTGGCACAGCGGGCAGGCGGTCGCGATGCAGTCGGCCCCGGCCGCCTGCGCCATGGCGAGAATCCGGTTGCCCAGCTCGAGCACCACGCTCGAATCGGTGATGGAGAAGCTCGCGCCGCAGCACTCGGTCTTGTGCGGCCACGCGAGCGGCGTCGCCCCGGCGGCTTCGATGAGCTGGTCCATCAGCGTGGGGTTCTCGGGATCGTCGAAGTTGGTGATTTCCGCTGGACGCACCAGCAAACATCCGTAGTAGCAGGCCACCTTCAGCCCGCTGAGCGGACGGCGAACGGCCGCGGCGATCCGCGTGAGGCCGATATCGCGGCAGAGGATTTCGAGCAAGTGCAAGACCGGGGTCCGGCCGTCGTAGTCGCGCCCCACCACGCGCGCCACCCGGGCGCGCAGCGCGGCATCTCCGGCGATATGGTGGTTGGCCGTCTTGAGCCGGCTGTAGCAGGCGGCGCAGGCCACCGCGACCGTGCTGCCGCCGGCGGCGGAGAGGCTCTTGGCCGGCAGGGCATCGGCCAGCAGCGGGTCGCTCGAGTGAGCCGCGGTCGAGCCGCAACAGATCCAATCCTTCAGCTCGGGTATCTCGAGGCCCAGCTTGGCGGCCACGGCCAGCGTGGAACGATGGTAATCCTTGGCGGCGCCATCCAGCGAACAGCCGGGAAAGAACGTGTAGGTCACTGGGAACCTCCGTCGGCGGCCCGGCCGAACAGGGCCTCGCGTTCTTCCTTCCCGCCCACGCGTTTGGCGGAAAGCGGCAGCTTGCCCTTCCAGAGCATCGCCGGCGCCTTGCCCGCGTCCTCGAACAGCCGCTTGGTGCGGAGTTTGTACTTCGCCATCAGAGCCAGCTCGAAGATCCGCCCGCGCTCGCGGACGGCCTCGAGGAAGATTTCGTTGAAGACCGGAACGGCGATGCCGGAGGGGACCGAGCTGGCGCCGAGGCTGATGCCGCGCAGGGCGTCGATCATGCCGGCCAAATCAACCTGCTGCGGACAACGCGTGGTGCAGGTCTGGCAGGACGTGCAAACCCAGATGATCCGGCTGGAAAGAACCGCCTGGCGCTGGTCCGTCTGCACCATGCGCACCAGTTGGTGCGGCTTGAAATCGGCTCCGTCCGCGACCGGGCAGCCGCTGGAGCACTTGGCGCACTGGTAGCAGCTCATGGGCGCAGCCCCGCTGCGCTGGTTCACCTCGAGAGCCAGGCCGCCGCCGATACTCTCGATTTCGATTGGAGGTGCGATCCCGCCCGTCATTTCTTTTTCTCCGAACCGGCCAGCACCGACAGTTTCACGGCACCGATCTTGCGATACACATCGCCCGGCGCGCAGGCGTGGCCATCGACGGTCAGCAATTCTTGCACCGGGACGCCGAAGAGGCGCTCGTTCTCTTCCAGGTACGGGCGGATCAACCGCCAGTCCTTATCGGTGACCGGGCTGAACACGCCGCCGTTGAGCTGGCGCTCGACGACCCTGTGGTGCGGATCGCGAATGTAAATGGCGCCGCCACTGGCGAGCGAGAACAGATTGGCGCCCGGATACGGCGCCTCGAGCGGCGTTATGCGCCCGCTCGCGTGGAACTCCATGCCGTTGAGGATGACGAAGCCGCCGCCCGCCAGCGGATCGCCGGCCATGAACGATTCCGCCAGGAAGTCCAGGCAGGTCCCGTTGATGACCACGCGCGGGCGTCCCACCGCGTTGATCAGGGGCCGTCCCGCGGCGTTACCGAGGACGTAGACTTCGCCGCCCTTGGCGCCATACATGAAAGTCTGGCCGACATCGCCATGGATGACCAGCTTGCCGCGTTTGGCGATCTGGGCCACCTGGTCCTGGGCATTGCCGTGGATGTGGATCTCGAGGCCATCCATGCCGCTGGCGGCATAATCGCCATTGGAGCCGTAGAGGTCGATCCGGACGCCGTCGGTGGCGGGGCCCAAGCCAGCGCCGTGGAAGCGCTGGCCGCGCAGCCGGTAGACGGCAAAACGTTTCCAGCCCATTTCGTAAGCCCGGCGGAGCAGCCTGGCATCGCAGTCCTCGCCCTCGGGAGGGAAGCCCTGTGCGTCAATCGCCAGCAGGTCCTCGCCGGAGCGCGGCGCGGCCAGGCGGTCGCGGGTGGCCCAGGTAATCCGCCGCCACTCGATCGCCGGCGTTTCGCCGAACAGCGGTGCCGAATCGAGCAGCCGGTCGATCGAGTCCTCGATCACCTCGAGCGCGGTGGCGCGGCGCTTGTCGCCGGCGTCGAAGCGGCGGTCGTGCACCAGCGTGAGTGCTTCGAGCGCGGTCTCGCGAAACTTGCGGCTGTCGGCTCCCCGCGCCAGGCTCTCGCAGAATTGCCGCAACTGGCCGGCCGGCCAACCAGCCACACCGCGCCCGTATTCGAAAAGGCCCGCCACGTCGCCGTTCCGATGCATTTCCTTCACGCCGTCGAAGACGCCGTTGCCATTGGTTTCGACGCTGCCCAGGTCGCAGCGAACCGAGCCGCCATCGAGCTTGACCGGGCGGCCGAACTTGTCCGCGCAGGACAGGCGCATATGGCCGTTCTCGCCGGGCGAAACGGTGAAGACGAACGCGCCGCCATCGCTCGAGGACCCGCCCCGGGCGTTCCAATACTTGTCGGCCACGGGACAGAATCGCGGATCTTCCTTGGCCAAGCTCCGCAGGGTGGCGTCGATGGCCTGCTTCTCCGAGCAGATCAGGCCGATCTGCACCTCGCCGCTATCGGAGAGGGCGAACACCTGGGGCCGCAGCATGGCGGTGTCGGTGATGCCCAGCAACTGGAACCGGTCCTGATGAGTGCGCGCGATGATGAAGAACCACGGGCCGTCCGGCGAGGCATGAATGTGGGTGGCCTGGATCTGCCGGTAGATCACCTGCTTTTCGGGCGGCAACTGGTCGAAATCGAGTTCCGTGGTGGGCGCCAGCGCCTCGATGATGTACTCCAGCGGATATTGGTAGACGCGGTCCCACAGATCGAAGAGCTGGACGGAAACTTCCGTGTCGGTGAGGAACTGCTGGCGGATGTTGCGCTGCCGCAGGTACTCGCACACGGAGGAATAGTTGGCGAAGTCGCCGTTGTGCACCAGCGCCTCGTTCAGCCCGGTGAAGGGGTGTGCGCCGCCGGGGTGCCACACGCGGCCTTTGGTGGGGTAACGCTGATGAGCGATCCAGACGTGGGCGGCGAAGTCCTGAAGCTGGTAATACTCGACGTTCTGCTCGGCGTATCCGACCATCTTGAAGACCAGTTGGTTCCTGCCGTGCGAAAGAACGAAGGCCCGCTTCTCGCCCAGAGACGCGTAGAAGTGGTCATTGAGCTGGTAGGAGTTCCGGTAGACGAACTCATCTTCCAACTGGCGCGGCGCCAGACCCTCGAGGCCGGCCGTGCGCGCAAAGGCATCCAGCACGTCTGGCTTGACGCGGACGACATAGCGGTGGACGTCCGGCGGGCGAACCTGAAGCCCGGGCAGGTCGCGGTAATCGTCGATGTGGGGCTGCCGCGTGGAGAGAGCGATATCGAAGTGGGGCAGCACGAACTGCCGCTCGACCTCGGCGTGGGCCTCGGAATCGAGCAAAGCGATTTGCAGCAGGTAGTGGCTCTCGAGCGCCTCGCGGGAGACGCCGATCTGCTCGGGCACCAGGCCGACGGCCGCGATGCCGCCACCCTTTCCATTGCCGCGGTTCTGCATCTGGATGGAAGGCTCGTAGATGAAGCGTCCCTTGACGGGCACGCTACAGGCAAACCCGGTGACGCCGCAGCCGCCTTCTTCCTCGCGTTCCGGCACCCGATCGAGATCGGAGTAGATCTGCGACCGGCTGGCCAGCAGCCGTTCGGCAAAGCCGCTCATGAGGAGACCTCCGCCGCTTCGTCACTGAGGTAGCACAGCACGTCGGTGCGCCCGCGAAGCTCGCGGATGCTGGTCATGCCGAGCCGCGCGAGCGCTTCCACCATCTGCTCGCGCCAGGCGAAGTTGAGATTGATCAGCCGCTGGCTGGCCCACTCGAGACTCATCTGCATCATCAGCTCGGGATCGGTGGAGGCGATGCCGCGCGGGCAGCCCCGCCCGCTTTCGCAACAGGCGCAGCGCACGCACCCCAGGGCCACCATTTCCACCGTGCCGACCACCACGCCGTCGGCGCCGAGCGCGATGGTTTTCAGCGCGTCATAGGCGGTGCGGATGCCGCCCGAGGCGATCAGCGTGACTTTGTCCCGGATGCCTTCGGCGGTGAGAAACTTGTGCACCTTCGGGACGGCGTACTCGATGGGCATCGCGATGTTCTTCTTAGCGATGTCCGGCGCGGCGCCGGTGCCGCCGTAGCTGCCGTCCAGGTGGATGATATGGGCTCCCGCGCAGTAGCTGCCCACCGCCACCATGTCCACATCGGTGGGCGTCGATACCTTCACGCTCACCAGACAGTGGGAATTCACTTCCTTGATCCAATCGACGTGTTTCTTGTGGTCTTCCACGCTGTAGACGCTGTGGAAGGGGAAGGGGCTGAACAGCGCGTTGCCCGCCACGGCCTCGCGCATGCGGGCGACGGCGGGAGTGTTCTTGTCGCCCAGCAGGTGTCCTCCCAGGCCGGGCTTGGCGCCCTGCGCGTATTTGAACTCGACGATCCGCACGCGCTGGATGGTATCCTCGCGCACGCCAAAGAGGCCGGTGGCCACCTGCGTGATCACGTGGTCGTCGTAGGGCCTCAGGCGGTCGTGATATCCGCCCTCGCCGGTGCAGGTGAACGTGTTCCACGCCGCGGCGGCGCGAGCTTTGCCCAGAATGGTGTGGATGCTGACCGATCCGAAGCTCATCCCGCCGCCATAGACGGGGAGATCGATGTGGATCTGCGGCCGGCCATCGCCGCGATGGTTCAAGTCCAACCCGATGTCGATTTCGGTGCCCGCCGGGACGCGGGGCTGCGGCTCGAATCCCGGGACCTCGAACTTGAAGCGGAGGCTGTCGAACCCACCGCCCGCGGCGCCGGTCCGGCTTTCCAAATGCGGCGGGGCGGGCCGGCCGGTGGCGGCCTGATGCCAGGTCGCCAGGATCAAATCGCTCGACCAGCGCGGATCGCCCATGCACTCGGCGCTGGGGTTGGGCCGCACGGTGAGAGCATGTTGCGGGCACAAGGAGACGCAAGATTCGGCGGTGTCGGCGCAGGCGGGGCCGATGCAGAAATTGTCGAGCGGCCGCAGGGTCAGGGCGTAGCCCTCAGGCTTGCTGTGTACTCCGTACTGGCAGGCCTCCACGCATCGCCCGCAGGAGGCACACGCGGCGCTCCGGTCCACCTTGTACTTGCCCAGCGCGTTGCGGTAGCGATCCGGCGCGGGGCGAATTTCGCGGGCCACGTTTTCCTGCGGCCAGTCGCTGAAGCCCGGTTGCGGGGACGCGGGCTCCGGCGGGCTGACCCGAGCCGGAGTTTCGACGGCGGCATCGGTTGCTGTCATGCGCTCACCTGTGACCGAGGCACGCGGCAGAGGTCGCCGAACGCCTCCTTCTCGATGTCTTCCATGAAGATGGCCCTTCCCACCTCGCCGCGCAGACGGCGCACCTCGCGGATGCCCATGGCGCCCAGGACCTCGATCAACTGGCTGTGCCAAGCGCCCATCAGATTCACGATTCGCTGCGTGGCATAGTCGTGATCGGATGAATCGGTTTCGGCGGGGCACAGCTCGCCCGGGCCGCACATAGCCTCGCCTTCCGAGTTCCGGGGATGGGCGTCGCGGCAAACGCGGCAGCCGAGAGCCACCAGCAGCGCGGTGTCCACGGCCACCAGATCGGCTCCGCAGATAATCGCCTTGGCCATGTGCTCCGCCAGCGCAATTCCGCCGGAGACGATCAAGGTGATCTCGTCGCGCAGTCCTTGTTTGACCAACCGGCCGTGAACCTCGCGCAGAGCATCCTTAATATGACGGCCGTGCCTGCCGTTGCCCAGCTTCTCGCGGCCGTGCTGGTCGGCGCAGAGTTGGAACACCTTGAGGCCGGCGCGGTTCAACTCGAGGATCCGATCGGCCGCGGCGGGCGAAAGCGGCAGCCGCACGGCGGCCATCAATTGCGGGTTGATGGAATGCAGCTCGCCGGCCAGGACCGCGACGTCCGGGCCGTCCCGCAATTGCGCCATCCGCGCGCCCTCGAGAATGTCCCCGCAGTTGGCGATGTCTTCTCTCGACACCACGGGCACCAGAGACGGCAACTGCTTGGGTAGCGCCTGGACGGCCTCGCCGGCGCGGACCACGGCCAGCGTCTTGAGCTCCTGCGCCGCCGAGATGCGTGCGGCAGCCAGGCGCGCGCCCTGCTCCCGCCAGGCCGCTACGTCGAGGATTACCGGAAGCTGAATCTCCAGCAGCCGCAAGGGCGGGGTCAGCATGCGGCCATCGGGCGTGAACTCGAGGCGCAGCGGCTTGGGACCGATATCCACGCTGGTCGAGATGTACTCGCGCCCGTGAATGCCGTCGCGGGTGGGGCGAACGATTTCCGACATATCCGTCCAGATCGAGTCGAAACCGGGGCCATGAAACCGGCCGCGATAACCCGCCCCCGAGACCGGGATGCGGCCGGTGTCGGCCTGGTTCCAGGTAGTGAGGATGATGCCGGGCGTCCAGTATTCGTCGCCCATGTTCAGGAATTCCGGGTTGACAGAAACATCCAGC
>DASWZP010000196.1:0-4436 GCA_036404395.1 Bryobacteraceae bacterium | reverse complement strand
GCCAGCGCCAGGCCCTCCTGGCGCTTGACCGGCAGCCCACGCGGCGAAGACGATCTCGTGCGATCCCGCACCAATTCAAAAACCGACGATGCACTGCAACTCATTTGCGAAGCGAAGACTTGGTGAGAAATCCGGGTTAGTCCGTCCGGGCCCACGGCCGCGCGTGCCTTGGAAACGTCCCGTCTGTCCCGACCCGTTCCGGACAGAGCCAGCCACCAAGCACCCCAGCCGGATCAGTGACGAAAGCCCTGCAAGTCACCACCCACCTCCACTTTGACGGAACCCCGGCTCGGACTTTGGCCGAACCCGACGTTTCTGCCGCTCCGTCGTTAACGAGCGGTTGGCTACTGCTCGATCCGAAACGCCGAAGGACAGTATCAAGAGCTACGATGGACCATATGTGTTCTTCCGACACCGTCCCTGGCCTTCCACCGTTGATTGAGGAGAGATTGGCCGCGGACGATGATCCCGAGCTTTGGGTCGAGATACTCCGTGCTGCAGCAGAAGACGCGTCAGTGCTTCGCACGCGAAGTGGGTCGAGGTTGTACGCGATCGTGGGCCGTTGTTCCCACTGGGCAAGACCGCACCAGAGCCGGTGGACAGCGGCCGGCGGCTTATCGCTGCCGTTAGGTTACGGCGACGGCGAAGGGTACGTTGGCGGGCTTCCAAATCTCGACTGGAACGTTACGCTCGAATTCGACCCTAATCAGCCGGGCTGGGTTTGTCCTCTGCAATCTCCCACCAAACGATTTCGTTCCGTGCGTCTCGCTATTCCTTCGCGGACCGCGCGACATCTACAAGCCGCGGTTCATGCTGTTTGGTCGCCGGCGAGCCTGGACGCGAAACAGAAACTAACCGTTTTTTACGGGCTCCGAAAGTCGGGCGATGGCTGGAAGCTGGTCGCACGTAGTGAGGGCGGAGTGAAAGCCAAAAGAAGCGCGGCCCACTGGTCGGCTAAGCCCACCGTCAAACATGTGTCCATTCCGCACAGCCCAGGGTTCCGGTCCTAACCTTTTTCTGTTCTGGCTAGAACATCAAATCGTAGGATTATGCCAGGAACGGTGACACAACCATAGGATATTGACAGGAATTGCGGCACAGATTGTCATGATCGATGGCACAGCACCGCATTCTGTCCTTTGCTTTCAACACACGGCATGTCAGTTACTGCGGCATCCTACGATCAACAATGCGGGCCAGATACTAGCTTATGCGGGTCCCCAGATCGTCCTCCTTAGCCCGCAAGCTGAACCGCCTGCAACGCCAGTTCCGGGCACCTCGCGCTTGGTGGTTGTGGGTCTGATCCTGCTGAGCCTCTTGGCGCAAGCCAGGGACAGGCGCAAGCCAGGGACAGACCGCACGTAACCATCGCCCGACACCGCCCCACCCACTGCGCCACACCCCTCACCCCGCCAGCCCGTTCCGAATCAGCAGCGCCCTCGGGTCCGGATCTCGGCCCATGAAAGCGCGATATAGCTCCGCCGGGTCGGCGCTGTCGCCACGCGACAGTATGTTCCGCCGGAATTCACCCCCGACTTCGCGGCTGAAGATCCCGCGCTCGCGGAAGCGCGTGAACGCATCGGCCTCCAGCACTTCGGCCCACTTGTAGGAGTAATAACCCGCGCCATAGCCGACCGGGCTCGCGAATAAATGCGTGAAGGCCGCGAGCATGGCGTGGGCGGGCGGGAGCGGCGCCGGGCTGAACTCCCGCAAAATGCGGCGCGCGTAATCCACCGCGTCGCCATCGCGCTCCGGCGAGTACCGCACATGCAGCAGCAGGTCGATGAACCCGAACCCGAGCTGCCGCATCTGTTGGTTGGCGGCGCGAAACGTGCGCGCCCGCCGCATTTTCTCAAATAACTCGTGCGGCACCGGCTGGCCGGATTCCCAATGACGCGCGAACAGATCGAGCGATTCGCGTTCCCAGCACCAGTTCTCCATGATCTGCGATGGCAGCTCGACGAAATCCCAGGCCACGTTGGTGCCGGCCAGGCCGCGGCATTCCACGCGGCTCAGCAGGTGATGCAGCAGGTGGCCGAATTCGTGGAAGATGGTTTCCACTTCGCGGTGCGTGAGCAGGGCCGGCTTGCCGCCCACCGGCGGCGTGAGGTTGCCGCAGACCAAGCCCAGGTGCGGGCGGAATTGCGCGCCCTCCGGGCCGCCGGTGATCAACGCATCCATCCAGGCGCCGCCGCGTTTGTTCTCGCGCGGGAACCAGTCGGTATAGAAGCCGCCTAAGAATTCGCCGCTTTCATCGTGGACGTTGTAATATCGGACGGCTTCGTCCCACACCGGCGTGCCAGCCTCTTGCTCGATGCGCAAGCCGTACAGGCGCTCGACCAGGTCGAACAAACCGGCCACCGCCTGTTCCAGCGGGAAGTACGGCCGCAGGGCTTCCTCGTCGAAATCGTAGAGCGCGGCGCGCTGCTTTTCCGCGTAGTAGGCCACATCCCAGCCCGCCAATTCAGCGGCGTCCGGTCCCTCGATGGACCGCCGGAATTCGAGCAGCTCGCGATTCTCTTCGGCGAAGCGTGCCTCGGTCTTCACCTTCAGATCGTCCAGGAAGGCGAGCGCGTGCGCGCCATCGTGCGCCATGCGGTCTTCCAGCACCAGGTCGGCGAAGTTTGCGTAGCCCAGCAGGCGTGCCTTCTCGTTGCGGAGTTCCAGAATGCGAGCGATGAGCGGGCGGTTGTCGAACCCGGCCTCGGTGGCGCGTACGCTGAACGCTTCGTATACTTGCCGGCGGACGGCGGCATCGTCCAGGTAGGTCGTCACCGCGAAGTAATCCGGCGCGTGCAGGGTGAAGCGCCAGCCCTCGCGGCCCTTGCGCGCGGCGCTCTCGCGGGCGGCGGCCACCGCGCTGGGCGGCAAGCCGGCGAGCGAGGCGGGATCGGTCATCACCAGTTCGAAGGCGTTGGTGGAATCGAGCACGTTCTCCGCGAACTTGATGGTGAGCTGGCTCAGCTCCACGTCCAGCGCTTCCAGCCGCTCTTTGCCGGCCGGATCGAGATTGGCGCCGTGGCGGCGGAAGTTGTCGATCGTCTTGCTGAGCAGGCGCCGCCGCTCGCCTTCCAGACGCGCGGCCTCATCGGTGGCGGCAAAATCCTGCACGGCGCGCCAGAGGCCGGCATTCAGCGGGATACCGGAATAAAAGGCGCTGACTTGCGGTTGCGCGGCGCTGTAGGCGGCTCGCAGCTCCGGGTAGGTAGCGACGCTCTCCAGATGGCGCACCACGCCGATCGCGTATTCGAGCGGCTCCGCGAGATCGTCGAGACTGCGCAGCGTGTTGACGAAGGTGCGCGGGGCGCCGGTGGCCGCTACCTCTTCCAGGCGCTGGCGCGCCAGGCGCAGGAGTTCTTCCGTGGCCGGGGCCACGTGTTCGGCGCGGATGCGGTCGAACGGCACGCGAAATTCGGGCGACAAAAGAGGATTCACATCGTTGGCGGGCGGCATCTTTTTGAGGGTACCAGTATCCGTGACCGACCCGGGATTTCGTGGCCGGCCCACCAGCCGCGCGCGAAGGCTCTAGAATAGTGGGAAGTAATGAGTTCTCATCCGAACGGGCCGCGGGGCCATGTCCCGCCCGAAGAATGGCTGAACGTCTTCGCCCTGGTCACCTACATTCCGGCTCCGCTCGGGGAGTTCCTGGATCACCTGCGGCGCGAACTGGTGCCCCACGACGACCCGCGCGCCCACGTCAGTTTGTTGCCGCCGCGCCCGCTGGCCGGCGAGTGGCGCCAGGCATGGGCCGAAGTCCGCAACGCGCTTGAGCACCGCGCGGCCTTTGAGGTGGAATTGACGGGAATCCGCACGTTTCCGGTGACCGACGTGATCTACCTGGAAGTTGGCGCCGGCTCTGCGGAGCTGTGCGATATCCACGCCGCCATGAACTCCAACTCGCTGGCCTTTCACGAGCCGTTTGCCTATCACCCGCACGTGACCCTGGCGCAGGATATCGCCCACCAAGATGTCGCGCACGTGCTCGAGCGGGCCGAGCGGCACTGGCGGGAGTTCCGCGGCCCGCGCAGCTTCCGCGCCGAGAGGGCTGTGTTCGTGCAAAGCACCATCAGCGACCGCTGGCTCGATCTGGCCGAATACCGGCTTGGCAACGCGCCTGTTAATTTCTGAGATCCCCTTTTCCCTGGCGCCACTACACCCTTATTAAAGCTCCTGAGACGTGAGGCTGGAATCGAGGAGCCCGATTCCGGCAAATGTGGCTTGCTCCGGCGCCGCTGGAGATGTGCCTGGCGGGAGGATAAAGTTTTGGCCGTTTCAGCCGATAAGAAACTTGCAGGTGACAGTTCCACGCCGTAAAAAGGGGAACTCTTGGTAACCATTGCGGTTTGCGATACAGAGCCGATTGCCATAGAAGGGTTGCGCGGCCTTTTGGAATCGGCCGAGGAGTTGCGCGTTGTCGCGGCGGAAAGCACTCTGGC
>DASWZP010000195.1:0-18956 GCA_036404395.1 Bryobacteraceae bacterium | reverse complement strand
GCCGAGTCGTCCAGGAACATGTATTCCGAGCACGGGTTGGAAGCGTTGATCCGCGCCGTGTTCTTGCAGGTGTGCCAGCGGTTGACGGTGGTATCGAATTGCATACCGGGATCGCCGCATTGGTGAGTGGCCTCGGCGATCTGGCGCAGCAGGTCGCGCGCCTTGTACCGGTCCTTGGGCTGGCCGCTGAACACGTGCTTGGTCCACCATTCGCCGTCCTCCTGCGCCGCGCGCATGAAATCGTCGGTGGCGCGCACCGAGTTGTTGGCGTTCTGGAAAAAGATCGAGCTGTAGGCTTCGCCATCGAGCGAAGCGTCGTAACCGGCCTCCACCAGCGTGTATGCCTTCTTCTCTTCCTTGGCCTTGCACTAGATGAACTTTTCGATGTCCGGATGGTCGCTGTTGAGGATCACCATTTTGGCCGCGCGGCGCGTCTTGCCGCCGGATTTGATGACGCCGGCGAAAGCGTCGAAGCCCTTCATGAAGGAGAGCGGCCCGCTGGCGCGCCCGCCGCCGGAGAGCACCGCGTCTTCCTCGCGCAGCGCCGATAGGTTCGTTCCCGTCCCCGAGCCCCACTTGAACAACATGCCTTCGGTCTTGGCCAGGTCGAGAATCGACTCGAGTGAATCCTTCACCGACACGATGAAGCAGGCCGAGCACTGCGGCCGCCGCGCGCCCGATTCGAGCTTCTGGATGCGGTCGGCCGCGGCGTCGTACACCCAGCCATAGCCACGCGCTTCCTTCACGCCCACGTTGAACCACACCGGCGAATTGAAGCAGGCCTTTTGCGTGAGCATCAGGTGAGCCAGCTCGCTGCGGAAATTCTCGCCGTCTTCGCCGCTGCGGAAGTATCCGTCCTTCTTTCCCCAGCCGGCGATCGTGTTCACCACGCGCTCCACCAACTGGGCCACGCTGGTCTCGCGCTCCGGCGACCCCAGCTTGCCGTGGAAGTACTTGCTGGCGACTATGTTGGTGGCCGTCTGCGACCAATCGGCCGGCACTTCGACATCGCGCTGCTCGAAGATCACCGCGCCTTTGTCGTTGCCGATCGAGGCGGTGCGGGTTTCCCAGCGCACCTCGTCATACGGAGTCTGGCCGGGCGCAAGCCGGGCGGTAAAATAGCGGGGAAACGATACCCCGGTGCTGCTTGGTTGGGTGGTTTGAGTCTGCAATGACTCTATTTTCGCACTCAACCCGACGGTAAGCTGTCCCATTGACATCTCCTTTTGGGATCCCCACGCTGAAAGGGCGCACTCGTAATAGTGCCCCAAGATATAGTGTGAAAGCAAGAAATTTATCTATATGAAGGGTGTTAGGGTTACAGAGAATTAACATTTGGCGGCGGGGACCTCATCGGGCCGATAAACTCTGTCAAACGCGCTAAAGTTCGCCCCCACCATAGAGAGGTGCTATGCTTTTGCGGTATCGTTATAAATTGGTTGACGGATGTGCCTGCTTTACTCAAGGCGGACCCAAAGGCTCTCTGCCCCGACAAAACCTTTCGATTACGGTGTCATGGGTTTGATACCGGCGAGGTGTTATGCTGCTTCGACAGTCAGACCGATTTGGCGGTTTGGGCGCAGAAGTACGTGTGGCGCTCCGCGAGATTCATTCCAGCTAGAACCCTTAACGGAGGACGACGCGATGCTCAAGAAGATCAGATTCGTGAACGCATGGAGTTTGGCCTGCACGCTGATGCTGGCCGTGTTGGTGGCGACGCCCCACCATGCTAGGGCGCAAGGAGCCGGTTCGGGAACCATTACCGGCGCCGTTACCGATCCGTCGGGATCGGTGGTGCCGGGCGCGGCCGTGCTCCTTCGTAATACCGGCACCGGCATCGAACGGAAAACCGAGACCAACGACGCCGGCATCTACCAGGCGCCGTTCCTGCAACCGGGCGAGTACGAAGTCCGCGCCGGCAAGACCGGCTTCGGCACGGTTCTGCACAAAGACTTGACCCTGCAAGTCGGCCAGACGCTCAGCGTGGATTTCTCGCTGAAGGTCCAAACGGCGCAGCAGGAGGTGACGGTCAGCAGCCAGGCGGAAATTGTCGACCCCGAGAAGACCGAACAGTCGCAGGTGATCAGCGAATCCGCGGTCGGCAACCTGCCCATCGCCGGCCGGCGGTGGGACAGCTTCGTGCTGCTCACGCCCAACGTCACCACCGACGGCACTAGCGGCTTAGTGTCCTATCGCGGCGTCTCCGGCCTGTACAATTCGAACACGGTGGATGGCGCCAACAACAACCAGGCGTTCTTCTCCGAGGCGCGGGGCCGCGCCAACAGCGGCGCCTACGTCTATAGCATGGATTCCATCAAGGAGTACCAGGTCACGGCCAGCAACTACAGCGCGGAGCTGGGGCAGGCCGCCGGCGGCGTGGTAAATGCCGTGACCAAATCCGGCGGCAACGATTTCCACGGCGACTTGTTCTACTATCTTCGCTACCCCTCGTTCAATGCGCTCGATTCCTACCCGAAGTCGCGGGGCACTTACAGCCAGCCCATCCATCAATGGCAGCAGTTCGGCGCCAGCGCCGGCGGCCCGATCCTCAAGGATAAGCTGTTCTTCTTTGCGACCTACGATGGCTCGCGCAAAGTCGACCCCATCACCTACACCAGCAGCGTCTTCAGCCCGACCGTGCATGCGCTTTCCTGCCCATCGTCGGTGTCCGCCTCGCAGTGCGCTGCCGCCAACGCTTTCCTGTTCGGCCAGCAAGGCAGCTTCCCCCGCGACACCAACCAGGATGTCGGCTTCGGCCGGCTCGACTACCAGGCGACCGAGCGCAATCACTTGAGCAGTTCATTCGATTTCATGAACTACCGCGCGCCGAATGCCTACAACACCTCGCCATCGGCCAACAACAGTTCGCTCGGCACCAACGGTAGCTACCTCTTCCACGAGCGCATCTTCGTGGCGAACTGGGATTCGACGATCTCCAATTCCGCCGTCAACAACCTGCGCTTCCAGTGGGGACGCGACCTGGAAGCCGCCGGTTCCAACGCCCCCGCGCCCTACGTAAGCATCTCCGGCCTGATGACCTACGGCGAGAACTACGCTCTGCCGCGCACGGCCGAACCGGACGAGCACCGCATCCAGGTCTCGGACACGCTTTCCAAAGTCCACGGCCGCCATACGTTCAAGGCCGGCGTGGACCTCAATTTCATCCACGAGCTGATGATCAACCTGTACAACGGAACCGGCCAGTACAGCTACAGCGGGTCGGCGCAGACCGCCTTCAACAATTGGGTGATCGACGCTTTCGGAATCAACACGGGAGACGGTCTCACCGGCAGGCATTACAGCACCTTCACGCAGGTCAACGACCCCATCACCCACGTCGGCAAGGACGATTTTTATGACAACGATTATGCCGCCTTCTTCGAAGACACCTGGAAGGCGAATTCCAAGCTGACGCTGAACCTGGGCCTGCGCTACGACGTCACTACCATTCCGCAGCCGCCGCAGCCCAACACGCTGACGTCGCTCACCACGCTCTATACCTCCACCATCAACATCCCCAAGGACCAGTTCGCGCCGCGTATCGGCGCCGCCTGGCAGCTATCTCCGAACACCGTGCTGCGCACCGGCTACGGCCTTTTCTACGCCAAGACGACCAACAGCACCTACTACGCCACCCGCGTGGAGAACGGTGTTTATCAGCAGACGTTCTCCTGCACGCCGACCGGCGGGCTGGCTTGTCCGGCGCTGACGTTTCCCAACGTGATTTGGACCCCGCCCGGCCCGGCCGTTACCGCGCCGTTCTCGGGCGCCCTGACGCCGCAGGTGGTCGCGTTTACACCGCCGGCTGCCACCCAGGTAACGCGCGGCATGTCCCCGAACTGGGAGAATCCGCGGACCCACGAGGGCGAGGTCACCTTGGAACGCCAGTTGCCGGGCTCGCTCAGCGGCTCCATCTCGTACGTGGTCAGCCGGGGCGAACATTTGCCGATCTTCTACGACGCCAACCTCGCGCCCGCCACCACCGCGAAGAGCTATGACATCCTGAGCTCGAGCGGCGCCACCACCGAAACCTACACCGTTCCCTTCTATACCAGCCGCATCAACACCAATACCGGCGAAGTCTTCGTCGGCTCCAGCGACGTCAATTCCTGGTATAACTCGATGGTCCTCACGCTGCGGCGGCCCATGCGCCACGGCCTGGAATTCACCGCCAACTACACCTTGAGCAAGTCCCTCGACGGCGCCCAGGTGGCGGGATCCTACGGCACCTTCAATGGCACCGATTATCCCATCGATCCTTACAATCGCAAGGAAGAATACGGCCTTTCGGATCTCGACCAGCGCGACCGGTTCGTGGCCAACGCCGTGTGGATGCCATCTCTGAAGAATCTCGCGAACCGGCCGGCCCGGCTGCTGCTGGATGGCTGGGCGCTCTCCACCATCGTCACCATGTCCACCGGGCAGCCGGTAACACCGTATATCACCGGCGCGCCGAGCCCGCTCGATGGCGGCGTGACCGGCGGCGTAAGCTACGCAGGTCCGACGCAAGGCCGCGCCGGCTGGCTGCCTCGTAATGCGTTTACGGCTCCCGGTTTTCACGACGTGGACTTCCGGCTGGGACGGCAGTTTGCAGTCACCGAGCGGTTCCGCCTATCGCTCATCGGCGAGGCCTTCAATCTGTTCAACCACACCAATGTCTCCAGCGTGAGCACCACTGCATTCTCCTATGTTGCGCCCGGGTCCGGCGCCTGCGCCGGACACGCCAACGCGTGTTTCGTTCCGTACACTTCAACGCCCTTCCTGGCCACCACCGCCACCAGCAACCTGCTGTGGGGCCCGCGCCAGTTGCAGATATCCGGCCGGCTGACCTTCTAGGGAAAGAACATACCGCAAATGCATCCCGGCGACGCTGCAACGGCGTCGCCGGGGATGCCTGCGTGGCGCGGGCCGTCAGGCCTGCTGAGTCGAAAGTCTTCTCGGCTCTTCTTCGGGCAAGGCAAAGCGCATCGTCGCAAGAAAGCCGCGATGACTCTCGGCTCGGCAGAGTGGGACAGTCCACCACGGGGGCGACGTTAGCAATCCTTGCTAATTGCGGTATTAGGTTCAGACCGAGATCGATGAGGAAGGAGCCCTCGTACCCACCCGAAATGTCAATTTGACCGGGCAGCTTGACCGCTTCGTGCTCCACAAGAAGAGTGTCAGCGGCCGGGGGAAACTACTTGGTGGGGGCTTGCGCGGTCATTTTTTCGGCTTCCGCGAGGCGCATCCGCGCGCTCGCGGCATCATCGGCGTCGGGCGCCAGGCGGAGATAGGCGCGGAGATGAGCGGCGGCTGCGGCGTAGTCTTTCCGGCCGGCCAGGATCACGCCCGCCATGTATTCGATCTCCGGGAAAGTGTGCAGAGAATCGAGTGCCTGCGCCCGCTCGATGTTCCGCTCGGCTATTTCCGTTTTGTGCAGGTTGTAATTGGCCATTGCAGCGTACAGGAAAAGCTGCGGGTAATCGATCGGATCGAGATCGAGCGCCTTGGCGCTGAGGTCCGCGACCTCCTGCCACTTCCGGTCATACAACGCCACGGTGGCCAACTGGAGGTACGGATCGACCAGGTTCGGGTCGGCGTGGAGCGCGCGCTCGAAGGAGGCACGGGCGGAATCCAGACCGCTGCGAGCCACCTGGAGCTTGCCGAGCGCACACCACGCGGCGGCAAATTCGGGATAGATCGCGAGAGCCTTTTCCAAGTGCTGCTTGGCCTCAACGGTCTTTCCAGTGCTGGTCTCCGCCTGGGCGCGCTCGAAAAGCCTGCGAGCCTCTTTGGGAACGGCCAGCGATTGGGCGGTGACCACCAGGCTGCCATCGTTCGCCCCGTCAGGCCGGATGACGATCACGCCGATATCCGGGTTCTCCATCAAATGCAGAGTCTTGACCGGCACGCTTCTCGAATGGTAGCCGGCCAGCACGGCGCGCAACTCGCAATCCAGCATTTCTTTGGGGCTGATGGCCGCGCTGGCCTGGTCACCGACGACAGAAGGCACGATTTGAATTGGCGCGCCGCCGGACGGCGAAATCCGATTCTCTTGGTTGGCGTCCTGAGAAACCGCGGCAGTTGAACCGAACTGGATTCCAAAGTTGCCGTCCGCATCGGTGAAGCCCTCCGAATGGGCAATGGAATTGCAAACGAGTTCGATCATGGGCGGGCGCGGCGGCGGCGATCCATTCTCGAGCAACACGCGGCCCGTGAGCAGGACCGGCGCCTGGGTAACTGCGACTGGCGCGAGCGCAGTGTTGGCAGTGGCGGCGGCCTGGCTGGATGCACTGCTGCCGGCTGGCGGCCCTTGGCCCAACGCCGGCCCGAGCGGCGACAGCGCCGCGAGAATCAATAGCAGCAACCGCGTTCTTTCGAAGCAGGTCACCCGGCACATTCCTTCTTGAGTCGCTGACGATATTATGTCACGAGCGGAAGCTTGTGCCTATGGCCCTTAAGAGGCAGGTGAATAGTCGCCGATACGGCAGGTAACACGCTCTCACTGCGCCAGCCACAGCAGCGGCGTGAGCCCCGCCACCGCGAGAGCGGCCAGCAGGCTCAAGCTCAACACGCCGGTCTTGCGGTCGCTCAGGGAGAAGGAGTAGATTCCTTTGACCAGGTTATTGCTGGAGGCGGCAATCAGAATCGCCGCCGCCGCCACGCCCAGCGGTGCGTTCGCGCCGGCGTCCTGCGTCATTCCCATGATGAACGGGTCCACGTCCGTCAAGCCCATCAGGGTCGCCAGCGAGTACACGCCCGCTTTGCCCAGGTAAGTCACCACCAGGTGCGTGGCCACCAGCATGGCGACGAAGAGCGCCGCGAAGCCCAGGGCGGCACGCAGTTCCAAGGGGTTCTTTGGCTCGAACTCGCGCTTGACGTCTCCCGCGGTGGCATCGGGAACGCGGCTCCACAACCACCCGCACGCGATGCTGGCTCCGGCGAGGACCAGAAACGGCATTCCCAGAATCGTAATCAGACTTCGATTGAAGATGGTCACCAGGCCGGCCAGCCGCAGATACATCATGCCGGAGGCGACTAAGGTGACTCCGGAAAACAGGTGCGGCCGATTCTCCCGTTTGGCGCGCTTGGCCAGGACCAGTGTAGTCACCGTGGAAGAATAGGCGCCTCCCAACAATGCCGACAGGATAACGCCGCCCTGTCCCTTGGTGACCTTCTGGATCACGTAGCTGCCGTAGGAGACGGTGCTCACCGCAACCACTACCAGCCAGGCCTTGGCCGGATTGATGGCGAACGGGCCGAATTCGCGGTTGGGAAGCACCGGCAGAATCACCGCCGTGAGCAGCAGGAACTTGGTGAAGGTGAGGATCTCTTCCGGTGCGATGCGCTGGGTGAGACCTTCCAGCGCGCTCTTCAGCTCCAGCAACAGCATGCTGGCCACGGTGAGAGTGGTGGCGATCCAGAACTGCTCGCGATACACCAGCGCGGCTGCCACGTAGGTGGTCAGCGCCGACATCTCGGAGGTCACGCCCGCCGTTCCGGATTGCAGCTTGTTGCGGTACGACAGCATCAGGAAGCCCGCCACCACCGCGAAGCCCAGGGTCACCGGCAGAATCTCTCCTCCCGCCAGGAAGGAGATGCCATAAGCGATCAGGCCGATCAGCGGATACGTGCGCACGCCGCCGAACGAGAACTGGCCGGTGCCCACACGCCGTTCCTCGCGCTCCAACCCGGTCAGGAAGGCGAGAAACAGAACCAGCAGAATTTTGACGCCTTCCGGCGGCAACAATTTATAGAGATCGGTGAGCATGAATCAGTACAAGCATAT
Source organism: Bryobacteraceae bacterium (assembly GCA_036404395.1). Taxonomy (GTDB): domain Bacteria; phylum Acidobacteriota; class Terriglobia; order Bryobacterales; family Bryobacteraceae; genus Bog-375. The sequence goes on along the minus strand of DASWZP010000195.1, from coordinate 11,188 downwards.
CCGATTCCCGCGCAGCGGATAGGGAGGGGTGGCGCCGGCGTCCAGCAAGCCGCCTTGGCGAGATCTAAACAGCCACATCAATCCAAGCAGCCGGACAGGACTCCGCTGACGCCCAGGCCCACCAGCAGGGGCCCTGTCGGAGGTACGCGCAACGGTTGCCAGCGCACTGTCACCAGCCGTAACCCGAGAGACTCGCCTAACGACTATCTGTCGTCTCGCGGTGGAGTTTCTTCAGCCATTCCTCATCGATCTCCTCCGAACAGTCGATGAGGCCCCCAATCCACCGGCGATCCATCCGCTCAGCCAATTTGAAGGTGGTAACGAGAACGTTCGCTTGGTCGCCCGATGCGTAAGATTGCGCCGGTAATAACAGGAGCTTCTCGTAATCGCCATAGTCCTCGATGGCGTCACAATGCGGCGCCTTTTCTCCCGTGGCCCGCTCCACCTCGCACGGAGGACAGTAACGCGTACTGAAGTTGCGTTCCTTGAAAAACCTCCAGGTTGCCGCGACCTGGTCGCGCTTGGCGCTGACATCGTTCGATTCCGCGCACAGAATCCACTTCTTCTCCACCTCGCTGTCCTGCCCGATTTCGTCGTAGAACGAGATCCAATCCCTGCTGTGCATTGTTGTAGGGTCACCGATGACTCGCTCGATGAGCCCGTATTTCTTCGTCGCGTGAACCAGCAGGCTCGTTATCTCACGTCTCTCCCGACCCTCCATCATGACGCCATCGGTAACGAGCGCTCTCACGAACTCCGTCCATTGGCTGAAACATCGACTCGCTATTGGCGTGAAATACGGAGCAAGGTCAGACGCGAGAGACTCCACCTGAGTGAGGGCTTTCTTGTATTCCTGATAGTAGCTATCGCACACTCGCGGATTGGACAAAGTCCACTTCAACTCCTCGGTCAACTCTTTGACGAACCCCGCTTTCGACTTCCCGTACACGACATGCCTGCAGTGCTTGAGATCGAACGGGATATCCTCCGCATTGTTGGTCATGAGTATGACGTGCTTTTTCAGCGCGTGCGCGATCCCGACTTCGTAGAACACATTCGCGCTCTTGCCTGTCATAACGGCTACCAGCGCATCCGCCTTTTCAATCTGCCCAACAATTCTGTTCAGGATGTCCTCATCGTACAACTGCTCATCAACACGCTCAGCCACTGCGCCCGCGTGGGTGGCGGCCACCTTGATCTGTTTCAACAAGTCGTCGAACCTGTCGGCGAATGGCATGAGCACGAATACGCGCGAGTTTGGCATCGGATCGTCAACCTCCTCTCGCCCTGTCCTTATCAGTTCGTGCGGCGTCTTGCGGAAGCCCCGCGGGCCAGATGGCGCACCGCCTGCCAGTGGCTGTGAAACAAGGTTCGTCAGCCTTCAATACTCCCTGATTATACGCCGCCGAATCAAAAGGACTGCAAGAAGGTTGCCGGCAGACCGACTGCTCCCGAACCGGCGGCTATCGAGGAGGTCGCGACCGATGGGCGGATTCCTGGCGCCGACAGCCTTCCCGTCAAACCACCGGCTGGTTCCGGCAAGCGCCGATCCATCACGTCGTCGCCGGTCTACCGAAGTGACCGTCCGCGCGGGCATCCCGGTTGCCTCCTCTGCCTGCCCCCAACTGCAAATGCCAGCGTCCCGGCCCATATACTAAAGGGATGGTCTGTGCGATCTGCCAGACGCGGCGGGTGCGTCGCCACTGCCCGGGCGTTCACGGTGACATCTGCACCATCTGTTGCGGTACCGAGCGCGAGGTCACCGTATCGTGCCCGCTCGACTGTGAATACCTGCGGGACGCGCGCAAACACGAGAAGGCCGCCGCGCCGCTCGATGCCGAACAGATGCCCAACCGCGACATCCGGGTTTCCGAAGAACTGCTGGAAAGCAACTCGGAGCTGCTGGAATTCCTGGGCAGCACAATGGCAACGGCGGCGCTCGAAACGCCGGGTGCCGTGGACAGCGACCTGCGGGACGCACTGGCGGCGCTGATTCGCACCTACCGTACGCTGCAAACCGGGATCTACTATCAAACGGTTCCCCAGAACGCGCTGGCCGCGAAGATCTTCCGCGCCGTGGAGGACGCCGTGGCCGAATTCCGCCAGGAGGAAACCAAACGGCTCGGCATGTCCAGGACCCGCGACGCGGACCTGCTGGGCCTGCTCGTGTTTCTCGAGCGGCTGGAAGTGGACCGCAACAACGGCCGCCCGCGCGGACGCGCCTTCCTCGATCTCCTCCGCGGGCTTCAACCAGAATCGACGGATGGCGGGTCGGATTCGTCGCCGCTGGTGCTGCTCGAATAGGGCGGGCGGTGCATCTCCTCGACCTGAAACGCCCGTTTCTTTCCGGTGGTCACCACGTGGCCGGAGAACTTTCTGCCGCCATTGACTTCCAGATCGACCGGCCTGCCGACGGGATGATCGAAGGTAAGCAAATGGCCTTCCTCGAGCCCCAGCAGGTCCTGCACAGTTAAGGTGGGCCCGGTCAAGCGCGCCTCCATCGCCAGCGAGGCGTCGCGCAAAAAGCGCATCACCCGCTCCTGTTCGGCCAGGCTGGCGTGCGTTTTGCGCAGCGACCATTGCTGATCGAACTTCTGGCGCATCATCTTGATCACAATCGAGGGCATGGCGATGTTCATCATGCCCACCGTTTCGCCGATGCGCACCTCCACCGCTATCGCCACGACGGCCTCATTCGGCGCCAGTATGTGCAGCAACTGCGGCTCGGTTTCCATCGCGGCCACGGTGAAATCGACCGCGGTGACCACTCTCCACGCCTCCCGCAAATCCTGCAGGATGATACGCAGCAGGCCGTCCAACAGCTTTTGTTCGATTTCGGTGATGTCGCGCTGAATGTTGATGGTGGTCTTGCCGGAACCGCCCAGCAGCATTTCCAGAATCGGAAAAACCAGCGAGGGGTTCAATTCCAACACCCCCTGACCGTCGTACGGTTTCAACCCCAGCGAGACCATGCAGGTCGGAGAAGGCAGGCCGTCGAGGAACTCCGCGTAAGAAAGCTGCTCCACGCTCACCAGGTTGACGGCCAGATAGGAGCGCAGGTACGCCGACAGGCTGGAGACCAGGTTGCGCACGAACGTATCGTGGAGGAGATGGATCGCCCGGACCTGCGACTTCGGGATGCGGTCCGGCCGGCGGAAGTCGAAGCGGACCGCCGGCACTTCGCGTTTGCGATCTTGCGCGTTCTGGAATACGGCGTCGATTTCCTGTTGCGACAGTTGCCGGGCCAAGTTCTGGCTCCTGGACAGAAGATCGGCTGTTGCGGGCCGGACTTTAGGCCCTGCCTCCCCATGAGAATCTTCGCACTTCATTCTAATGAAATCGTCCGATCCTCCGATAAATGGTTTGTAGGGAGCCGAATGGAATTCGACGTCTTGGTGGTAGACGATTCCGCCGCAATCCGCAAGATTCTGCAGCGCGTGCTGCGCCAGACCGGCATGTCAATCCGAAATATCTACGAGGCCGGCGACGGGCAGGAAGCGTTACAGGTTCTGAACAGCCAGCCGATTAGCCTGGTGCTGACGGACATCAACATGCCGAAAATGGATGGCATTCAGTTGCTGGCCGCCATCAAGGGCGTCCCCGGATGGAGCGGCATGCCGGTGGTGATGGTCACTACGGAAGGCGGCGAGGCCAAGGTCGGCGAGGCGGTTCGTCTGGGAGCTGCCGGCTACGTCCGCAAACCATTCACGGCGGACCAGATCAAGGAGAAGCTGGTGGGCGTCCTGCCAGCGGCGATACCATTATGAACCTGAAAGATCATCTTGTAGAATCGCTTTCACAAGCGGTCGAAGATGTGTTCTCCACTATGCTCGGCGCCAGCATCGTGCCGGGCGAGGTGAGGTTTGAAAACGGAGCGCCGGACGCTCACGATGGCGTGCTCTCTTTTATAGGATTGGCGGGCAGTTGGGCCGGCACCGGGTGCGTCTCCTGCTCGCCGGTCTTGGCTTGCCGTGTTTGCTCGCAGATGCTCATGACGGAAGCCACGGCCGTAAACGAAGAGGTGCTGGACGCCGTCGCCGAGCTGACAAACATGATCATCGGCTCTGTAAAGAATGACCTGGAGCGGGAACTGGGCCCGCTCGGATTGAGCATCCCGACGGTCGTTTTCGGAAAGAACTTTCGAACCAAGAGCGCCGGCCATGCGGAATGGATCGTACGGCGCTTTCACTGGGACAGCGACGCGTTTGAGGTAAGGATCTGCCTGGCACCCAGTGAACACCCGGTCGGCTTACAGCCACACGCGTTGGGGCCGGCAAACCAAACGGGCGTCTGAGCGATCCACCGGGAGCAGGATGTCTGCGACGGCCAGTCGCGGCTCGGCGGCTGGCACGCAAAAGCGGTGCGCGCCGGGCGACGCGCGCCGGGCGATGCGCGCCAGGCGAGGTATGCCGGATGGAGACGGTATGAACGGATTGGGGAGACAACTGGAAGGTTCCGAAGGCGCGGGCGAGAGTGTCGAGCGGATTCTCGATGCTATCGAGTTTCAGACTGCGATCTTGACGCTGAACGCAGCCGTCGAGGCCGCCCACACGGCGGAACCGGCAGCGGGATCCGTGGCGCTTACTGAACACATCGCCGAACGACCTGCTGAGGGCGGTCAAGAGCCGATGGCCGCGCCCTGGCACGCTGACGCGTTCCCGCCGATGGCAGGGCCGGGCGGCCCGACTCCGCAAACGGCCGGAAACTGTGGCGCACCGGCGGCGGATTCCGGAATCCAGGACCGGCTTTGGCGGGAGTCCTTGGAGCGTTTGCGCCAATCATTGGGGGTTGCGTGCGGCGTCGCTCTTCCCAGAGAAACCGATGGTCGCCCTCACGCAGAGAAGGTGCGGCCCCAACCGGCATCCGCACCAGAGCCGCTTCCGGCACCGCGTCCCCGACCCAGCCAACTCAGTCCGCGCGAGCCGTTCGAGCGCGGTCCTTAGAGTTGAGTCTTGCGCACCTGTAACAACCGCGTCAGCAGTTTGGCGGGCTCGGTCTATGACCGCCTGCATCGGTACTATCGGACAATTGCATTGGAGAATGGTCTGGCGCATCATGGGGCATGGCGCGCCGCCCGATACCCATCAGAATCAAGGCGAGGGATCTCGTTCGTATCGAGGAGATCCTGCGATCCGGCGTTGAGCAGGTTCGCGTTGTCATACGCGCCTTAGCGCTCCGGCAACTCGCCCAGGGAAGCGCCGCGCCCCGAGTAGCGCAGTCGCTTCCCCTGACGGCGAAGACCGTCCGCCAGATCGTTCACCGCTACGACAGTGGTGGCCTGGACCGGGCACTATATGACCGCGAGCGCCCCGGCGCCAAGCCGCTGCTGGACGAGTCGCAGCAGCAGCGCGTGGTCGCCATGGTCCGCGGCACGCCTCCGGAAGGGCGGGCGCGTTGGACCGTGCGACTGGCGGCTGACGAGGCTGTCAAGCGTCAACTGGTTCCGCGCGCGGGGCGGGAGACCATTCGGTTGCTGCTGCAAGACCACTAACTGAAGCCGTGCTGGAAGCCGTGTGACGTTGTGCTTTTTGCGGTGAGCCGCTCGCGTATGTTATCGATTCCGTTCGGAGCCGCGAACGTCAGAAGCCGGCAAGAACCGGTCGGCAGGCGAAGCGCCTGCCCCACTCGCCTGCAAATCTTTCGACAGTTCAGTGGGACAGACGCGTTCGTCCGTCCGCTCGCCCGTCCGACCGATTTCTTCAACGCTTCCTGACCTGATGACCTTGGCCGGCTTCCGCAGGGTTCGCCAAAGGCCGCCCATGGCGACTTGCGAAAACAGCTTCCGGTAACGCGCGATGGGGCCCTCTAAAGAACGGTCTGCTCCGCCTTCGGCAGTTGGGTATCCGGCACGGACCGGCACATGTGGATCGCGAGATCCTCGACATTGTGCAAGGCAAATACCGGCGTGTCCGCCTCGTGCGGCGTGCGGATGCGGAAAAAGTCGGCGTCGCGCACATCGTCCAGCACAAATGCCGGGCGCAGGTCCGCCTGCGCGGCGACGATCTCGATGTCGTCGAAGCGGACGCCTGTGGCGTGGCGAACGTAGAAGCCGTGCGACGGCATCGTGCCGAACATAGTCGGCTCGGGATAGCCGTTCTCCTTTTCCGGTGGCTGGATCGCCGCCTGTTCTTTCGTGCCGCCGCCTTGGTGCCACACCTGCACGTGGCTGATCGTGACGTCTTCGATGGCGTGGCCCGGAATCCCACTGATGACGGAGCCGAGCCGCGAGACGGAATTGGAACAGACCAGATTACTGATGATGACGCGTTTGATGGTGCCCACCGGTGCGCCCGCCGGCCCGCGCATGCGGCTGCCCAGGCGCAGGAAGATAGGCGCGCTCATGATGTCTCGCATCGAGATGTTAGTAATCGTCACGTCTTCCAGCAGTGCACCATCCACGGATTCCAGAGCCAGTCCCTGACACCCCTCGAAAACGCAGTTGGAGACGGTGATGTTACGGAAGCCGCCATTGGATTCGGTGCCGAACTTGATTCGCCCCGTATGGGGAACGCGCACACCCGGGCCAAAGCGCTTGTAAGTGCCGTCGAGCAGCGTGCCCTCCTCAAAGCAGCCACTTACATAGCAGTTAGTGATGGTGACAAACTCGGTAGGTTTGGCCGAGCCAAGCCCGTAACAACTCTTCAGGCAGATACCGTCATCCCAGGGAGAGTTGACGTAACAATTCGAGATGCGCACGTTGCGGCAGCAATCGACATCCATGCCGTCGCGGTTGGTGTCTATGCGCAGGTTGTCGATGGTGAGGTTGTCGACTCCGGTGGCCAGTATGCCGAAGTGCCCGCCGTGCAGGATGGCGAAGTCGCGCAGTAGCACATTGTGGCAGTTCTTGAGACTGATGGCCTTGTTGCCCACTCCGGCGTGTTCCGCAACCGGCCCCGGCCCGTATCCCTTGCTGAGACCTTTTCCCCAGATGAGTCCGGGGCCGAGAATGGCGATGTTACTGATTCCTTCCCCCCAGAACAGGCTGTTGTGCCAGTGGCTGTGGCCGTAATCCTGATATGCGCTCCAGTCGTTCGGCTCCGCCGCGTCGTAACCGCCGCTTTCGCCGGGCGCAGCAGGGTCGGCCGCCACAACGGTGGAACCCTGGTCGAGATACAGGTCGACATTACTGGCGAGATGAATCGAGCGGCACAAGTAACTGCCGGCGGGAAACAACACGGTTCCGCCGCCCGCCGCGGCTGCTGCGCCGATGGCCTTGTTGACCGCCTCGGTGTCGAGCGATTTGCCGTCGCCCGCCGCCCCAAACGTTCGCACGTTGAAGGTCCCGCTTTTCGGCTCAGGCTCGGCTGCCTTGGCGGCGCCTTGGCCCGCTGGAACGGCGAGCGCGGCGCCGGCGAATCCCGTCCCGGCGCCTTTCAGAAACTCTCTGCGCAATCTGTTTTCGGTCGGCATGGGTTTTTCTCCGTGAATACGAAAAAAGAGTATAACGACGCCCGGCCCAGAGCGGTACCAGAGTTTCACTAAACTGTCTCTTTAGAAATACTGATCCGAATCACCGAAACCGGGTCCGTTCCCGCGAGCCAGTCCGTACTCCTATCGGCCGCGGTCCCGGTCGAATTTCGCCCTCGCCACTTCCATCATTAGGAAGAACGCCTGGCCTTCCGCCGCTACTCCCGCATGATCGAAAGTGGGGGCTCCGCAAACCCCCTGCACGAACCCGTATTGGTCCGCCTTGGCGCGTGCGGCCGCGCGCATGCGGTCGGCGGACGCGACGTAGCTGGCCGGCAACCAGTTCCCTAGCACGCCGGTGTAGATACTGAACGCAAGCATCTGCGCCAGGTTGGTCTCGACAAAGCTCTCCGGCCGGTCCAGCACGTTGTGGAACAGTCCGTCCGGGCGCTGGTGCGCCAGGCATCCATCCAGCAATTCCCACAGAAACGCCGATAGCCGTTTCCGCTCCGCCCGCCGCTCCCCCGGCAAAGCCGCGATCACCCGCGTGAGGGCCGCCGCCGCCCAGCCGTTCCCAACTCCCCAGAATGCCTGGTCCCGGAACTGTTGCCGGCCATCATCCCAGATGTGCGACAGCAGCTTGTTCTCCGCACTCCAGAGCCGTTTCCGCAGTCCCTCGATTTGCAGCATGGCTTCGTCATAGTGAGCGGTCACCGCCAGAAATGGAGGCGTGGTGTAGAAACTGTCCGACCACATTTCGGGAGAGTGGAACACGTGGTAGCAGGTTCCATCCGCGGCCCGCGGTGTTTTTTTCAGCACGAACTCCAGCAGCCCGCGCACGGCCTCCCGCATTTGCGGATCGCCGGTTAACTCACCGGCCCACCAGTATGCGGTCCCTCCCATGGCGGGATCGGTCGCCCCACCGCCGATGGCCGCCAGCCGCCCGTCCGCGGCCTTCTCGACAATCGCTCCCTTGGCCATCAGGATGACGCGATCCCGGTCGCCCATATCGAGAAATGCCTGGGCCAGAATTCCCTGCTCCCAGGAATGGCGCTGCATGGCCAGCGCGGCCTGGGCGACTTTCTCCGTGAGCCCGTCTTTGGTCGGCGCGGCCGGGCTCGGCCGCGCTACTCCCAGCGCGGCGCTGCTGTATAGAAAACTCCGCCGGTTCATCGTCCAATTCCTTTCTCAATGCAAGACCGTGCCCGCGAGCGCGTCGCCGGCCACAGAGAATTCAAAAATAACTTGAATTGTGATTAATCTCTCTTCCCTTTTTGTTCGCCTTCTGGTATAGTGTGGCCCATGAGCCCAAAACCACAGCATTACGACTTCGCCAACCAACTGCTCGCCAGCAAGGATTTCTTCGACCGCTCAACCAGAGTTCTCGATGAGGCCGACTCCGGATTCCGTCCGAAAGAAGGCATGATGACCGTCGCGCAGCAGGTCGCGCACGCAGCGCAAACTCTCGACTGGTTCATCCAGGGCGCATCCCGCCCCGAAGGTTTCGACCTCGATTTTGCCAGCCACGCCGCGGCCCTGGAGCGTGTGACTTCGCTCACCGCCGCACGCCGGATGCTCGATGCGGCATACGCGAACTCGCTTCATTTCCTCCGCTCGCGCAGCCCGGAGGATTTGGCAAAACCACTTCCGCCCGGTCCGGTGATGGGCGGCCAGCCCATCACCGACATCGTATGGGCGATGGTCGAGCATACCGCGCACCACCGCGGCGCCCTGACCGTCTACTCCCGCGAGTTAGGAAAAGTACCTGTCATGCCCTACGGCGGGTAGATGCATCTTAGGCGGAGATAACGGACTCATTACCGCAGCAGCTAACTCAGCATCGCGCAATTAAGCGAGAAATGCGTCCGTCCCCTTCTTGGCGCTCAGGCGGCCCGGCGCTGCACCACGCCCCCTCCCCCTCACGGCTTGACGGTCACTGTCTTCCCCTCGTACGCCACCTCCCTGTTCGCTTTCGCTGTTGCGCCGATGCCAGCGCCATGTTCGTCAGTGACGAAGACTAACTTGAACTGGCGGCTGGTGGGCATGCCGGGATAAGTGCCTTGGCGGTCGCCGATGGTGAGGGTTTGCGCGGCCTCGTTCCAATCGATTGGAATCGTGGCGTAAGCGCCTTTCTCGTAGTTATAGGTATCGTTCTCATCTTCGTATAAGACGAAGTGGGCGTCGGCGCCGCGGTAGATGCGCAGTTCGATCGGGTCGGCCGGCTTCTCGGCGGCGTACTCCATGTCGGGGCCCATCGGAATGATCGAACCGGCGCGCACATAGAGCGGGATGCGGTCGAGGGTCACCGGCGCATCGATGGCTCTGCCGCCTTCCATGACTTTGCCGGTCCAGAAGTCGTACCACTGCGCCTTCGGTAAATAGAGGTGGCGCGTGGTGGCCGCCGGCTCGGTAACTGGGTTCACCAGAATCGATGGGCCGAATAGAAACTGGTCGCCGATGTTCTCGGCGCGAGTGTCGGTGCGGAAATCCATCACCAGCGGCCGCATGGGCGTGTAGGCATCGCTGGTGGTCTTCCATGCCAGCGAGTAAATGTACGGCATTAACTCATAGCGCAGCGTGTCGTAAGCGGTGAGAATCTTCTGCGCCTCCGGACCGTATGACCACAGCTCGTTCTGGTCGTTGGTGCGTGTGCCGTGGACGCGGAAGATTGGGCAGAAAGTGCCGAACTGGAACCAGCGGATGAAGAGTTCGCGATAGGCTGGATCGTTGGGATTTCCGGACGTGAAGCCGCCGATATCGGTGGTCCAGTAAGGCAACCCGGAGAGAGAGTAGTTCAGCCCGGCGGGGATCTGGCGGCGCAGCGTCTCCCAATCCGAATTGACGTCGCCCGACCACGCCGTGACCGCATTGCGTTGCGAGCCGGCAAACGCGGAGCGGGAGAGAATGAAGACACGCTTCTGGTTCGAGGCGGCGCGCTGCCCTTCATACACAGCCTTGGTGGTGAGCAGCGGGAAAACGTTGGCGTAGCGCGCACCGTTGCCGGCGGCGACATGATTGGTCACCATCACGCTATCTTCGCGAGCCTCGGTTTCGGGCTCGGTGGTATCCATCCACCAGGCGTCGGCACCGATCTTGAAAAGGGAGTTATCAATCAAATTCCAATAATACTTACGCGCTTCCGGGTTGGTGGCATCGTAGAGCGCCGATCCCTGCGGATGATAAGCCTTCACCTTGGTGCGATCGATGAAGAAGCCCTTGCGATCCATATCGGTATAAACGTCGGAGCCGGGATAGAAATACGGCCACACGGAAATCATCAGATGGAAGTGAATGGCGTGTAAGTCGTCCATCATTCCCATCGGGTCGGGATACTGGTCGCTGAACTTGAAGGAACCCATGGTGGTCCACCAAAACCAGTCCTGCACGATGTTATCGGCGGGGATATGCAGCTCGCGGTATTTGTGCGCGACGCCCAGCAGCTCCTGCTGGGTCTTGTACTTGTTCTTGCATTGCCAGAAGCCATAGGCCCAGCGGCCGAACAGCGGCGCCTGGCCGGTCAGTTCGCGATAACCAGCGACGATCTTATCGAAATCCGGCCCATAGAAGAAGTAGTAGTCGATCGAGTCGGCGACCTCCGATGTGATGTACAACGCGTGCACGAAACGGTTATTGAAGCGGCTGCGCGAGGAGTTATTCCAGAAGATGCCGTAACCTCTGCTCGAAAGCAGCATGGGCACGGAGATGTTGGTGTTGTCCTGCGCGATGTCCACCGATTCGCCGTGATAGTTCCACACGCCGGCCTGGTGCTGGCCTAGCCCGT
>DASWZP010000194.1:0-8124 GCA_036404395.1 Bryobacteraceae bacterium | reverse complement strand
CCCTTCGCCATCGGCAGCAGATATACGGAATGTACGCCGGCCAGGTCGGCCGCGCACGCCATCGCGCCAGCAAGCGGCAACAGGCACAGACATCGCTTCATGGTTTTCATCATAGCAACCGGCTTCTCAGAGACTAGGACGGCGCGCGCGCGGAAAAAGTCTGCGCCGGCAGGCCGGACGGCGGACTAGACCATGACCTCGCGCCTCGAATACGAGATCGAACGCTACCTGGCGGGGCTGGCGCGCACGGCAGCGTCGACACATACGCTCGACGCCTACCGGAGCGATTTGCGGCAACTGCTCGAGTTCCTGTCGCCGCCGGGAGTCGAGCCGCCCGCTCCCGAATCGATCGACCTGCTGCTGCTGCGCGAATGGATGCTCTGGCTGTACCGGCAGGAGCTGGAGGCGGTCAGCATCCGCCGCAAGGTCGCGGCGGTGCGCGGCCTGTTTCAGTTCCTCCAGCGCGAAGGCGTGGCCGCCATCAACGTGGCCCGCCTGCTGCGGCTGCCCAAGGCTCCGCAGAAACTCCCGGTGGTGATGACGGCGGAACAGATGAACACGCTGCTCGACGACGTGGCCGCCGGCAAGCTGGAGCGGCCGTACCCGTCGCGCGACCGCGCCATGCTCGAAGTCCTCTACGGCTGCGGCGTGCGGGTCAGCGAGCTCGCCGGTCTGAATCTGGACGATCTCGACCGCGCGGCCGAAGAGACGTGGATGCGCGTGCGCGGCAAGGGCAAAAAGGAGCGGCAGGTGCCGCTGCCCGGCCAGGCCGCCGCCGCACTCGAGCGTTACCTCGCCGAACGGCCTGTAGCGCGCGAAGAGCGGGCGGTGTTTCTCAATCATCGCGGCCAGCGCCTGGGCGTTCGCGGCATTCACGGCATTGTCAAACTATATGCCACGGTTCTGTGCGGCGATCCGTCGGTGCATCCGCATGGCTTTCGCCACGCCTATGCCACCCACCTGCTCGCCGGCGGCGCCGACCTGCGCGCCATCCAGGAGCTGCTGGGCCATGCGCGGCTTTCCACCACCCAGAAGTACACCCAGGTTTCGCTGACCGACCTGATGAAGGTGTACGACAAGGCGCATCCCAAGGCGTAACGCGTGGCGGCCGGTCGAATCCATTTGCGTGCCGAATTCGCGCCCATGCTGCGCATGGCCGTTCCGCTGGCGCTGGCCGAGCTGGGCTGGATGGCGATGGGTCTGGAAGACACCATCATGGCCGGCCGCCTGGGCGCCGCCGCGCTGGGAGCCGGCAGCCTGGGCGCGATGCTGTTCTATCCCATCGCCATCTGCGGCACCGGTTTTCTTTTGGGAATGGATACGCTGGTGGCGCAGGCGCACGGTGCCGAAGATGCCGCGGACTGCCGGCGCACGCTGGTCAACGGCTTCTGGCTGAGCCTGGCGCTCGCGCCGCCACTGGCTCTGTTGATTCTGCTGCTGATTCCGCTGCTCCGCGCCACCGGAACCAACGCCAACGTGATGGCGCTGTTCGATCCGTTCCTGAAAGCGCTGGCGTGGGGCCTCGCGCCGCTGCTCTTCTACGCGGCGTTCCGGCGCTACCTGCAAGCCATCAACGTGGTCAAACCGGTGACCTTCGCGCTGGTGAGCGCCAACGTGGTCAACGTGCTGGGCAACTGGGTGCTGATGTACGGCCACTGGGGCGTGCCGCGGATGGGTCTGGAAGGCTCGGGGTGGTCGACTACGATTGCGCGCTGCTATATGGCGGCGGTGTTGCTGGCGGCGATTGTGTGGCACGAGCGTCGGACGGGCATGATCCTGCTGGCGGTCTCCTGGCGGCCAACGCTTGAGCGCATTCGCCGCCTGGCTGGTTTGGGGATGCCGGCGGCGATGCAGATTCTGTTTGAAGGCGTGGTGTTCGGGCTGGTGAGCGTGTTCGCGGCGCACCTGGATGAGGTATCGCTGGCGGCGCACAGCATCGCCATCAACGTGGTTTCGACCACCTACATGGTGCCGCTGGGCATCAGCTCGGCCGCGGCGGTGCGGGTAGGGCAAGCCTGTGGCGCCGGCGACGCGCGCGGTGCGGCAACCCGCGGCTGGACGGCCATCCTGCTGGGCGCGCTGTTTATGGGCGGCGCGGGCGTGTTGCTGGGAGTGGCGCCGCGCTGGATCGTTCGCATCTACACCAGCGATGCCGCGGTGATCGCCGGCGGCGCGGTGCTATTGCGCATCGCCGCGTTGTTCCAGTTGTTCGACGGCTTGCAGGTGGTGGCCACGGGCGCCTTGCGCGGTCTCGGCGATACCCGCACGCCCATGCTGGCGCACCTGGCCGGTTACTGGGTGATCGGCCTGCCGGTAGCGTATTTGTTGTGCTTTCGACTTGGATGGGGTGCGGCGGGAATCTGGGTGGGCTTGAGTGCGGCGCTGATTCTGATCGGTTCGGCGCTGCTGATGGCGTGGCGCTGGCGCGCCGCTAATAAAATTGGCGCATGACCGTTCCCCTCGGAGCGGTCATGCGCCCGAATCCAAGACCAGCACTCCCTGGCGAGTCTCTTGACCCGCGCCATCTACCCTTGTGAGATTGGATACAACACAGCCGGGAAAGATTCAGTTTTCTCGCAGTGAAGGCGAGACGAGCCGGCCGTGCCGGGCCCCTACCGCGATGAGGCGTCTTTCGGTGTCGCCAGGTAGCCGACGATCTGGTTCTTGCCGACCTGGTTGATCACCAGTTCGTAGGGAGTGTGGCCGCTCTTGGAAGTGTAGAACTGCACCGGCTCGTTGACGCTCTTGTCCTTCTTTTCGCTTTTCTTGTCATCCGCCATCACGACCACGGTGTATCTGTTGTGCTTAGGATCGGCGCTCTCCAGCATCAGCGAAACGTCGGCGAAGCGCACCGGCTGTTTGGTCTTGCCCAGTTTGATGTCGAAATAGTTCCGCTCGCCCTTCAGTCTCAGCGCCTGTAGTTCGTTGCCGTTGGTGGCGATCAGCCCGCTTTGCACGCCCAGGTCGCCGGTTACGCTCTTGAGATCGGCGATCGTCTTTTCCAGCTGGCTCTGCGTCATGGCGGCCTGTGACTTCACGGCGCCCACATCCGTCGAAACGTCGGCGATTTTGGCATTGGCCGCCGTCACCGACTGGTTGACTTCGGTGATCTGCCCCGTCACCTGCTGCTGCATCTTGGCTTCTTCGGCTTGAAGTTGCCTGGCCAACTGGTCGGCGTGAGCTTGCGCTTCCACCTTTGCCTGGCTCGTCATGCTGCGCGCTTGTGCGTTCGCGGCCCCCAGTTCCTCTTTCAATGCATCGATGTGCCGCTGCTGGGCCGCCGTGCTGACCGAGGAGGCGTCGCGCAAGCCGGCCACCGCCGCCGTGAGCTTTTCCATCTTCTGCGCGGTATCGGTCTGGAGATGGTCCAATTGCACGTAAAGGTAAATGTTAGCTGCCGCCAGGGCGATCAGGCCTCCGGCTAGCAGGGGAATGGCAAAACCCGATCGCTGGGGGGCCTGCTCGTAGGAACTTATGCTCACGTCGTGATCTCCTTGATCTCTTAGTATAGATGGGATTGGCCGGGATGCGGTTTCACCCCAGTAACCCATTCGACAAGGCTGCGCCGCTCGATCTTAGCGGCTTTGGACCGGGTCTTGACCGGGCACCGGGAGTGGCGCCGGCCTGGCTTCCGCGGAATCGTGCTTGGGGCCCAGGCCCAATGCGATCAGCGAAAGCGAATCGATCTTGCCGGTGCCCGGCAACTTCTGTTCGCTCTGAAAGCGTTTGAGGGCGTCGCTGCTATTCTGATCCCACACCCCGCTGGCCTCCTCGGGTTTCAGATAGCCCTTGGATACTAGCGCCTGTTGAATTTCCTGGTACCGCTCCGGCGCTGGAGCCATTTGCCGGGGCCGCCGGGGCGCTGGCCGTCCCTTCCTGCCGCGCTTCGCGGCGGCTGATCCGGAAGCCGCCGCCTTGGCATGGCTCCCGTTTACCGCGCCGGCTTTGACGGGCGTGACCTTGCCGGCCGCGGCGGTCCCGGTAGCGGGCCTATGCGTCGCGCTGGCCGTAACCGGCCGCTTGCCGGAGGCGGATTGGGGGGCGACGGTCTTGGCCGCGGGCGTGGTGGCTGGCTTCGGGGCCGCCGGCGCGGGCTTCGCCGCAACCGCCGGCGCGGGTTTATTGGATTGCGTTTGCGCTGGCGCCGCAGCCGCATACGCCATTACCGCTACCACGGCACACAAAGCCCTTTTCATATCCGGTGCTTTGATTCTAACAGGGATCCGCGGTCCCCAGGGCTGGCCCCAGGGACCGCGCCAAGGCTCGGTTACTGCTTGGCCGGCAGGAATCCGGCCAGATAGTACGAGGTCCAGGGTGCATTTGGCCTCTCCTGCCGCAAGACGCGGAACTGCACCGCGTCGCCGGGCTTTAGTGTGGCTTGCACCTTCTTGACATCCTCGATGTTATTGACATGCTGCCCGGCGATGGCGATAATCACGTCGCCCTTCTGCAGCCGGATGTCCTCGGCAAAGGAATTCGGTTCGACCTCCAGCACTCGCACGCCGCCCTTTTCCTTGATGCCCAGCGTCTCGATCTGCCGCTCGGTCAAGGTCTCGATCGTCATGCCGAAGCTCACCGAGGTGCCTTCCCGCTTTTCCTCCGCGGCTTCGCCGCCATTGCCGAACCGGTCGGGGAAGATCTGCGCCAGGTCGGCCACCTGCACTTTGATGTTTTGCCGCTTGCCTTCCCGCACCACCGTCACGTCGATGGAATTGCCGACCGGCGTGGAGGTCACCATGCCCGTCAGTTGATTTCCATCGCGAACCGGCTTTCCGTTGATCGCCACCACCACGTCGCCGTCCTTGATGCCGGCCTTGTCCGATGGGCCGCCGGGCGCCACCGACAGCACAAACACTCCCTCGTTGACGCCGCTGGCCTTGAGGTTCGCCGTGGTTGTCGGATCGTCCGACTGGCCGAAAGAGATGCCGATGCCGCCGCGCGTTACTTTGCCGTCCCTGATGATGGCGTTGTACACCATCGCCGCCGTGTTGATCGGCAGCGCGAAGCCGATGCCTTCATACCCGCCGGACTCCGACGCGATGGCCGTGTTGATGCCCACCACCTCGCCGCGCATGTTCAGCAGCGGGCCGCCGCTGTTGCCCGGGTTGATGGCCGCGTCGGTCTGCAGAAAATGCTGGAACTGCCGGTTTGCATCCACTTCGCGGTCCTTGGCGCTGATGATGCCGGCGGTCACCGTCTCCTGGTAAGTGAACGGCGAGCCGATCGCCACCGCCCAGTCGCCCACCTGCACCGCGTCGGAGTTGCCGATCTTCGCCGGTTCCAGGCCGCTCTTGCCGGTCACCCGGATCACCGCCAGGTCGGTCACCGGGTCCGCGCCCACCAGTTTGGCTTCGTATTCCGCCACGTCGCCGTGAAACTTCACCTGGATGCGGTCGGCCTTGTCCACTACGTGGTTGTTGGTCAGAATGTAGCCGGCCCGGTCCACCACCACACCCGAGCCCAAAGCCTCGGTGCGCCGCGATCGCATGTTCGGGCCGCCTTCCCCGAACGGGTTGCCGAAGAAGCGGTATAGAAAATCGTTCATTCCTCCGTCGCCTTCGCCCTGGCCCTGGCCCTGTTCCCCTTCGTCGGGCTGCATCTGGCGCCGCCGCGGGTGGGGGTTCTGCGTCATTTTCGGCAGGTAGGTGGTCGAAATGCTCACCACCGAGGGTTCCACCTGCTTGGCGATCTGGGTGAACTGGGAGGGCAACTCAACCGCATTCGGAATCGTCAGCGGCGTCGCGTCCGGCGCGAAATTGCCTTGGTTGGACCGGGCGGCCTTCACCCCCGTGCTAATCAGCGTGCCGATCACCACGCCGATTGCCAGCGTGAACACAATCAGGGTGGATGAAAGCAGCTTCTCGGTTCGTAACCTGTCGAAGAATTTCATGGGATATCCTACTCCTGCGCTCCCGGCCAGCCGGTTTCGAAACGCACCGGCCCGCCGCTTTATCTAACTAAGTGGATGTGGCCGCGAAGTCCATGGTTTCACCTCCACCAGCACCACTCCGCCCAGGATCAGGCCAGCGCCCGCGGCGGCTCGTCCGGAAAGGCCTTCCCCGGTCAAGAAGTACGAAGTCAGCCAGGCCGTCACCGGCTCCAGCATGTAAATCAGTGCCGTACGGGTAGAAGTCGTATACCGCTGAGCCCACGCCTGGATGGTAAACGCCAGTGCCGTGGCCAACAATCCTGTCACTAGTATCGCGCAGACCACGGACGGGCGCCACTCCACGCGCGGCTTCTCAGCCGTTTCGGAAAACCCTGTTAAGCAGAGTTCGGCGTGGTGGAGTGGAATCGAGTCTCGGGGGGGGCGGGCTCCTGCGGTCCGTCAAACGACGGCGAACTCCCCTGGGGTCATTACTCCACGAGAAAGCAGTCGAGTTATCAAAGAGCAACGGAGCCATGCCGCCGTCCGCCCGGCAGAAGATCAAGCGCTATCGGGCGGGCTGCGGGAGCCGAGGGTCAACCAGAGGTAAGTACAAAGGTCGGCGGCGGAGCGGATGCCATGTTCTCCCCGGTGTAGGTAACGCATCCGATACAGCCGCTCAATGACCATGGCGAGCAGGATCAACAGCCAGACGATCAGGATGCTGTTGGGTTCATGGTGGCAGATGTGCTCCATGCCGTAGCGGTTCTTGCCGTCGTTGAAGCCGCGATTTTCGATTTCCCAGCGGCTCTTGGCTATGCGGTAGAAACTCAGGCTTCCCAGCTTAGAAATGGGGAAGTCGGTGAGCCACTCGGCCTGGACGACGCTGCCATCGGGTTTGTGTTGGCGGTAACGCAGGACGCGTACGGCTGGCCAGTGTAGGGTTTCCCATGGATCGAAATGGTCGCTGTCCCAGACTTCAACTTGGTCGCCGCCTTCCTGGAACACGGCCTGGGGCGGCTGGCCGTCGAAGAGCGCGCGCACGGCGGCGGCCAACAAAGGGAGGTTCTCTTTGAGGCGCGCCACTACTGGCAAGCCGACCGAGCCGGTGGTGTGCAAGAAGGGAGCAGTGGCGTATTCGCCATCTCCCACCACATAGTCGGCAAAGCGTGATCCCAGATGATCCGCCGCTCGCCGCAGCAAACGTTGGGCGGCAGCATACTCGCTATCGCCGGGACCGTATGGTTCCACGTCCACCGGCAGGGTCAACCCGCCCACGCCCACGACACTGAGCAAAACAAAGTGGTGAAGATGCCCATGCACTTCTCCCTTCGGGTCTTTGATGGGATCGCATAGTGGGCACGGCTCTTGGTAGGTGCGCCCTGCGCTGGTGCCATCCAAAGCCAGGCCGATCAACCGGCTGTTCTCGAAGGCTTTGTTGCGTTTGGCCTGGTGCAGGACGGCAGCCAACGCCAGGCGCGTGGTTTCCGGGTCCATGCGCTCGGTGCAGTAGGCCAGAGCATCATCCCCGAACGGGCCGCGCAAACCCAGCTCAGCACGAACGGGCGAGTGGGCTAACCATTCCAAACGCAAGAAACTCGCCACGCGCAGGATATGGCCGGCCACCACGGCCCAGACCACATCCCGTGCGGGGATCGAGGGATGCACCCGGCCATCGCCTGGGTGTCGAAAGTAGGATTTCAGAGCCAGACAGTGGCAGGCGTAATTGCCGATCTGGCCTACATGCGGCCCCTTCAACGGGGCTGCTGTTTGCGCCGCAACACCAGCAACTCGGCGTTAGCGGTGAGGACCTCGCGCAGAGCGTCCTGCAAGGCGCGGCCGGCTTCGACTCGTCGGCGCACGTCGTCAACCCACTGTTTCGGAATCCGCTCCACTCGATGTTTGCCCTCTGCCATGAAGCCGAGGAGCCAGACCGGGTGGCCTTCGCCTTTGGCGCAATGGCAGGTGGGCTTCCCGCAGCGGCGATGGCTCAGCGCGAGCGAACCCGGCAACAAGTCCCCTGGGAAATGGAACTGCCGGAGGACATTGAACTTCCGCTGCCGCCAGCGGGCCGCCTCGGGGCCTTTGGGCTCGGAGTTCATCTGACTACAATAATGTACTCAGAAGATATCAAAATCAAGCATCTTTTTGAAACGCGAAAATAGGCCTCCCCGCAGCGCGAGTCGAGAGATCGAACTCCGGCCTATCCCTTCAACGGCGCACCGGGCTCTGCGGAATTATCGTTGCGAAGTGCCTGG
>DASWZP010000193.1:0-5957 GCA_036404395.1 Bryobacteraceae bacterium | reverse complement strand
CTCAAACAGTCCGGGATGTTTTGGACCGTTCGGGGAGCCAACGCCATCATTGCTCTGAGATGCTGCCATCTCAACGGTCGGTTTGAGGACTACTGGGAGGCGCGCCGCGTCGCTTGACCCCACTTCTATGTCGCACACCCCTAAGTGATTGAGTTAGTGGGGGAGATGAGTTGTGACTGAAGGTTGAGGCGAGCCGGGCCGGGCATGCCCGGCCCCTACGAGGTGCTGTTTTGTGACACCGCGGGAGGCGGCGTCTGCGGTAGACAGGAATGTAGAGACAAAGAAAGAGAACCGGCGGCAAGACCGCCGGCGGTACGAAAAGCAGGCCGGGGACCTGCCCCACGGGGCATGCCCGGCCTCTACGGTTTGCGGGCGCGGCCGAACATGCGGATGCGCACCACGAAGTGCCGGCCTTCGGCGCCGTAAAACTGCTGGAAGTTAGGCGCGCCTTCCACGTTGTTAACAGCCGTGTAATTGCGGTGCCCGGTAATGTCGTTGCAGCCGGCCCGCAGTCCCAGCCGGTAACCGCGGAACACGAAACGCCGCTCGATGTGGATGTTGAGGTCGAACGTATCGGGATAGCGTTCGGCATCCATCGGTCCCACCAGCACGCCGGAATCGGTGGTGAAAGAGTAGGGTAATCCGGTGCGGTAGTCTACCAACATGGCCAGCGCCCAGTTCGGGCTATGCAGCGGAAAGTAACCCCAGCCGAGGAAACGATTCGGCGCGTCCCAGGGCATGGGAGCGAAGCCGCTGATCACCTGCAGGGGCTCGTCGATGGTGGTGGAGAGCACGGCATTGGAGACAGCTCGCGATCGGGTGTAACTCGCCAGCCACCCAAACTGCTCGCCGAAAGACTGCCGCACGGTGAGCGATACCTCATCGTAGGCATCGCGCCGCAAGTTGGAGAGCACGTAGTTGCCGCCGGTTCCCCAGGCCATGCTCACTCGATCGAGATTCACGGGACCGGGTGCACCGGTGGAAGCGTAAACGAAGCCATCGGTGCCGCGCTTGCGCATCCATTCGGCGCTCGCCGAAATGCGGCGTCCCAGGTCGCGTGCCGCGCCCGCGCTCCACTGGCCATACCGCGGGAACTTGAGGTCGCGTCCCGCCAGGAATGTTGTGATCAACGGCGGCAACGGCGCTCCCGACGAATCGTAAGACGTGATGACGGCCTGCTGATCGAACGGCCTGGAGAACAGAGCGAGGTTGCTGGGATCGCTCAAAATGGCATAGCCCGCGGTGAGCTTGGTGCGGCTGTCCTCCATCGGCGCCCAGGCGGCTGCGATGCGCGGCGACACGGCGGCTTCGCCCACCAGGCGGTCCCAATCCAGGCGCGCGCCCGCATCCACCGTGAGACGGGCGGCCGGTTGCCAATGATCGTTGACATAGGCCGATGCGACCGAGTTCCCGCGCCCGAATATCCCGCTGCCCCGAAACGTGGTGACGAACTGGGGCAGGCCACTCAAGCCGATCACCTCGGCCTCCGATCGGGTGAATCGCGCGTCGTAATCCAAGCGTTGCGCGGTGGCGCCGGTCTGCAGTTGGTGGCGCCCCGCAAGCGTGCGCGCGCGCGGGAAGTAGTTGACGAAAACCTGCCCGCGGCTCCCATTCTGGCGGGAGTCGACGTAGTAGTTTCCACTGCGGCCCTCGGGGGTGATCAGATAGGGCGCGGTGCCTTCCGGCACCTGCCGGTGGTAAACCGCCTGCCAGGCCAAGCCAAATTCCAGCAGCGAACCGCCGTACCACGAGTGCGAGTCCTTGGCATCCAGCAGCCACTCATGATCGCTCAGGCCGGAGCTGGTGGGGACCGGGTCGAGCGGTCCCAAGCCGGAGTGGGACTGGTGGTCGAAGTTGCTCAGGAAGTCGGCGTAGAAAATGTTGGCGGGAGAAAGATTGACTTGAGCGTGGGCGAGGTTACCGAACTCCCAGGCCGCATTCGTGTCCGCGCCAGTGGGCAAGCCGGCAACGTAGCCGTTGTTGTAACTGCCATAAACGCTGTCCGCGAACCAAGCCTTGCCTTTGACGATGGGCCCGGAGAGGACGGCGCGCGGCGTCCAATCGCCGATGCGCACGCCTCCCCGCTGGTCGATGCCGGGAATGAAATTGGTAACGGTGTAGTGGAACAGATCGGTACCGCTCTCGCTGTGAATGGCCAGTGTGCCGCCCGATCCGGGCCCATACTGGACGGGCTCGCGCGCGCCTTCCAGATCCACCGATTGCACTCCGTCCATCGCCAGCAGCGTGGTGTAGCGGCCGCTGACGGGGTCGGTGATATCCACCCCGTTCAGCGTGTACTGGGTCTGATATTCGGCCCCGCCGTGAAAGTGAAGGCCGGCGGACGGGTCTTCGATCGTGCCCGGCATCAGTCGCATGCCGTTGCGCAAGCTTTCGGTGGCCGGGTAAGGAATGTCGTTGATCTCGGTGCCGCTCAGCCGCTCCTCGCCGGCGGTTGTGGCGGCATCCACCGGATTGGAAATGGCGCCGACATGGACGCTCTGGAAGACTTCCTCCAGCACGTTCAGCACGAGAGTGGTTTCGGCGCCGCCGGCCGCGATCTCCACCGCCTGATCGCGCAACTGAAAGTACCCGGCGCGGTCCACGGTGACGAGATACGGGCCGGGTGCGGGCACGGTGACAGCAAACGATCCGGTAGGCGAGGACACGGCTTCGAGCGCGGGACGGGACTCCTCGAGGACGCGGATGCGCGCACCGGCCACCGGGGCATCGTTCTGGTCGACCACGCGGCCGCTCCAAACGACCTGGCCCGCGGCCTGGCCCGCCAGCGCCAGCCCAGCCACCAACAGCGCCGCGATGCGATCCAATGGCATGCCCGGGTCCTGCCGTTATTATGATGGAAACGGCGGACGAGGGGCGGGAAGCGCGGCAGTACCGTGACTTTGGAATTAGGAGCTGTTGAGAAAACGCTCCGTTGAAAAACACGCCGAGGGAAGAAGAGTCGAGACGACTCTCGACTCAGCAGGCTTGACAGCCCGCGCCACGGTGGCCGGTTTCATCCCCATGGGAGGGCCGCAGGCCTATGGTCACTCCCTATGGCTGCGGCTCCGATCGGAGACCTAGTCCTTTTCGCCTTTGTGCAGTTGCTGGGCGAGGTAGTTTTCGAGGCCAACTTCGCCGATGGCGTGAAGCTGGCCCTCCAGGTAATCGACGTGTTCTTCTTCCTGACCGAGGATCTCCTCGAACAACGCCCGCGATGCGTTATCGCCGGCCGCGGTGGAGGCCTTGATGGCGCGGTTGAGATGCTTGACCGCGTCCATCTCCAGCGCCAGGTCGCTCTCGAACATCATTTTGACATTGGTCCCGACGCGAATCGGGCCGATGGAGGTCATGTTCGGCGCTCCATCGAGGAAGAGAATCCGGTTGATGAGCTTCTCGGCGTGAACCATTTCCTCGATCGACTCTTTGCGGTAGTAGCCGGCCAGCCGCAAGTAGCCCCAGTTTTCGCACATCTTAGCGTGCAGAAAATATTGATTGATGGCCGTGAGCTCGGCCTTGAGGGATTCCCCTAGACATTTCAAAACCTCTTGGTTGCCATGCATAGCCATCTAGTCTATCCGCAAACCGGGCAAATGCCAACGTGGCGCCGCACACCACCCGGCGCACAGGTTCGGACCGGGCAGTGCGGCGGGTCGAGCTACCGTTCAGCTTGAGCCCGTATTCCGAAATTGGACGCCTTGTATCAGGGCACGGCTTCAGCCGTGCCCTGATACACGACCTGCTGTTTCATGGTGCTTCGCTGTGGGAATGCCACATCGCCGAAGTTGACTTCGGAATTCAGGTTGAGCTGCCCGGCACACAAAAAGAGCCGGCGGCAAAAACCGCCGGCGTTACCAGTGCGTGTGCTACGGATAGGGCGCCGCGTGTCTTCGCAGCGCCGGCCGCCGCCGGTTCTTTGCGAA
This sequence comes from Bryobacteraceae bacterium, assembly GCA_036404395.1. Lineage (GTDB taxonomy): Bacteria > Acidobacteriota > Terriglobia > Bryobacterales > Bryobacteraceae > Bog-375. Next base: position 2,037 of record DASWZP010000193.1, on the reverse strand, counting down.
TGCGGGTGCTACAAGTCATCCCATCACTTCGCGGACTTTCGCCGCCAGTTCGGCGGGGGTGAACGGCTTTCCCAGGTAGTTGACGGCGCTGTCCATCACTCCGTGCCGGAGGATCACCTCATTGGGATAGCCGGACATGAAGAGCACCTTGATATCCGGCCACCGGGCGTGCAGTTCCTCAGCCAAAGTCTTGCCGGACATGCCCGGCATGACCACATCGGTCACGGCGAGCTGGCAACCGCCCTCGACCGCTTCGGCAAGGCGGAGCGCTTCATCGCCGCTGGCGGCTTCGAGGACGTGGTACCCGCAAGCACGGAGAGCGTGCGAGACGAGGCGGCGCACGCCGCCCTGGTCTTCCACCACAAGTACGGTGAGGCCCTGGCGGCGCTGGGGCAGTTCGAGGGCGGAGGAGGAAACCGGTTCCACGGAGCCTTCGGTACGCGGCAGATGAATCTCGAAGCGGCATCCCTTTCCCGGCTCGTTGTGCACGCGGATGGAGCCGCGGCCTTGTTGGACAATGGCGTAGACGGAGGCCAGTCCAAGCCCGGTTCCGTGGCCGCTGGGTTTGGTGGTGAAGAACGGCTCGAAGAGATGCCGCATGGTTTCGTCGTCGATGCCGGTGCCGGTGTCGGCCACAGTCAACCTCACGTAGGCGCCGGGCTGACAGCCCGGAGGGGTGTTCTCAGCGTCGAAGCGAACGTTGGCGGTCGCCAGGACGAGCCTGCCGCCGTCCGGCATGGCATCGCGCGCGTTGAGGGACAGGTTGAGCAGCACCTGGTTGATCTGACCGGGATCGGCCATGACCGGATCGAGCGCCGGATCGAGATCGGTTTCGAGCAGGATATCCTCGCCGATGAGCCGCTGCAGCATGCGCTCCGCGCCGGCGATTACGGCGTTGAGTTCGAGGGGGCGGGGCTGGCCGATCTGGCGGCGGCCGAAGGTGAGTAACTGCTTGGTGAGGACGGCCGCACGCTCGCCCGCATCGCGGATTTCCTCCATCACCTGCCGCTGTGGATCGCCTTCCGAAAGGTCCTTGATGAGCAAGTCGCTGTAGCCGTTGATGACGGTCAACAGGTTGTTGAAGTCGTGGGCGACGCCGCCGGCGAGGCGGCCGAGGGATTCCAGCTTCTGCGCCTGTTCCAACTGCTGGCGGAGTGCTTCGCGCTCGGCTTGGTCCCGCTTCTGCGCGGTGATGTCAATCAGCATCACGAACGCGCCTTTGAACTGTCCCGATCGATCGAGGATGGGCGTGCTCGATGCCAGCGCCGGCACTTCGGCCCCGCCGCGATGGCGGAAGCGTTCTTCGGCGACGCTGGCCTCGCCGCGCTGCAGGCTGGCGATGCGCTGTTCGAAGAGTGGGATGTCTTCCGGAAAGACAAACGAAAACAGGCTCTGGCCGATCATTTCCTCGGGCTCGTAGCCGAGCATCTCGGCCATCCGCCGGTTGACGAAGTTGGTGATACCCCGCTCGTCCATCGACCAGATGCCTTCGTTGGTGGTGTCCACGATGCGGCGGTAGCGGGCCTCGCTTTCCCGCAACGCCGCTTCGGCCCGCACTCGCTCGGTGATGTAGTTGACCGTGGCCAGCACGTACCGCTGGCCGCGCATCTCGATGACCCGGGCTGAAATCAGAGTGTGAGCCAGGCTGCCGTCCGCCGCCTGAAACGCGGCCTCGTGCTGCTGGACCGACCCGCCGCCATCCCAGAGTGCCCGGCGAAATTTGTCGTGCTCTTGCAGGTCCACCTGGCCGAGCTCGAGGGCGGTCTTGCCGATGACCTGCGCGCGGGTAAGCCCGGCGTGTATGCAGAAGCTCTCATTGACGTCGATGTATTTGCCATCCATGTCGGTCAGGGCGACGGAGAACGGGCTCTGCTCGAACAGCGTGCGGTAGGCGGCTTCCCGTTCACTCAGCGTCGCTTCGGCTTCCCGGCGCCGGGCCAGCTCGCGGCGCGCTACATCGAGCGCACCGCCGAGGTGGGCCAGAAAATAGTCGAGCGGCGCCGCGGCAAACGCACAAGTGCCGAAAACGATGCACCA
>DASWZP010000192.1:0-6254 GCA_036404395.1 Bryobacteraceae bacterium | reverse complement strand
CCCAGCGCCCCCAGGCCCGGCATGCCGAGCGCGCGCACAGCGAAATCTTCGTGATCGGGGTACACTTCCACCTGCACCGGCTGGGTCAGCTTCCAGCGGTATTTCTTTTCATAGACCGCGATGGCGCGCCGCATCTCGGCTTCGAAATACGGGCGCAGAAGATCGGCTTCCTTTTTATTCAGCTTGAGAATCGTGCGATCGGTCCGGAACGTCACGAAGTTCTTCTCGCTGTCCATCAGGGTCCGTGAGTTCGCGGTAGCGGCGTCGCGAAATCCGTTGTCCCAAGCGGTCTTGAGCTGCTCGTAAGCCTCTTCGTCGCGGCCCAGCCGCATCAGGTTGACGCCAAGCTGCGAGCGCGCGGAATCAAGCCGCGGATCGAGGCCGATAGCCTTGCGGTAGAACGCGACCGAGTCCTCATAACGCCGGTTGAGCATGAAGAAATGGCCGGCGGTCTCATAGCCTTTGGCCGCGTGCGGATCCCAGGGGCTCTCCTTTTTGTCCGCCAGCCAGTCCATCGTGGCGAGGATGGCTTTCGCCTGGACGGAATTGGCGTCGAGCGCGAGCGCCCGTTCGGCTTCGGCTTCGGCTTTGCCTTTGTCGTCGTCCTCCAGAGCCAGCCGCGCTAACAGTTCCTGGGCTTCCACCAATTTCGGATCGCTCAGCAACGCCTGCTGCGCGAATTCGACGGCGTTGCCCGAGTAAACCTCCGCCCCAACCAGCGCCTTGCCCAGCAGCGCGCCCGCGTCGTTGGGCTTCAATTCGAGGGCCTCGTCGAAAAGACGCTCGGCCTCGTCCGCCTGCCAGTGTTCCAGAAACATGCGGCCCCAGCGGACGCGGATCACCGCATTGCGAGGCTCGCGCGCCACCAGGTCGCGAAACACGGTGTTGGCGTCCTGGTAGCGCCGCGCCTTCCAGAGAGCCTCGGCTTGCTGTAAGGTCTGCGCAGGAGCGAGCGTTGCGAAGAAAGCCAAGGCCAAGAAAAGCCCGGATGACTCCCGGCTCAGCCGGCTTGACAGCCTGCGCCACGGCAGCACCGGCTCACTTCTGCGGGGCATCGAGCGCCTCCTGCGTCTTGGCCAGCTCGAGCAAAAGCTGGGTCAATTGCTTGCGGTAATCGGCGGCGTCCATCCCGGCCTTTTCGTATTTCAATTGATCGATGGCCTGTTCCAACTCCTCTTTCTTCGCCAGTAGCGCGCGTTTGGCGGGATCGCGCGCGGCATCGGCATTAGCCCCCAGCCGCACCAGGGTGAATGCCGCAGCCAGTCTGCCCACGCCATTATCGGGTGACGGGTTTCGCTCTCCGTCGCCCTTGCCGGTGTCTTCGAGCAGCGAATGTTCGGTGGCCAGGCGCTTGGCGGAATCGAAAGACTCGGTCACCTTGCGCTGTGCGTAACGAAAAGCCTCCAGCACGGAAATCGCATCGTTCTTGTCCGTGTCCGCCGCCGGGTCGCCCAGGGCCTCGGCCCAGTAGCGCGCGAAAACGGTGGCGTTCTTTTCCGTGCCTGCCTTGGTAGCGGTGATGACGATACGGTTGGGACGGCGCAGAAACGCGATCGCGCCGCCACTCGAGCTGGTCATGATCGCCACACATTGGCGCGCGGCCGGAACGCGGTCGAGCAACTCGGCCAGCTCCGCGGCAGTAATATCGGGGCCGGGAATGTTGAACTTGTAATCTACTCCGTCATCCGTGCCGTGCCCGATCAACATCACTACCAGCGAGTCGTCCGGCTTCGCCGTCCGCGCGAGCTCCTGAAATTGCGCGCGAATTTGTTCGCGATTCGGCGCAATCAACGTAGTGACGTTGACGTTGCCGGCCTTCTTCAAGTTCGAATCGATATCGAGCGCCCACATCTTGAAGCGCTGGTCGTAATCGGGCTCGCCGCCCAGGCCGGAAATCGTCAGATAGTAAGTGGCCGCGGGCGATGACAAAGCGCCGGCCAGCAGCAGTGCGCAGAGTCTCATACCACGCCCCACTTACGGCGCAGCAGCCATTCGCATGCGCGCAGGCCGAGCGCCAGCAGGAAAATGGCCGGCATATCCCATAGGTCGCGCGTTTCGCGCGTTGTGATGCCGGCTTCGGAATACGAGATTTCGTTCGCCAGCTTGGAGGCTTGATCCGGCGTGTAATAGCGGCCGCCGGTCTGCTCAGCGAGCTTTTCCAGCAGCTCGCGGTTCTGCGATGTTCCGAAGTTCTCGGCCACGCCATCCTCGCGGCGAAGGACCAGAACATCGCGCCCTAATTCTTCCTGCTCGCGGCCGGCGATGATCTCGGCCACGTAAGAGCCGGGCGCCTCGGCCGAGAATTCGCCGGTGTAGATCCCCTCTTCGAGCGGCTGCGGCGCCAGTTCCATGGTGACGCTGGTGCCATCGGGCTGCAAGAATCGCGCCTGCACCGTCGCGTTGGCGACCGGTTTATATTCCTTGTCCCGCACCTCCACGCGCAGCGGCACGTGCGTTTCGTCGGAGAGCACCTGCCTGGGCGTGGTCGCGGTCACCGGTCCCGGCGTGTCGGTCACCAGGTAGCGCAGCAGCTGCTGCCAGAACGTCTCGTGGGCGAGATCTTCGTGCGGTAGCCACATACGCCAGCGCCAGCTTCCGCCGGTGGCAAACAAAACGGTGCGTCCGCGGCCGTAGTTTTCCGTCACCAGCAGCGGCAGCTTGCGCTTTCCGGAGGGCGTGGAAACCAGCAGCACAGTCGCGCCGGGTTTTTCGTCGCCGGCATCCTGGTAGCTGGCCATCATCGGCATCTTTTTCCAGCGCTCGGCGTTGCGCGCGGCGTCGTCATCCAGGCGGCAGATGCTGCTCTCGGCGCCGGCCGGCGTCAGCTCCTGGCCGGTGAAATCGCGGTGAAACGTGCCCTTGGTTTCGGGGAGCTTGGTGGGGATCAGATCAGCCAGCGGCCCGCTCGCCCAGCCGCCATCGGAAAGAGCGGCGCGCCCGCCCAGCAACAGCAACCCGCCGCCGCGGCGATCCACAAAATCATGAATGAGCTGTTGCTGGCTGGGCGTGAAGTAACTCAACTCGACGCTGCCGATAATCAAGCCCTGATACGCGAACAGCTCTGCGGCCTTGGCGGGGAATCCGTCTTCGAGTTCCTTGGCGCTGGTGGTGCCCTGGCGGTAGATCTTGTTTTGCGTGGTGCGCACGATGCCGGCGATCTCCTGCTCGGGGTGATCGTCATTCGGAAGGAAGGGCAGCGCGCGGCGGATGAATTTGTAATCCCAGCGCGGCTCGCCTTCCACATAAAGGACGCGCGGCTTGCGCGCCTCCACGTTGACCAGGCGGGTGACCGCGTTGTTGTGCGTATTCTCTTCGCCGGCGAGCGGATCGATGCCGATCTCGAAAGTCTTCGGCCCCGCATCGCCGCAGTTGAACACCAGCGACTCGGTGCGCAGCCGGCCGTCGGAGGGTAGCGTCACCTCCTGGCTGGCCAGCACTTTCCCGTTGTCGCGCACGCTGAGCCTGGCGCGGCTGCCGGAGAATCCGTAACTGGAAAACGTGACGGTCGCGGTCAGCCGCGATTGCGGCAGTGCCCGCGAAGGCAGCACAGCGTCGGTGATTTCCACGTCGCGGCTCGGATGCTCGCGGCCGAAGCCGATCGTGTGGACCGGGATGCGCTGCTTGCGGAGCGCGGCCAGCGTGTCCAGGCTGACGCCGCCTGCATTGTCCGCTCCATCGCTCAGCAGCACGACGGCGCCCAGCGGCAGCGACGACGATTCCCCCAGCACGCGCTCCAGCGTGTCGCCGATGCGGGTTGCCGGCTCGGAGGCGTCGAGCGCGTCCGTATTCGCGACGCGCTGGGGCTCTTTGCCGAACTTGTATAGCCGAATCTCAAAGCGCTCGCCGAGCGATTTGAGCAGCCCGCTCGACAGCGCGCGCCTGGCTGCCGCCTCGCGCGTGCCTCCGGCATCGGCGATGCCCATGCTGCGCGAATCATCCACCAGCACGGCTACCACGTTCTGCTGCGGCCGCAGCGTGGCCACGCTCAGCGCGGGGTGCCAGAGTAGAAATAGGATCAGCGCCAGCATGGCGGATTCGAGCAGCCAGATGGCCAGCGGACGCGCACCGCTCAACATGCCGTGGTTGCGCCGTATGTGCCAGTACAGCAAACCCGCGCCGCACACCAGCGCCGCCGCCAGCAGCCACAGGGGCCACGGCGTCAGCAATACGAACTGGCCTTTATGAAAAATGCCGGCCGGGTATTTGAAGAGGAGCTCGAACATCGGGTTCTCACCGGCGTTCCGTGGCCGTTATCTGACGATAGACGTGTTGCCGGCGGGTATGAGTTACAGGCAATCCCCGCCCTCGTTGTGAGTCAGGATAGCATGGGCCGGTAGGGCACGCTTTAGCTTGCCGGTTTTGTTCTTGGAGACGCGGGCTATACTTAAGAAATACCCGTCACTCCCGTGCAAGACTACATCCGGATTCGCGGCGCGCGAACCCATAATCTGAAGAACATTTCGGTTTCGATTCCCCACAACCAGTTGACCGTGGTGACCGGCGTGTCGGGCTCGGGCAAATCGTCGCTGGCATTCGACACCATCTACGCGGAGGGCCAGCGGCGTTATGTGGAATCGATGTCGGCCTACGCCCGCCAGTTTCTGGAGCGCATGGAAAAGCCGGCGGTGGACGATATCGATGGCATCGCGCCCGCGGTGGCGATTCGCCAGAAGAACTCGAGCCGCAACCCGCGTTCCACCGTCGCCACCGCGACCGAGTGCTACGATTTTCTGCGCCTGCTCTACGCTCGCATCGGCCAGACCTTCTGCCCGAACTGCGGCACCGTGGTGAAGAAAGACACGGTGGATGAAGTGGCCGCGCGCCTGCTCGCATTGCCCGAAGGCTCGCGCTGGTACGCCTTGTTCGCATGCGGCGAGCACTCGGGCGCCGCCTCCCTGCGCGACCACTTGTTCGAGCTGCGCAAGAAGGGATTCACGCGGCTCTATCAGGCCGGGCGGATTTTCGAGTTTTCGACGCCCGAATCGCTGCTCGATATCGATTTCAGCCAGCCGGTTTTCGTGCTGGTGGACCGCATCGCGATCGGCCCCGGCCTGCATCAGCGCCTGGTCGATACGGTTGAAATCTGCTATCGCGAAGCTGGTGAAGTCATCTTCGAGAGCGCCGTTTCCGAAAGTGCCGTGCCCGCGCGGACATTGCGCTTCAATGAGAAGTTCCAGTGCAAGACGTGCGGCATGGAATTCGCGGCCGCGGAGCCCATTCTGTTCAGCTTCAATTCGCCGGTCGGCGCCTGCCCGCGCTGCCAGGGCTTCGGCAACACCATCGATTTCGACCTGGACCGCGTGATTCCCGATAAGTCGCTTTCGCTCGATGAAGGCGCCGTCGAGCCGTGGACCAAGCCCAAATTCCGCTCCTGGCTCGGCAATTTCCGCAAGTCCGCGCGCGGGAAAGTGCGCTTTCGCGCGGCCTTCGCCGACCTGACCGGCGAGGAGCGCGAGCTGGTGTACGATTTCGTCCGCCGCTTCTTCGCATATCTCGAAACCAAGAAATACAAGCTGCACGTGCGCGTCTTCCTCAGCCGCTACCGCGGTTACGCGTTGTGCCCGGAGTGCAAGGGCGCGCGCCTGCGCAAGGAAGCTCTGTACGTGCGCGTGGGCGGCCGCAACCTGGCCGAAGTGGTGCGCCTCAATATCGCCGAAGCCGCGCAGTTCTTCGACGCGCTGGCGCTCAAGCCGGAAGAAGCCGCCATCGCCGAGAAGATCCTGGTCGAAATCCGCCAGCGGCTGAAGTTCCTGAACGACGTGGGCCTCGAATACCTGACGCTGGACCGGCTGTCGTCCACGCTTTCCGGCGGCGAGGCCCAGCGCATCCAGCTCGCCACCTGCCTGGGCTCGCGGCTGGTGGGTGCCTGCTACGTGCTCGATGAGCCATCCATCGGTCTGCACAGCCGCGACACCGGGCGGCTGATCCGCATCCTCGAGGAATTGCGCGAGCTGGGCAACACCATCGTGGTGGTGGAGCACGATCCGGAAGTGATGCGCGCCGCCGACCATCTGCTGGATCTCGGGCCGGGCGCGGGCGAGCACGGCGGCAATGTCGTATACGAGGGCACTCTCGAGCGGCTGCTCTCGAACGGTAATAGCTCGCTCACGGCGCGCTATCTGCGCGGGGAGTTGCGCGTGGCTGCGCCGCGCGAGCGCCGGCCGGTGGACCGCAAACGCATGCTGCGCATCGTCGGTGCCCGCCTCCACAATTTGAAGAATATCGACGTCGAGATTCCGCTGGGCATGATGGTG
>DASWZP010000191.1:0-9181 GCA_036404395.1 Bryobacteraceae bacterium | reverse complement strand
TATCGAATACGACGAAGGGCTGATGGTCGGATACAAGTGGTATGACGCCAAGCAGAAACAGCCGCTGTTTCCGTTCGGCTTTGGCCTCTCTTACACCACCTACAGCTACTCAGACCTGAAGGTGTCGCCGGCGCAGATTACGTTCGCGGTGAAGAACTTGGGGCACCGCGCCGGAGCCGAGATCGCCGAAGTATACGCCACGCTGCCCCAGGCGGCGGGTGAACCGTTCAAGCGCCTGGTCGCGTTCCAGAAGATTTCGCTCGAGCCCGGCGAATCCAAGTCGGTGACCCTCGATTTGAACCCGCACTATTTGTCCATCTTCAATGAGGACAAGAATGGGTGGGAGCTCGTACCAGGCGAATACGCGGTGCAAGTGGGCGGTTCCTCGCGCGACCTGCCGCTTCAGGGCACATTCCGCATCGAGCGCTAAGGACTGGCGTGGCGCACGCACTCGTGCGTGCCGTGTCGGAGACTCTTCTCGACACCTGCTCCCGCATGGGAAATCAAGCGTCGGCAGAAGTGCCGACGCGGCACGCACGAGTGCGTGCGCCACGCCGCATCATCGTCGAGCAGCCGGCAGAGGGGCGACGATCACCGGCTCCGTGGCCGGCTGCGAAGCGCCAGCCTCGTCCTGCAGGGTCACGGTGACGTCCGCCGCAGCGGACAGATCCACCGCGCCAGGCTCGATGTGGATGGCCGTGCCATCGTTGCTCGACTGGAACAGGCCGGCAGAGCGCGCCACGCCGGATTTCGAGACCATCCACATCTCGTAGAGCCTGCCCGCCGGTGCCGGGGGAAGATTCGAAGCAATCAGCACCACGCCGTGGCTTGGGTTGACGAAAACGCGGCCGGTGGCCGACGCGGGACTGAATGCGACCTCGATGGTGCCAGGTGCGTTCACGACGGCGAAGACCTCCTGCAAGCCGTGCAGCTCGGTGGTCTGATCGCCCAACTGGCGGCGCAGGCGCAGGCTCTCTTCGGCGTACTGGCGCTCGCGCCCGCCGAAATACACGGCCGCGGAAAGACAGAGCAGGGCCGCCGCCGCCCAGGCCACCGGCCAACCGTAATGCCGCTCGGGAACGCCCACCGAAGCCAGCAGGCGGCGCCGCAATCGGGCAGGCGGAGCGGCGGACGGAGCCCCCGGGCCCGGCGCTTCTTGGGCGGACGACACCTGCTCCAGAGACAATTCGAAGGCTTCCACGCCGGCATACAGGCTGGCATCTTCGAATGCCGCCGGCGTGCTGCCAGGTTCGTCCTGGGATTTCACATAGTCGAGCGCCAGGCTGCGCGCCACCGCGAGCAGCCACGGCCCCACCGCGCCCGTTTGCTCGCCGGAGATTTGCGCGCGTTTCCAGGCGCGCAGAAACGTCTCCTGGACCAGATCCTCGGCTGCCGCCTGGTTCCGCACGATGCTCAGGACAGCCGCGTAAACCAGGCGCCCGTGGCGATCATAGAGCTGCGCTATGGCACGGCCATCCCGCCGTTCCATCCGCCGCGAAGCATCTCCGCCATTATCGGTCGCTTCCATCGCCATTCAAGATCGCCTGAGGCGTCCGGCTTTTTCCCGGCGCGCCCTCCGTAGTATACGAACAAAGACGCGCTCCCGGAGGGCAGTCGATCCCGGACATTCTATTACGCGCGCGTACAATCCCGCGTCGCCCCCAGCAAGGAGCGCTCCCAGCGGGAGCCGGCGGGGATGCTAAGCTATCGAAAGATGACTGTAGACGAAATACGTGAGCTGATCAAGCTGGCGTCGGAAACCGGGATCGCCGAACTGGAAGTGCAGCGCGGCGACAACCGCGTGCGCATCCGCCGCGCCGGGTTTGCGCCGCAGGAGATCGTGCTGGCGGCGCCAGCCTACGCGGCAACGGGGCCGGTCCAGGCGGCAGACCCCGCGCCGGCGGCTCCGGCCTCGCCGCCCGCGCCCAAGGAGCAGGACAAAGCCGTCGATCCCAATCTGTCACTGGTGAAATCGCCCATTGTCGGCACCTTTTACGAGTGCCCGTCGCCCGGCGCGCCGCCTTTCGTGCGCCTGGGCGAGAGGGTGCAGCCGGGCAAAGTGCTGTGCATCATCGAATCCATGAAGCTGATGAACGAGATCGAATGCGAGACCTCGGGCATCGTGGAAAGCAAGCTGGTGATGAACGGGCAGCCGGTGGAGTATGGGGAGGCGTTGTTTGCCATCCGGACCGTTTAAGAAGATTCTCATCGCCAACCGTGGCGAAATTGCGGTCCGGGTCATCATGGCGTGCAAGGAGCTGGGCATCCCCACCGTCGCGGTGTACTCGGAAGCGGACCGTTACAGCTCGCACGTGCGATACGCCGACCAGGCCATCTGCATCGGCCCGGCCAAGAGCGCGCGCAGTTATCTGAACGTGGCGGCGATCATCAGCGCGGCCGAAATCACCAACGTGGACGCCATCCATCCCGGCTACGGATTTCTGAGCGAGAACGCCGGGTTCGCCGAAGTCTGCGAGACCTCGGGCATCCGGTTCATCGGCCCGCAGCCCCAGGTGATCCGGCTGATGGGGGTTAAGGAGCAGGCGCGGGCCTTCATGCGCGAGATGGGGGTTCCGGTGCTGCCCGGCTCGCCGGGCGTGCTGGCCAGCCCGGAGGAGGCGCTGCTGCTGGCGGAAGAAATCGGCTACCCGGTAATTTTGAAGGCTTCGGCGGGCGGCGGCGGGCGCGGCATGCGTGTCGTGAACAACCCCGAGGATTTGCCCGCACTGTTCGCCCAGGCGCAGCACGAGGCAGGTGCCGCCTTCAGTTCCGCCGACGTCTACCTCGAGAAGTTCATCCCCGCCCCGCGCCACATCGAGTTTCAGATTCTGGCCGACGACCAGGGCAACGTCGAGATCCTGGGCGAACGCGAGTGCAGCATCCAACGGCGTCACCAGAAGCTGATCGAGGAATCGCCCTCGCCGGTGGTCACCGACGCGCAGCGCGCGGAGATTTCGGCGGCGCTGCGCAAAGCGATTCAGGCGGCCGGCTATACCAACGCGGGCACGGTCGAGTTCCTGATGGACGAGACCGGCAAGCTGTACTTCATCGAAGTGAATGCCCGCGTGCAGGTGGAGCACCCGGTCAGCGAGTTCGTGACCAATGTGGACATAGTGAAAAGCCAGATCCGCATCGCGCAGGGCGAGACGCTGCCGCAGATTCTGCCGGGTCCGATTACGCTGCGCGGCCATTCCATCGAATGCCGCATCAACGCGGAGAACCCCGAGACGTTCGCACCCTCGCCCGGCCGCATCACCGGCTTCCATCTTCCCGGCGGCATCGGCGTGCGCGTCGATACCTGGGCTTACACCGACTGCGTAATTCCGCCCTATTACGATTCGCTGGTGGCCAAGCTGATCGTTTACGGCAACGACCGCGCCGAGGCGATCGCGCGTATGCGCCGCGCGCTCGACATGTTCGTCATCGAGGGCATTCACACCTCGATTCCGCTGCAACAGCGCATCCTGGCGGACCCCGATTTCCAAGCCGGCAAATTCGACACCAGCTTCATCAACCGCTTCCTGCCGGCCGCGAAGGCGAAACAGGGATAGGCGGCATTTCCGGCAGGATCTGCCGGAAAACGGAGCTTAAGTGCTTTGTTTCGGATAAATTTCCGGCAGATCCTGCCGGAAATGCCTGGCGCGAGATCTCACCGACCATCGCCGCTGTCCTCTTTCATCTGTTGCAGCGCTCGCGCACCGTACTTGCCCTTGGGGTCTGCCTCGTATGCGGCGCGGAAATGTTCGAGAGCTTTCTCCGGCTGCTCCATCGCCAGAAGCGCCATGCCGGCTTTTAGCCGTGTTGTGGCGAACAACGCTGCCTGGGTTTCGAGGCGCACCCGCACGGCCCGCTCGATGGCTTGCTCGGCTTCCTGCCGCCGTGAGGACCCGGGGCTCGCAACCATGGCCGCGCGCGGAACGAGCCCCTCAGCGTGCAACAGCCAGCAACCACCTGCGCTTCAACACTGCGCCGCGGCGCTCATGGCATTTTGGCCGGTGCGGTCTTCGATCGTCACCGTGACTTGCATTTCCTTCTTGTTCCGCACCACGGTGACGGTGAAGGTCTGGTTCTGGTGGTTGGCGCGCAGCGTGCTCGTGATGTCGCGCGAGTTGAAGACCTGCGTGTCGCCGATTTTTGTGATCACGTCGCCGGCCTTGATGCCGGCCTTCTCGGCGGCGGAATTCTTCAGCACCGATTTCACCAGGACGCCCTCCTTCACGCCCAGGAATTCGGCGAACTGCGGCTCGTCTCCGAGCCCTTCGCCATCGATTCCCAAGCGGCGCGACGGCATGACGGTAACGAAGTTCGACATATCGAACGGATGCACGGTCGGCATGGACCCCATGTCAAACGTCGGCGGGTTACCGAATATGTTTATGTCCATGTTGGGCGATTCCAGGGAAAAGCCTTTGCGCGTCTCCACCGTCGCCGTCAAGGTGAGTGAGGCGCCGTTGCGCCAGACTTCGACCTTCACCTCGCGCCCGTTGGGCGTCTCGTGCACCAGCCGTTGAAACTGCGTGATGCCTTCCACCGGCTGGCCGTTGTATTCGAGCACCACGTCGCCTTGCTTGATGCCGGCTTTGTCGGCCGGGCCGCCTTCGGTCACGCTGCTGACTTCCACGCCGCGCTCTTCCTTGAGCTTGAGCGCCTTAGCGCGCTCGGTATCCACGTCCAGCACGCCCACGCCCAGATAGCTGCCGCTGCCCACAACCATGGTGGCCCCGTGTCCCCGCGGCGTTGGATTCTGCGCCCACGAAGCCGGCGTTACCGCGCCAGCCGCCACCAACGCAACTGCCCACACCCATTTCGTCGTCATATGCGCCTCGCTTCTCGCCTATCGTCTCTATCGCCGTTTGATGAATATCGTGCCGCCCGCGCCGGAAATGCGCAGCAGCGGTCCACCGCCGTTGGCGGCGCCTTGCGCCACCACGCGGCTGCCCATGCGCGACACCGGAATGGCCGGAAAGTCGGAGACGATCCGCCGCAGCGTGTCCGCCATCCGGTTGTCCGCGTGAATCGTCACACCCAGGTTAGACGGGATGAGCACCGTAATGTCACCACCGGTGGTGGCCAGAAACGAATCGGCCAAATGCGCGCCGGCGAGGTCGGCCACAATGCTGCCGAGCGAAGTGGAAACCCGCATCGGCCCCGTCACGCCGGTCAAACGGATGCCGCCCGAAGCGGACTGGCACTCGAATCCGCCCTGCGCCGCGCCCAGTTGGACCGGCCCTGCCAGGTTGCGTACCGTCACCGCGCCGCCGGCCTTCTCGATCACCACTTCGCCGCCGCCGGTGATAGCGGTCACCGCGCCGCCCGCTTGATGGACGCGGATGTTGCCGGCCGCGGTCTGCGCGCGCACGCCGCCCGCCGCATCGCCCACCACAATATCGCCGCCGTATGTTTCGAGCACCGCTTCGCCGCGCCCTGTCCGCAAGGTGATTCTGCCACCGCCGGTCAGGCACCGCAGCTTCCCGCGCACTTCGCCCACCTGCACATCGCCACCGCCGGTGGTTAGCGTGCAAGGGCCTCCAATGCGGTCCACCGTCACTTCGCCGATGCGCGATTCCACGTCCAGCTCGCCTTCGATTCCGGTGGCATCCACGGCGCCATCGGAGTCGACGATCCTCGCCATGCCGAGAGCCGGCGCTTTCACCACGATCCGCGCCCGCACCGGACCGCCCGGCGCCGTCAGAATCACGATTTCGCCGCGCTTCACTTCGAGCGGCGCGCGCGCCAGCATGCTGCGCGCCTCGGCCTCGGAGCGCGCCGCCACGCTCAGCCTCACGGTGTAAAGGAACGTCTGCGCAGTGCCGCCTTCCAAAGTCACCGGCCCGGACCCATTGATGCGCAGCGTCCGCGCCGCGGGCACGCTTCCCCGATAGGTCAGCGCCCAGCCGCCCGGTTCCCGTTCCAGCGGCTCCTGAGACGCTCCGCCCAGCGGCAGCAGCGCCAGCAAAGCCATTGCGGTTGGGGCTCCTCCAAAAACCGTTTTGAGCCACAGATGAACACGGATAAACACAGATAAAAACGCCTTTTGCTTATCCGTGTTCATCTGTGTTCATCCGCGGCCATTTCTGTTTTGCCGTTTTGAATTTGCAGTATTGAATTCATTTCTCTTGAGTAGAAACCGCTCCCTATGGTCGCGGCTCCGATCGGAATCGTCGCGGCTCAGAAAATGCCGATCGATGCATTCATTTCCTTGAGAGCCTTTTCGCACTTCAGCCGCACGTAGCGGTTGTCTTCCTTCTGCACCAGGTTTTGCAGCACGCCCACCATGGCCTCGTCGCGGCGCAACGTCAGCAAATCCACCGCCTGCATACGCACCGCGTCATTGTCGTCGAACTGGAGCGCCTGGGACAGCGCCAATCGCACCGGCGGCGCCGCAGCCAGCGGTTTCAAGCCTTCCAGCGCCTTGAGCCGCACGCCCGGGTTGGAATCGTGCAGCAGGGCGTTCATCAGCGCATCGCGCACTTCGTCGGAACCGGCGCGTTCCTTGAGCAGCCCGACCGATTCCACCCGCACGCCGGGATCGTCCTCTTCCCGCGCCGCCACCAGCAGCAACTTTTGAATCTCCGGCTTGTCGATGGGTCCGAAGACTTCGCGCCGTGTGGTTTCGTCGTACGCGATCCTCACCCGCCCGGAGCTGTCCGGCTGCGCCGAGCGCACATTGACGAACACTCCCTCCGAGGGCACCAGCGACGCGGTCGAGACACCTGAGCCCGAGCCCGCCGGAACCAGCCTGGCGGCGAAGAAGCCAATCGCGATCAGCGCCGCCGCGGCCAGCGGCTGGCGCCAGCGCGTGAAGCCGGCCAGCGTGGCGCCGGCCGCTTCCAGCCACAGCCTCCACGCCGGTTCCGCGGCCGCGCCGCGCACCGCCGCCGCGAGGTCCGCCCGGCAATCGGCCAGCAAAGGGGCCGGCGCTTCCATCCGGCGCCGGTCCAGCGCCGCCGCGAGCGTCCGCGCCGCCTCCATCTGGCGCGCGCAGGCGGCGCATTCGTGGACGTGCGCCTCGGCCTGATCTTCTTCCTCCGGCGTCAGTTCGCCGTAGTAATACAGCGGAATCAGTTTCCGCACCGCATCGCAAGTCATACTAAGTCTCCCAATAGCGTGCGCATCTTCTGCGTGGCGCGGAAGAAGCAGTTTTTCGCCGCTTCCTCGCTGGTGCCCAGAATCTCGCCGATGTTGCGCAACCGCAAACCCTGGTAATGGCGCAGCTCAAAAACCATCCGCTCGCGCGGCGTCAATTCTTCCAGCGCGCGGTCGATCCGTTGCCCTAACTGCCGGTTCCACGTCACGCGCTCCGGATTCGCCGCCGCCGATTCTTCCTCGAACGCCTCGGTCCGGTCAATCGCGCCTTCGGAGGTCTCCACCACCGCCGGTTCCTCTTTCCGCACCTTTCGCTTGCGCAACTGGTCCAGGCAGATGTTCGTCACGATGCGGTACAGCCAGGTGTGGAAGCTGCAATCGAAGCGAAACGAGTGCAGGTTCCGGTATACCCGCAGGAACGCTTCCTGGTACACGTCGCGCGCGTCTTCCGGCGAGCGCAACAGGTTCATGGCGAGCCGAAGCACACTCTGGTCGTAGGCGCGAACCAGTTGCTCGAAGGCGTCCTGGTCCCCGCGCTGCGCTGCCCGAACCAGCGAATCCACCTCGGAATTCACCCGGGCCCCGGCCGTTCCGGCTGCGTCCTGCATAAACCGGCTGTTGCCGCGCTGCTAACTCCCGTTCTGTCTCCTATTGGCTTTCGACGCGGCCGTGTCCAAAATGTCACGCTGTGCGGCGCAACACCCGAGGCTGGATGACCACACCCAACGCCCTGGGCGAAAACCCCCGCATCTTCGCCGCCACTCGCCTCAACTATACTCAAATTGAAGAGATTTTGGACAGTTTGCCGTGGAATGCCGTTTGCATGCCCCAAACTGCTGCATATGCCCGCAAGGAGGCTGAACCCATGGCCAACGAGACCATCACGATTGTCGATAACCGGACGAATCAGACCTACACGCTGCCGATCTACCGTGGCACGATTCGCGCCATGGACCTCCGCCAGATCAAGACAGGCCCCGACGATTTCGGCCTGATGACCTATGACCCCGCCTACATGAACACAGCCGCGTGCCACAGCGCCGTGACCTACCTGGACGGCGAGCGCGGCATCCTGCGCTACCGCGGCTACCCCATCGAACAGCTCGCCGAGCACTGCACTTTCCTTGAAGTCGCTTACCTCCTCTTGTATGGCGAGCTGCCGAACGCCAGGGAGCTGGAGTGCTGGAGCGAGGAAATCATGGCTCACTCGCTGACCCATGAGAACGTCAAGAAGTTCATGGAGGGGTTCAATTACGACGCACACCCGATGGGCATTCTGATCAGCACCGTGGCGGCGCTGGCCACCTTCCATCCGGAATCGCGCAACGTGCATGACCCCAAGATCCGGCGGAAGCAGATCGTGCGGTTGATTGGCAAGATGCCGACCCTGGCCGCTTACGCCTACCGGCATCGCCTGGGCCTTCCCTACGTGGCGCCCGATCCGGATCTGGGCTACACCAAGAACTACATGAATATGCTGTGGAGGCGGCTAGAGCCGAAATACGTGGCTAATCCGGTGCTGGCCCACGCGCTGGACGTGCTGTTCATCCTCCACGCCGATCACGAACAGAATTGCAGCACCAGCACCATGCGCGCGGTGGGCAGCTCCAACGCCGACCCGTACTCCACCACCGCGGCGGCCATCGCCGCCCTTTCCGGCCCCCTGCATGGGGGCGCCAACGAAGAGGTGCTGCGCATGCTGGCCGAAATCGGCACCAAGGATCGCATCCCCGATTTCATCCAGCAGGTGAAAACCGGCCACCGCAAGCTGATGGGCTTCGGCCATCGCGTGTACAAGAACTACGATCCACGCGCCCGCATCATCAAGCGGGTAGCCGAGGAAGTGTTTGAAGTGACCGGCCGCAATCCGAAGATCGACACCGCCATCGAGCTGGAGCGCATCGCGCTCTCCGACGACTACTTCATCGGCCGCAAGCTGTATCCCAACGTCGACTTCTACTCCGGCATCATCTACGAGGCCATGGGCTTCACTCCCGACCAGTTCACGGTGCTGTTCGGCATCCCGCGCACGGTGGGCTGGCTGGCCCAATGGCAGGAGATGATGGAGGATCCGGAGCGCAAGATCGCCCGCCCG
>DASWZP010000190.1:0-11183 GCA_036404395.1 Bryobacteraceae bacterium | reverse complement strand
AATCCTCGAGGAGTTCCAGAAGCTGGGTTACCCGGTGTTCACCGAGGACTGCCTGCCGATCGACGATGACATCGTCTGGCGGCTGTTCGGCGACGACGTGCTGGCCGGCGAGATCCCGCACCCGATGGCCATCACCGACGTGTGGAAGAATTCCTACAGCGAGAACACCAGCCGCAAAGTGTGGGCGGCGAAATACGTGGCTCGCCATCCCAACCTGGTGGCGCTCGAGCTATCCAGCTTCAAGTGCGGCCACGATGCGCCGATTTACTCCGTGGTGGAAGAGATCGTCGAGCACTCCGGCACGCCCTATTTCTGCTTCAAGGACATCGACGAGAACAAACCCACCGGCTCGATCAGGATCCGGGTGGAAACCATCGGTTACTTCCTGAAGCGCTACCGCGAGGACATGATCCGCAACAAGAACAAGGCTGGCCACATCGAAGAGCAGCTTCGCGAGTTCGAAGCCAAACTGCGGCGGCAGATGTTGCGCGAGAAGCTGGAGGGCATGGCGGATGCCTTCGAAACCGGCGCCATGCCGCAGATCCATGTGAGCGTCGGCGCGCTCGCGGCATCGAACCCGGCGCGCGAGCTGGAGCGGGTGTCGGGAGATTAAGCGTGGTAGGACAGACGATCGTTTTTTGTCGTCTGTCAGTGTTCGTGTCTGAGCGAGAAATGACAGACCATGAAAGACGATGGTCTGTCCTACCTGGCTCAGCCCCGAATTCGATTCCTCATGGCCAGCCGATACTCCCTGCGCTCGCCGGCCTCGCGGAAGCGACGCTGCTCGGCCTCGGTTTCGGGAATCACCGGCGCAACCGCGGCCGGCACGCCATTTTCGTCCATGGCGACGAATGTCAGGTACGCGGAGCAGGTGTGCCGCTGGGAACCGGTGAGCAGGTTTTCGGTGACCACGCGCACGCCCACTTCTAGTGAGCTATGAAAGACCCGATTCACCGCCGAGCGCAGCATAATCAGCTCGCCGATGTGTACCGGGTGCAGGAAGTGGAGGCTGTCCACCGCCGCTGTGACCACGCCGCGGCGCGCGTGCCGCATCGCCGCCATGGCGCCGGCCAGGTCCACCAGGTGCATCACTTTGCCGCCCAGCACGTGTCCCCAGCCGTTCGCGTCGATGGGCAGCGCCAGTTCGGAATATTCGGAAGCGGACTCGCGTACGGGTTTACCTTGCATGGCACTCCTTCAAGCTTCTCTTCAGAGCCTATCCGATTCACTTCTGCGCCGCAGATAGCTGGCCACATAGGCGCGCGCCTGCGCGGCGGTCAACGCGCCTTCGGCCGGCGTGGTGAGCTCGTTTTGCGCCACGGAAAATTCCAGCGGTCCGTGAGCGAATGGCCGGTGATCGCGCTCCAGAACGTAGTACAGTCGAAGAGCGGCGCCGTCATCGGCGACGATTGTGAAGCGCACCGCGTCCGGGCCGTGACCGGCGGGAAACCGCGCGCAATGGCCGCGGGCGTAGCCGAGGTTGCAGAAAGGTTCGAGCAGCGAATCGCCGGGGTGCGCGGGCTGGTCCGGCACGGCGCGGCAGATGCCCGTCCACGCGTCGCCCAGCGGCAGCATGGCGCGCCGCGAGGCCGCCCGGTACGGGCGGGGTTCGACCGGCTCGAAACAGGGGCACGACATCCGGGAGGTATGGTAGCACACGCCATGGCGAGCAACCGATTGGAGATTTTGAAAAGTATGGCAGCCGCGAACCCGAACGACATCTTCGCGCGCTATGGCCTGGCGATGGAGTATCGCAACGTGGGCGACCTGGAGGGCGCGGTGCGGGAGTTCCGAGCGCTGATGGCCGCTCACCCGGATTACGCCGCCACCTATCTGCACGCCGGCCAGACGCTGGAGCGCCTGGGGCGGTTGGAGGAGGCGCGCGCGGTGTATCGTCAGGGTATCGAAGTCACCACGCGCATTGGCGACCGCCACGCGTGCGCCGAGCTCGAAGCGGCGTTGGGGTGAACGCTGGCAGGCCGCATTCGCGCTCGCGTTATGATGAGTAAATGACGACCGCTCTTCCTCCTGTCGGCACGACACGTGCCCAGGAGCTCATGGACCTGGAAAAAGAGTACCTGCTGCAAAACTACGCCCGCTATCCGCTGGCGTTGGCGCGCGGCAAGGGTTGCTGGGTTTACGACCTGGAAGGCCGCCGTTACCTGGATTTGATGGCCGGCATCGGAGTCAACGCGCTCGGCCATGCGCATCCGCGCATTACCAGGGTAATCCGTCAGCAAGCCGGGCTGATGATTCATTCGTCCAATCTCTATTACCACGAGTATCAGGGGCCGCTGGCGAAGCGGCTGGCGCAGATTAGCGGTTTGCAGCGCGCCTTCTTCGCCAACACCGGCACCGAGGCCGTGGAGGGCGCGCTCAAGATGGTGCATGCGCACGGCCGCGCCATCCATGCGGACAAATTCGAAATCATCTCGCTCGACAACTCGTTCCATGGCCGGACGCTCGGGGCGCTCTCGGTCACCGGGCAAGCCAAGTATCGTGCCGATTTCGAGCCACTCATTCCGGGCGTGAAATTTGTTGACAAGAACGACGTCGCGGCGCTCGAGGCGGCGTTCAACGATCGCACGGCGGGCATCATTCTGGAGATGATCCAGGGCGAAGGCGGCATCAACCCGCTCACCGCCGAGTTCGCCGCCAAGGCGCGCGAGCTGGCCACCCGCTATGATGCGTTGCTGGTGGCCGATGAAACGCAATGCGGCGTCGGCCGGCCGGGAGTGCATTTTGCATACCAGCTCTTTCAGCCGGTCATTCTGCCGGACGTTGTGGTGGCCGCCAAGCCGCTGGCATGCGGCCTGCCGCTGGGGTTCATCCTGGCCAACGAGAAAGCCGCGGCGGCGATCAAGCCCGGCATGCATGGCACAACCTTTGGCGGAGGCCCGCTGGCTTGCCGCGTGTCTCTGGAGTTCCTGGATATCCTGGATGAGTTGCTGCCCGCCATTCAGAGGGTGGGCGGATATTTCAAAGACTCGCTGGAGGCGCTGGCCCGCGAGCATTCCTTCGTCAGGGAGGTCCGCGGCTGCGGCCTGATGCTAGGTGTCGAACTGGCTATCCCCGGCAAACAATTCGTGCTGGAAGCCATGGCCGAAGGCATGCTCATCAACTGCACGCATGACACCGTGCTGCGCTTCCTGCCGCCTTACATCATCACCGAAAAAGAAGTCGATCGGGCTGTGCGGATACTGCGCAAGCTATTTCGCAAAGTGAAGTAACGTTCCAATCGCTTCGTTAGCGAAGGGGGCGGTCCACCTATGATGGAGTTTCTCGAACTATCTGGCTTCCGTCGGATTTTGCCCCGAGGCGCCTGCCATGTGATCCCCGATACATCGGATTCGGACTTAAGGACGATTTGAGCCCGGTTCGTCATCTAATTGAAAAAATTGGAGTAACGGCGGTGCCTGGTTCGGGTTTCTACGTAAGCCCGGACGGCCGAGCCCGGCAAATCCGCTTTTGTTTCTGCCAAAAATATGAGACTCTGGAATCATTCCGAGCACGACTTTTCGTGCTTCGGTAGTTGCCATGTGAGCGAAGGGTAAGTCTATGCTGCAAGAGTTTCTGCTGCCGGAAACCACCGTACGCGAAGCCGGCGCCGGGTCTGAGATCGATCTCGGCGGCCAAATGGGCGGAACGTTGCTTCTGACCCTCGGCATCACGCGCATTATTGAACAGCAAAGCATCGATATCTCGATCTGGGGCTCCGCCGATGGCACTGACTGGGGCGCCAAGCCGTTGGCTTCATTTCCGCAAAAATTCTATTGCGGCGCTTACCAGATCGTCCTCGACCTCACGGACCGGCCCCAGGTGCGCTATCTCCGCGTCAAATGGCAAGTGAATCGCTGGGGCAAGGGCGACTCCAAGCCGCTGTTCACACTCTACCTGTTTGCGCGAGCTTCGCAGCCCGAATTAGCTGCCGCCTCGGTGTAACTGGGGGCAGTAACTCGCCCGCCCCCGTACCCGTGCCCACGTGCCTACGCTTTTTGTGTCTTATCGAAATTCGCCAGCAGGTTCTGCGTGAAGCGGTAAAACCATAGGTACAGCCGCGAACCCAGCGGAGCCGGATCCGGCAGCGCTCGCGCCGCCGCGGAAAGGACGATGGCGGCCACCGCCCCGGTCAACCACGAGGGAATTGCTATGTTCATATCGCCTCCTCAAAAGCTCTTTCCCGCGCCAAATCCAAACACCGGCTGAACCGAGTTCGAGGTGATCATCGCTACCCGCATCAGCGCGGTGAGATAGAAGTGCCCCTTGTTGAGGCGCTGTCCGATGTCGTAAAAGATGCCTCCTCCACCGCTGAATGATCCGAGCGTGGCTACGGGCGAGATCGCCAGCCCGGCGTCGCCCAGCGCCACCAGCGACCAGTTGCCGGTTTGTGCAAACAGGTACCCCGCGCCGGTTCTGGCCGTGCTGGTGGCGCTGGTCAATTCGATGGTGGACCAGGAGTATACCTTGCTCTGGCCTACCTGCACGGCGAACGTCGTCCATCCCGCGATCGCCGGCGCGGCCGTGTTGTAGCGATTGTATTCGACTCCCGCGCCAACAAAGTAGCTCGGGGTGTAGTTGACCGTTGTGGGCGATTGCGCCGACAGGCAACCCGCGGCCGCCAGCGCCGGCAGGATGGCCCAAATGAGCCGGAATATCCTTCCATTCATGCTGTGTCTCCTCTTCCTGATTTGCTTGTTTACAGTGTTGGCTCGGGCGCCCTACGACACCGCCGTTACCACCCAAAGGTCGTCCGCCAGGTTCGGGTTGGTGACGTACGCATAGGGAATCGCGAAATAGCCTGCGAGGCCCCAGTCCGTACCCCACGAATTCGCGCCGATGAAATGCTGCGCCGGAATGCCGTTGATGCCGTTGCCGGTATAGCCGACCAACCGCACGCAGTGGCCGCCGCGCAAACTCTCGCTCGGGTCCGGCATCGGCACCACTCCCGTTTTCGCCACCTGGTCCGACTCGAAAGAGTCGTAAACCGAGATCCCGAACACGATGCCCCGTCCGGAAGCCAGCGCCGCCTGGATTGAGTTCAAGTCCTGCGGCACGCTGCTGTAATGGATGGCTTTGAGTTTCCGCGCATCGGTGTAGCAGTGCTTCGGCGGCTTCACCGCGAACTTGCCCAGGGCATACGGCCACTCGGATTCCGGGCACACTCCCTGCGAGCTTACGCTCTTGATCCCGTCGCGGATTGACGCGCCGGCATCCTCCGTTACCGTGCCTTCCATCGCACGCTCGTTGTAATAGACGAACAGCCGTGACAGCACCGTGAGTTGCTCGCTCTGCGCCAGTTCCTGCGCCTCCAGTTCCCCGGCGATTCCGTTTCCCGTGCAGGAGCCAAGCTGCCCCTGATCGAAAATCGGCGGCTGCTCCTGCCTCATATCCAGGTCCGCGGGCACCGGCACCGTTCGCCGCGGCCTGTAAACCAGGTCGCGGTGGTCCGGCACGTCCGGCTTCCATCCATATCTGCGTTTCGTTTTCATTTCTTCTTTCAGTCCTTTCCTGTAAGCCATTGCCGCCCATTGCGCACGCTGTGGGGCGGACGCCCCCGTCCTGGGGCCCCTCTGGGGACGGCGCCCCGGTCGGTCTTTCGCAGCCAAGTGAGGATTGTTCCAGCCCTCGTTTTTGCTATCTTGAAAGTACCGGCCGGGGATTCCTATGATTTCGCGTGAAGAGGCGCTGGCTCTGTTTGCTTCCGACGACCTGATCGGCATCGGCATGGCTGCCGATGCGGTGCGCCGCAAGTGGCACCCCGAGGGGATCGTCTCCTACATCATCGATCGCAACATCAACTACACCAATTTCTGTACCGAGTTCTGCAGCTTCTGCGCTTTCTACCGGCCGATGGGCCACGCCGAAGGCTATGTCCTTCCCAACGAGATCATCTACCAGAAAATTCAGGAGACCATCGACCTCGGCGGCACCGGCGTTCTCATGCAGGGCGGCCTGCATCCCGACCTCAAGATCGAGTGGTACGAAGACCTGTTCCGCGGCATCAAGCAGCGCTTCCGCATTCACCTGCACTGTCTCTCCGCCCCCGAAGTCGTCAATATCGCCGAGGTCAGCGGCCTCAACTTGCGCGACACGATTCAGCGCTTGATGGATGCCGGCCTCGACTCCATCCCCGGCGGCGGCGCCGAAATTCTGGATGACGCCGTCCGTCAGCGCATCAGCCGCCTCAAGTGCGGCGTCCAGGAGTGGATCGACGTTCACCGCACCGCCCACCAGCTCGGCATGCGCACCACCGCGACCATGATGTTCGGATGTGGCGAAACCCTGGAGCAGCGGATGAACCACTTGGAGTTGGTCCGCAACCTGCAGGAGGAAACCGGCGGCTTCACCGCCTTCATCCCATGGACCTACCAGCGCGAGAACACTTCGCTCGGCCGCTTCGTCAAAGAGGAAGCCACCGCCGTCGAGTACTTGCAGACGCTGGCGATTTCGCGCATCTACCTCGATAACATCGAGAACGTGCAATCGTCTTGGGTCACGCAAGGGCTCAAGACCTGCCAGCTCGGCCTGCGTTTCGGCGGCAACGATGTGGGCAGCATCATGATCGAAGAGAACGTGGTTTCCGCCGCCGGCGCCCACTACTGCACGTCTGAAGAGGAACTGCGCCGCATCATCCGTGACGCGGGCTTCGTACCCAAACAGCGGGATACGCTCTACCGGACTTACTTTCTGAACTAAGTGCGCCGCCTTGCAACTGCAATAGCGTCTCGTCGCGCGACCCGCCGACGAGGCATCGCTCGCCCCAACAAGCCGCCCGTAGGGGCCGGGCATGCCCGGCCCGGCCTGCCGCGCATCACTCGCCGTGGAACTTTTTCCGCTATCGCCCGTATCCCATCTGCGGAGGGTTCTATGAAGCTGTTTGTGTTCCTTTTGCTGGCGGCTTCGCTGGTACTGTCCGCCGCCGACGTAAACGTAAGTGGAAAATGGTCGGGTTCCTTCAGCCTGACGAAGCCAGACGGAACCAATGACGACGGCTCTGCTTTCACCATCCTGAAGCAGGACGGCGGCCAGATCACCGGCACCGCTGGACCGGACGAAGAACACCAGTGGACGATCGAAAAGGGTGCAATAAGCGGCAACAACGTCACCCTGGAGGTCAAGGACTCCGACCGTGCCACCATTTTCAAATTGAGTCTGGTGCTGGAGGGCGACCATCTCAAAGGCCCCGTCACAGTCGTCACCGACGAGGGGCAAACCCTGAATGCCAAGGTGGACTTCACCCGCGTGAAGTGAACGCTTCAGGCTGCTTCCAGGTAGCTTTTCCAGCACCGCAGCCCCTCCGCGTTGTGGGCTTCCAGCGCCCGGAAGCCTTCCGCCGCCGCGTACGGATCCGCCAGTAGGTGGGTGCCGACCCGGGCAATTTCGTCGACGCGGTCGAAGCCCGCTTTCCACGCGCTGGGCGCCCAGTCGATGGCATCCGAAACCACCGATGCCACGCCTTCGGCAACGCCGTCAGCCGTCACCATGTTGAACGATTCGGTGTAGCTCGGCTGCAGCAGCAGGTGCATGTGCCGCACCGTCTCGCGAAAGCGCGGCCATGTCTGCCACCCGTTCTCCACCAGCCGGACGTGCGGCAGTCCGGCCATCATCGCCCGCACTGCGTCCATGATTCCCGATCCGCCTTCGGCGCGCCCCGCCGAAACCCAGAATTCCAACGGTGCGTTGCGCCGGCCCGCGATCTCCAGCGCCGCGCCCGCCGCGCTCATCAGGTTCTTGAGCGGCCGCGTGGCGCCGAATGCACCCACCCGCAGCGTGCCGCCGCTGAACGGGGTCCGCGGCAAATGCCGTTCCGGCTCCAGATAGTACAGGTTCGTCAGGTAAGCGCACGGAGCCCGGTACGCGGCGCGGATCCAATCGCAGAACTTGCGGCTGTTCCCGGCCACGTGAAAGTTCCACGTCCCGCGCTCCAGTTCCAGGCCGTCCCGCAGGCGCCTTACTCCGTTCGCGTCGGCTTGCAGGAAGCCGACGTTGGAGTGGCAATTCACCGCGAAAGTGACATCGGGGTTTTCCGCCGTCAGCCGCTGCCAGTGTTCAACCGGTATCCAGGGCGCCGAAGTGACCACGTGCGACACCGAGGAATCGAGGAGACTCCCCAGGTCTGCCGCGCTGGTGATGGGCCGGACTTCTGCCGCAATGCCGTTCGCGCGCAGCACTTTGGCCGTGTTCAGTGCCGCCACGCCGAGTCCGATGTGACTGATGTTCCGGTTGGCTGCGAAGTTCTTATATGCCAGTATGAGGCGCTTCAAAGGGCGCATCCCGCGATTCCCTCTTCCGCACCAATCGTAACTGGCCGGCCCGCCATCACCCTCCGGCCGCGGTTCGTTAACTGCTTAATAGACTTTAAGATCCGATTTTTGCGTGCGCTGTGACTGACGGTCTAACGAGGCGCGACTCGCGGGCGAGGCATGCCTCGCCCCTACAAGAGACTCGTAGGGGCCGGGCATGGCCCGGCCCACTTCGCTACAACGCACGTTGCAGCCCCTCCCATTTGATCTTCCAGCCGCGCGAAATGGCAAAGCCCGGAGCGCTCGCCGGTGCGCCGTCCCAACCGGCAGCCATCATCGCGACCGCGTACAGCAAGCCGCCGTTTCCCGGCAGGTAAAGCGGCAGCCGGCCCTTGGTTCCCAGGTTCTGTCCGCCCGCCAGGTATTGGTTCTTCGGCGAGTCCATAAGAAGTGCATCGACCGCCTTCTCCGGCTCGCCGAGCCGCGCAGCCGTCATCGCCATCACTGGGTAATCCCATCCCCACGTGGTGTTCCAATTCCAACGCACCAGCACGTCGTCGAGCGTCGAACGCATGGTGGAGGCGTCGATGAGTGGCGTTGCGGGCAGCACGCCCAGCGCGCACAGCATGGATGGGTGGTCGTTGTAAACGGTAAAGGGCTCTGCTTCAATCGCCGTATAAGTGCCGTTCCGGATTAGCGGCCGGGCGAGCCCCTGAATGACTCGGTCCCACTCCGCATGGCGCGGCATTCCCAACCGCTCGCGCCAGCGCTGGGCCGTCGATAATCCCCAATGCCAGTAAGCCAGCTCGTAGGTGGGATTGGTAACCTGTCTTCGTATCTTCGAGTAACTTTCCTGAGCGGGAATCAGCGGCGGTCCCAGTACATAGCGGCGGGTAGACGAGTCCCAGACCGCATACGAAGCCATGAACTCCGCGGTTTCGAAGACGATTTCCCGATATGCCTCCAGCGTCCCGCGATCGGGACGTGATCGGTACAGTAGCTCCGCATAGTAAATCGGGTGCGGCTGTTGCCAGATGAGGAAGACGCCGACATCGCTGGGAGACTCTCTCCCATCCGGGCCGACTTGCTTCGGCCAGCGCGCTCCCCGGTAGCCCTGCAATTTGGCGGTGTCTTTTGCGCGGGGCAGAATGGAGCGGTACCACGGCAGACTACGTTCCAAAAGCTCCGGCCTTCCCCACAGGACGAAATGGGCTGCGTGCCACCAGTGCATCTCCAAATGGGATTTGCCCCACCAGCTATTGGTCGCGAGGCCGGTCTCCTGCGGCGGCATCGAACCGGCGCAGTTCACCGCCATCAGGTACTGCGAGAGCACTACCCTGCGCTCCAGTTCTGCCGCGCGCGGATCGGTCGATTCGGAGAAATCGATTGCGCCACCACTAATCCAGAATGCCGACCAATGCCTGGCGCTGGAATCCCGAACCTCCGCGAACCGAGGAATCCGCCCCGTAATCCGTGTTGGTGAAAACTCGATTGCCAGCTCGATCTCTTCCTGTCCCTCGGAAAACAAGTGGAAGTGATGAGGTCCCGCGTCCTGTAACCGGGCACCGGCCGGCCAGGCTGCCGTTGCCGTATATCGAGTCTCATCGAGAATACAGTCGAAAGTCGCTCCCCGATCGGACCTGGCAACTTTGGTCTGATAGCGCGCCGGCGAGTCCCAGTCATAGCCCTTTGTCCACGAAGTGGAGGCATACGGAAAAGCGATTGCCACGCCGAGTTTTCGATGTTGAAGCAGAGGCGAACAAATTCGAACTGCGAGCAGGTCGCGCCGTGGGTGGCAAACGGTCTCGACCCGCACCAGCGAGTCTCCCAACCGGAACTCGCTCGAAAGCAGCCCGCGCCAGAGGTCGAGTTCCTGCCTGACGTCGCTCAGATCCGCCATGGCAACCGGCCTGCCGTCCCGAACCGCGAACTGGAGACCGATGCGCGCCAGGTGGATGCGCTCCGGATTCTCGCGCAGCCAGGTCACGGCCCGCCGGGCCCGTTCCGGCTCGTTGGGTGTTTCCGCATAAAGGACGGTTCGCCCGTATGCCTCATAAGGCCTCATCACTTCGCGCAGTTGGAAGTTCTCGGGATTGGGAAACGCATGCCAGGCCCACTGCGCCATCGTGCCGAGTGGCATCCCTTCCTCATAGGCCGCCGGAAACGTTTGCAGCCCCGTAATATCGGCACTGAGGGCAAACTCGCCGTTTCCAACCTGGAGTGCCGAGTCGATGACGGCGGCCCGCAGCACGGGATTGTGCCTCTTGACGATGGCTTCCCGGTCCAACTTGCCGCTGTTTGCCGCGGCTAGCGGCAAGGCGGCGGATCCCGCCATTCCGGCAATGGCCTGTCTGCGTGTCAGCGTGCGTCGGCCGAACTGCGGCATGAAAACTGTTGTAGCGCATCGCGCGGGCCGGCAGGCGCGTGATCCTCACGCGGATAGCAGTTGCATTTCTTGGCAACTTCAGGCACGATTAAAGGTTTTCCTCCTCCATTCATGCTAGTCAGGGTGCTGTATCACGACCATTGTTTTGACGGGGCAGCGTCGGCTGCCTTCTTCAGCCGCTTCATCGCGGGGGCGGTTCACCCGGATGCGGAATTCCGCTATACAGGCATGGCCCACCGGGCCGCGCAGGCGTTCTCGCCGGAGCTGTTCGATGGCGACGAAAACGCCATCGTCGATTTCAAATACTCCAATAACCCGCGCCTCACCTGGTGGTTCGATCATCACCAGAGCGCCTTCCTCAGCCAGGCGGATGCCGAGGATTTCCGCCGCGACACGAGCGGGCGCAAGCTTTACGACCCGCGCTACAAATCCTGCACCGCGTTCATCGCCGACGTGGCCCGCCAGCGTTTCGGTTTCGCCGCGCTGGACTTGAGCGAGCTGGTCGAGTGGTCGCTGATCATCGACGGCGCTCAATACCCGGACGCCCGGACGGC
>DASWZP010000189.1:0-13329 GCA_036404395.1 Bryobacteraceae bacterium | reverse complement strand
TAGAGCCGTTTGGATGAAATCCCGCTCCCGCGCAGAAACTCCACCTGCTTGGTCTCGCGGTCGTGCAGCGTGGTAGCGAGCGGCAGGGTGTACAGATGGTAATCTTCGAACGATCGCTCGGTCACCTCGGGCGGCCGAACGAGAGCACCGCTGATGTTGCCGCTCACGGCGAACGCCTGCCTTTCCGGCTGGCTCACCTTGTTCACGTCTCCCGCCATCAGTTTGATGTGTGCGTGGTCGAACTGTTTGCCGCTCTGATTGTCCAGCGTCACCCAGCCGACCAAGTCGAGCGTATCGCCCGTCTCCGGCGCCACCACGTTGTAATCGGCGTTCCAGGTCATGCCGCCGGTCACGTAACTCAGCTCGGCATCGAACTTCGCCGCCACGCCGGAGTGGATGATCCAATCGAGCGCCGGCTTGAGAATCGTATCGTCGCCCAGCGCCGGAAAGATGGGTTGCCCGGGCAGCGAGAATTGCAGTTTGCCGTTGACCTCGATAATCGGCTGGCCGTTGCCGCCGCCGGCCATCGCCATCTGGCTGTTCTGATACTGCGGCCCGTAGCGCTCCATCGCCTGGGAGTGCGGCACATAGCCGCTACGCACGATTTTGCCGGCGACGGTGCGCGTGGAACCATCCTGCGAGTGGACCACGAAGTCAATCGTCTTGCCTTCGTAAAGATTCAGCAGCAGCTCCTGCGAAATGGGATCGGCGCGATAGTTCTGTTCCAGGATCACCAGGGGGCGCTTGCCGCTGGGATCGCGCAGAATCACCGAATCGGGCTCCAGGTGCGCGGTCGCGCCGGAAAAGCGAACCGTGTTGGAGCCGGCGTTCAGGTCCAGGGGCAGGGTTTCGCGGACCACGGCGAAGTCCTGGTTGTAAATCGTCAATGCCGGGTCTGCCGCCACGGCGACAAGTGTGAAACAGGCGCACAGTAGCGCGGCGTGAATCGTAACTCGCAGCAGCGTCGAAGTCGTCATGATGCCATCCTATGGCAACTTAGATTCCAGACGGCGGACTCCGGTTTCGATCCAATATGCCGAGTCGGAACGCCCCGGACGCAGCGAGAATCGGCATCGGACGAGACCAGCCACTTTCCCGCCGCGCGGTGGGATATTATGATTCCGGATATGTCTACACCCCTGGACCATCTCGAACCTAAGGCCGTCTGGAAGCACTTCGCTGCTCTTGCGGCCATTCCGCGCGCCTCGGAGAAGGAAGCCGCGGCGCGCAATTATGTGCTTGGCATTGCCAGCCGCCTGGGCCTGGAGTCGGTTCAGGACTCCGCCGGCAATGTAGTCGTCCGCAAGCCCGCGCGCCCCGGACGTGAAGCCGCCGTCCGGGCTGTCATTCAGGGCCACCTGGATATGGTCTGCGAGAAGAACGAAGGCACCGCCCACAACTTCGATACCGACCCTATCCGCCTGGTGGTGGATGGCGACTGGCTCAAAGCGGACGGCACCACTCTCGGCGCCGACAATGGGGTGGGTGTGTCTGCCGCATTGGCCGTGATGGAAAGCGACACCGTCGCCCATGGCGCGCTGGAATTTGTTTTCACCGTCGACGAAGAGAGCGGCCTCACCGGCGCTGCCAAGTTTCCCGGCGGACTCCTCAAATCCAAGTACATGCTCAACCTCGATAACGAAGAGGAGAACACGCTCTGCATCGGCTGCGCCGGCGGCGTCTGCTCGGTGGCGCGGCGCAAAATCGCGCGCCGTGCCGCTCCTTCCGGCGATGCCTGGCGCATCAAGGTCTCAGGCCTGGCGGGCGGTCACTCGGGCGTCGACATTCACCGCGGCCGCGGCAACGCGCTTCGCATCCTCGGCCGCGCGCTGTGGTGCATCACGGCCCCCCTGCCAGTTGCAGTCGCTGAGATCAACGGCGGCAGCAAGCAGAATGCAATCCCACGCGAAGCGTCAGCAGTCGTGGTCGTCGATTCAGCTCGCTCGGCGGAGCTGAAGTCGCTGCTGGCGGCTTACGAAGCGGAGGTGAAGGCTGACCTTGGTTCCTTCGATCCGGATGTGCGTGTCACAGTGGAGACGACCGCGCGCCCGGCGCAGGTTATCGCAGACAACGATGCGGCGATGGTGATTCGCATTCTCGCAGTCCAGCATCACGGCGTGCTGGCTATGAGCCCCGATGTTCCCAACTTGGTGCAGACATCCACCAATCTCGCCATCGTGACCACCAAGGACGAAGAAGTCGAGATCGTCACCAGCCAGCGTAGCTCGATCGAGAGCAGTAAGCGCGCGGCCACCGGCATGGTGACTCAGGTGTTCGGCCTCGCCAGTTTCACCGTTGATCAGTCGGGAGACTACCCCGGATGGAAGCCCGAACCCGCCAGCGACATTGTCCGCACGGCCCAGGCCGTCCACCAGGAAGTCCTCGGCAGGAAGCCCGAGCTCATCGCCATGCACGCCGGTCTCGAGTGCGGGGTCATCGGCGAGAAGTACCCCGGGATGCAGATGATCTCATTCGGCCCGCACATCGTCGACGTCCACAGCCCCAGCGAGCGGATCAAGATTTCCTCGGTTGCGCCGTTCTATAACTTGCTGACCGGGCTTCTGGAACGCCTGTAGGGAATGATTGGTGCGATCGCCGGCCCGCGCGGACAAAAGAAAGCGGGCGCATCTGGGTGATAGGGTGTAGTGCGCCCGCAGTCGTAACGGGGATTTACCTTTTGGACGATTCAACCCGGCGGCGGGGTTACAAGTTGCGGCCGAAAACTCGGTTCGCCCAAAGGAGTCACCGCGGCATAGCCCTTTCGAGCTATTGAATCGCCACACAAGGCCTCGGCCATGCCGCGAGTTTCAGCTGGAGCGCCGGGCCTGAGCTACAATCGGGCTTGTGACGCGATTCGCCGCCCTGATCTTGGCGCTGCCGTTCGCCTTCGGACTGGTATCGCGGGCGCAGGAACCAGCGGCGGAACAGCCTGCTCCGGCCCCTCCTTTATTGGAGAACCACGGGAGCCCCATGCGACTGCCGTTTCGTTGCACGGGCGAGGACATCCGTTGGGCGGGCCTCGGTTGCAGCGAAGAAGAACCGTGCCCGATTTTCCTGGAGCTTTCCGCGGCCGCGCACTGGGGAGAGCGCACCGTGGTGTCGGGCAACATTCACGGTGAATCCGCCACCCTTTATTCGGTGCTGCTCGAGAGCGAGAACGGGGGCCAAACCTGGAGCGAAGCCCACCCACGCATGCGCGGCGCGGCCATCGATCGCATCCAGTCCCTGGATTCGGCTTTCGGCTGGATCAGCGGCGAAGAGCAGTTTCCCCTCCCACAGAATCCCTTCCTGCTCTTCACCGAGGATGGTGGCAAGACTTGGACCGAGCACGCCGTGCTGCGCGAGTCGGCGGAAAGCCCCTTCGGTGCGGTGCTGCAGTTCTTCTTTAGTTCGAAAACCACCGGCAGCCTGATTCTGGACCGGGGCCAGGGAAGCGGGCAGGAACGGTACGCGCTGTTTCAATCGGAAGACGGCGGCGAAAGCTGGACCATTCGCCAGCAAAGCGCCAAGCTGTTTCGGCTGCCGCAAACCATGCCCACCACCGGCTGGCGCGTGCAGGCGGATGCGGCTTCGCAGTCCTATCACATCGAGCATCTGCAGGGCGAACGCTGGAGCCCGATCGCGGCATTCGCGGTGAATCTCGACGCCTGCAAGCCGCCGCCCGCGGAGCCGGCCGCGGAGAAACAATAGCCGGCAGGACGTCGCTCTCCGTAATTTATTGAAGCCACTAGATTTATCGGCAATTCCAGGCTTGGCACATCAATCGGGTACTAAGGAATGTTGCACTATCATTCGCCTGCATATGCGGGCTACCGTTCGTTGATGGAATTCCGATAACCAACGCCATCCTGGTTCCCTTCTGGAGTTGCAGTGTATATTGCCAATGTCATGAGCCTGGAAACTTTGGCCTCTTCCACCAACCCCAACCTCATCATTCTGGAGTCGCGAGGCGCCCAGAAGACTCCGATCAAGGCGCCTGTCCCGCCGAAGCCCGCGCCCGCCAGCCCGCCCATCGCGGTCGCGCCGAGTCACGAAGAGGTTCACGTCAGGCCAACCATACCCGACCGGATCGGCGACCTGGGAATTCCGCGCTCGATGGTAAGCGATCTGGTATTGCGCTTTCTGTGGCTCCACGGCACCGGCACGCTGGCTTTACTCCACGAGACCCTGAAACTCTCCTTCCCGGTTCTGGAGACCGTGTTTCATGAGTTCCGGCAGCAGCAGTTGCTGGAAGTGAAGGGGATGGTCGGCAACGATTACTCGTTCTCGCTGACCGCCGGGGGGCGGCATTTGGCCACCGCGCGCAGTGAGGTCTGTCAGTACGTAGGACCGGCTCCGGTCTCGATCCAGCAGTACCACGAAGTGGTTAAGGGGCAGAATGCCAAACTGCGCCTGAGCCGCGACAGCCTGCGCCGGGCGTTTCACGACCTGGTCCTGCCGGATTCGTTGCTGGATCAATTGGGCCCCTCGCTGATCGGGCACCAGTCGCTATTTCTGTACGGCGGAACGGGCAGCGGCAAAACCAGCATCGCCGAGCGCATTTTGCGAATTTACCAGGACACCATCATCGTTCCGTATGCCGTAGAGGTGGACGGGCACATCATTGCTATTTTCGACCCCATCGTGCACAAACAGATCGAAGCGGAAGACGAATTTCTCGATCCGCGGTGGGTGCTTTGCCAGCGCCCCTGCATCACCATGGGCGGCGAGCTTTCGGCTTCGATGCTGGAGCTGCGACTCGATGAGTCCACCCACGTGTTCATCGCGCCGTGCCAGGTGAAGGCCAACAACGGCATTCTGGTGGTTGACGATTTCGGCCGGCAGATGCTCGCCCCGCAGCAGTTGCTCAACCGCTGGATCGTTCCGTTGGACCGCCGTATCGACTACCTCACGCTCGCCTCGGGCATGAAATTCCAGGTGCCGTTCGAACTCATGGTGGTCTTCTCCACCAACCTGGACCCAGCCGACCTGGCCGACGAGGCCTTCCTGCGCCGCATCCAAACCAAGGTGCTGGTGGAAGACGTCAGCGACGAAATCTTCGACCTGATCGTCAAGCAGGTCATCACCGTCCACAGCGTGCCCGCCGAGACAGGCTGCGCCGAGTACATGCGGGAGCGCTGCATGGCCGCTGGCGCCACTACCTTGCGGGCCTGCTATCCGCTGGACATTCTCAAACTCGTGAAGGCCATCGCCGAGTACGAGGGACGCGCCGTCCGCCTCACTCGCGCCAACATCGATCGCGCCGTCGGCCTGTACTTCGCCAAGTCTCCGACCCGCAAGAAACCCCAGCAAGCGTAGGGGCCGGCTCCTCAATAGAGATACGGCGCTTAGGCATGCCGGAGCGACAATGGGCCGCTTGGCGGCAGAGTACGTCTGGAGTGCGCGACTGAAAAGTGGCAGACACGCAACTCGTTGTAGACGGGTCGGCTAAAGCATTGCCCCACATAGCGCGTCCGGACCTGGCGCCGCAGGGGCTGTCCCGGAGCTATCCTGAAAAACTTGGATGCCCGAATGAGTAAAGCCCACAGAAAACCGCCCTCGCACACGAAGCGGATGACAGGCGTTCAGGACCGTGCGGCGGAAAAGGCTGGATCGAAGTGGCGGCTCCATGCGCTTTCGATGTTGTTGCTGTGGCTTGCCGCCTTGATCGCATATTCGAACTCGTTCGAAAACGGCCTCATATTCGATAGCAATTCGGCGATTCTCCAGGACAGCCGCGTCTGGTCGGCCACGCCGGAGAACCTCAAGGCCCTCGTGACCGAAGACTACTGGTACGCCGAAAAGACCAACGGGCTATATCGGCCGCTGGCCAAAATATCTTATTTATTCAATTACGCAGTCCTCGGCAGCGGCCCGAGTCCAGTCAGTTACCATTGGGTCAATTTTGCCCTGCACGCCGTCAACATCCTGCTGGTGTACCTGCTGGGATTATTGCTGTTGCGGGAGTTCCGGCTGGCAATAGCGCTAGCTGCGGTCTGGGGACTTCACCCGATGCTAACCGAATCCGTCACCAACGTGGTGGGCCGCGCGGATCTCCTGGCGGCTTTCGGCACGCTCGCGGGGCTGCTGTGCCACGTGAAGGCAACCTTGTCGTCGGGTGGGCGCAGAAGCGCGTGGCTCGTGGCATTGGCGATGAGTGCCGCTATCGGCATTTTCTCCAAAGAGACTGCCGTGGTCTTGCCGGCGGCGATGCTGCTCTACGACGTGGTACACAAACGCTCCGCGCCTTGGCGGGCCCGCATCGCCGGGTACTTCACAGTGGCACTGCCGTTTCTGGCCTATTTCTACCTGCGTTCGAAGATGATTGCCGCGCTGTACGAAACTGAAGCGGGAAGCTTCGCATTTGTTCAAAACCCGCTGTTAGGCGCTGGCTTCTGGACCGCACGGCTAACCGCCGTAAAGGTCATCGGCAAATACGTTGGGATCTGGCTGTGGCCTTGGCGGTTATCCTGCGATTATTCCTACAACCAGGTTCCGCTCGCCGACTGGAGGCTTCATAACGTCGAGGGGTGGTTGACCTTAGCCGCGGCTGCCGGGTGCGCGGCTGCGGCGGTGGGCATGATCGTCTGGTACCGCTCGAAGCCTACCGTGTTTTTCTTCGTTGCCTTCTTCTTCGTCGCGCTTGCTCCCACGTCAAATCTGGTCATCCTGATCGGAACCATCATGGCGGAGCGTTTCTTGTATATGCCCTCGATCGCGCTGGCCGCTCTCTTCGTGCTGGCGGTGTTCCACGCCGGCGACCGTTACACGGCTCGATTCCATCTCGGGCGGCAGGCGCCGTGGGCCATCGCAGGCGTGGCATGCGCGTTGTTTGCCGTCCGAACCTATGCGCGCAACGCCGACTGGCGGGATGAGACGAGCCTGTGGGCCAGCGCGGTCGAAGCCGCGCCGGACAGCTACACGACCCACCTCGGAGTGGCAGTTTCGGCGATGAACGGCGGCACAGCGAGTCCGGAGACGGCTGGCCGTGAACTGAACCGCAGTCTTGCTATCATCGACCCTTTGCCCGACGACCGAAGCATTCCGCTGCCCTACGCGATCGCCGGCTACTGGTACCGCACGCGGGGCGACATGGCGGCAAGCGGCGCGGGCGGCTTCTGGTATCGGCAGGCACTGACGGCTCTGCTGCGCGCCAGGAGAATCGATCTTGCGTTGAATGCGGAATTGCGCCGCCGCAACCGCTTGCGCGACAAGTTCCTTCCGTACGACAGCCCGTCGCCTGGCTTGTACCTGGACCTGGGGCGGGTCTACCTACGCCTCTCGCAGCCCCGGCAGGCCGTGGAAGCCCTGGAATACGGCCGGTTGGCCAGCCCACAACCGGTGTTTTCCGAAGAGCTCGCCAATGCATATCGCGCGGCGGGAGACGACCGACAGGCAGCCATTGCGCTGCACGAAGGACTCATTCTGACTCCGGGCCACCGTCCCTTTGCCTCGCAGTTGGCCCAGATCTACCAGGAACTCGATCCGAACGGCTGCGCGGTCGTGCCGGCCGGAAATCGCAGGGCCTTGAACTTCAAGTGTCCGCTCGTCGAGAACACCACCTGCACGGCCGCGCGGAACGTGGCGGATCTCTATTCCAAGCTCGGCCGGCGTGCCGAGGCGGAGCGGCTTAGGCTCTCGGCGACGCGCGATTGGGCCTGTCCCGCGGGCATGTTTCCCTAACGCGGTGGCACTGGCCCTGTGGTGGCGCGGATCGCTTCGCCCGCGTCGCGCCCGAATAAACAGCGGCCGCGTCTTCGATTTCTATCGGTTGTGGTCCTCGTTATTCCTGTGCCGAGCGCGAGTGCGGCTTCCTATTGGAATGTCTCTTGCTGCCGCCGGCCAGTCAATGGGGCTGTTGCGGGTCGCTGCGTGAGTCGCCGCGCTTGATCTGCGCGCGGCGCCGGCCGGTTTCCAGATTGGCCTCGGCCTTCTCTTTGGCGGCATCGCTAACCTGGATGCGATTGTTCACGGCCAGCGCGCCAGCGGCTTTGGCCATGCGGGTGGCGCTGCCCTTGTGTTGCACCACGCCGGTTTTGCCCTCGATGGTGGCCACGCCGCCTTGCACGTGGACCTGAAAATGATCCTGCGATATCTTCTGCGACTTGGCTAACCTGGCGCGGATACTGGCTTCCAATTGTGCGTCGCTGATACGCGGCTGCGCGTTGGAGGTCGCCGATCTGGCTCGGGTTGTGGTTCCATTAGCCGGAGGGCGCACGGTCTGCGCTTGGGCGGCGGCGGCGAGCATCGCAAGCGCTGCCAGGATACGAACGCGGGACATAAACCAAGAGTCAAACCGGCCCGCCGTGTCTCTCAGGTTTCTGTGCTACAGTTAGTCTTTCTCAAGGCTTAGCGCACGATTCATGGCCGAACAAATCCTGCTCCAAGGCAAAATCCTGGGTACCGAGGAGTTTCTCTCGGCGGCTGCCGCCGAGGGACGCTCCGCGCGTTCCGCGGGTGAGGATTTGCTCGCTGGGCGGTCACAGTGGATCACTCTGCTGAGCGAAGTCTTGCCGCGGGCCTTGCTGGCCGAACTTGGCCTGGCGCGCATCCTTTTGGGATCGAGCGGCGGCGGCCAGTTCCTGCTGGTGCTGCCGGGCGCGGTGCGCGAGACGGCTGAAGACTTCCTGCGGGCGGCGGCGCGGCAGATGGCCGACTTGAGTTCCGGCCACGTCAAGCTGATTTGGGGCGTGACCGACAATCTGGGCGATTGGGCGGTGATCCGGCGCCGCCTGAACGAGGAACTGGACCGGCAACGCAACCGGCCGCTGGCGGACATCGGAGAAGGCGCGTTCCTGCCCTCCACGGCGGTTCCGAATGCCGCCGCCGATACCTACTTCGCCAAGGAGTTGGGCGCCAAGGTCCGCGAGGCTGCGCAGGCAGGCTGGTCGCCCGAGTCGCCGGGAAAAGTGCTGGTCGAGGGTGCCAAACACACCTGGAGCTTGACCGCCAATCTCTCGCCGGACGCCATCCTCCTGGCGCGCCACGCGGCGCCCAGCGATGACGGCAAGCAGGCTGCGCCGGTGCAGGCGCTGGCGCGGCGTTCGCAGGGGCGCGCCATTTGGGGCGTTCTGCGCGGCGATGTCGATAACTTCGGGCTGCGGCTGCGGCGCGTCAATTCGATCGAAGAGCACGTGCCGCTTTCGGTGCTCTACAAGCAGTTCTTCGCCGGCGAGCTGGAAGTGCTGTGCTCCATGCCGGAGTTCTGGCGCAAGGTCAGCATCCTCTATTGCGGCGGCGACGATTTCGCCGTGTACGGGGCGTGGGACGCGCTGATCGCGCTGGCGCGCGAAGTGCAGCGTTTGTTCCACCGTTTCACGGAAGAGAATTTGAAAGAGTACCCGGGCCCCGAGGGCAAGACGATTTCGATGGCGATTGCGCTGGCGCCGGAGTCCCACTATCCGCTCGCCGCCGTGTATGAGGACGCCGGGCGCAATCTGGCTCTGGCGAAATCGGCCGACAAGGATTGCATCTTTCTGCTGGGGCGCATCCTCGAATGGCGGCACCTGGCGGACGCCGCCGAACTCAAGGACACCGTGACGCGCCTGGTTCACGATTTTCGCATGTCGCGGCAGTTTCTGTATCAGTTGCGCAGTTTCTACCGGCACGAAGCTTATGCCGATGGGCCGCCCGGGCAGGCGGAAACTCAGCGCACGTGGCGTTTCCAGCGCCGCTTCAACCGCATCCTGAGCGGCACGCGCGACCGCGAATTTCAAAAGCTGCGCACGCATTTGATTAATGAAATGACCGGCCGGAAGTCCGCCGAAGTGAAGATGCGGCCGGCCGGCTTGGTGGCCCTCGAGTGGGCCAGATTGGTGACCGAGGTTTAGCACATGACACAAGAGAACGAGCAGCGGACACGGGAGGCGCGCCCACCGCGCGAAGGGCGCCCGCCGCAGGGCGACCGCGGGCCGCGCCCCGATCGCGGCGATCGGGGAGATCGCGGCGACCGCCGTGGTCCCGACCGCGGGCGTTTCGAAGCCCCGCCCGAAATCGAGCTCGAGAAGCTCATCCACGACAGTCTTTATCTGGACAACCAGGCGCATGCCGTCGTCAGCCGCATGCGCGACATGGATTCCGGCACCAAGAGCCAGTTGCGCCGCCTCTATGGAGCGGTGCGCCGCGCCGTGCGCGCTCCCGAGAGCGGGCGCCAGCACGAGTTCGTGATGCTCCGCGCGCGCCTGGCCTACACCATCGCGCGCCACGGTCTGCGCAGCCTGGACCAGTTGGAGAAACTACTGCTGCAGGTGACGCGGAAGAACGACACCAAGGGTTACGAGCGGTTCAAGGACCTGTTCGAGGCCATCGTGGCCTACAACGAGTAAAGCATGAGCGCACATACTTCCCAAACTGAGTTGAAACTCATCGGCAAGCTGATCCTGGAAGCCGAAATGACCTGCGAAACCGGCCTGCACGTTGGCGCGGGCAAGGGTTCGCTCGAAATCGGCGGCTCCGATAATCCGGTGGCCAAAGACGCCTTCGGCAGGCCGTACGTGCCGGGCAGCTCGCTGCGCGGCAAGATTCGTTCCCTGCTCGAGCAGAACTCCGGCCTGGCTGTTCCCGCCGAGCTGGTCTACCTGTCCCGCCGCAAGGGTCAGGAAGTCCGCATCCACCAGAGCGACCGCGCCGATGACGAGATCTGTCTCCTGTTCGGCCGCAGCCCGGGCCGCATGGAGCGGGTGCAGGGCGAAACGCTCGAGACCGCCCAGGCCACGCCGGCGCGGCTGGCGGTGTTCGACGCGCCGCTCGACGTGGAGAGCATCACGCCCCAGATGCGCGAGAACCTGGACGATGAGCTGACCGAAGTCAAGAACGAGAACGCCATCGACCGCATCACTTCGCAGGCCAACCCACGCACCATCGAGCGGGTGCCCGCCGGCGCGCGCTTCCATACGCGGCTGGTGATGGACGTGCTCTGCGAAGAAGACGCCCCGCTGTTTCTGCGCGTGCTGGAAGGCCTGCGGCTGCTCGAAGACGATGCGCTCGGCGGCGGCGGCTCGCGCGGCAGCGGCCGCGTGTCCTTCGGCAAACTGCGCCTGGTGTGGCGCGGCCGCGGCTACTACGCCAAGGGCGCGGCGGAAAAAGAAATCGCGGCGGGCGCCGCCCTGGGAGTGATTCAGGCAGCGGTCGCCGATTCGGCCTTCGCCTTCCTGCGCGAGGATTCATGACGCCTGGGCTGGTCGTCAAGCTGCGGCCCACCGGGCCGTGGCGCGTGGGGCCCGATTCGGGCGCCCGCAATCGGGTCGATTCGATCTACCACAGCGATTCCGTCTACTCCGCGGTGACCGCGGCGATGGCGCGCCTGGGCATGTTCGAAGAGTGGCTGGACGCGACCGCGCGCGGCAGCGAGCCCGCGGTTTCCTTCAGCTCGTGCTTTCCCTTTCTCGATGAAATCGGCTTCGTAGTGCCGCCGCGGACCATCTGGCCGCCGCAATCGCCGTCGCTGATGGGCGCGCGCGTGCGCTGGAAGAGCGCACGCTTTGTGCCGCTCACCATGGTGCAGGCGTTGGTGGCCGGTGGCCGGCCGGATGAGAACGCCTGGAGCATGGATGGCCCCAGCGAATGCCTGGTTCCGGTTGGCCGCTTGGGCCCGTTCCGCTCCGCCGTGCGCTGGAGCGCGGCCGTCGACCGCATGAGCGGCTCGAGCGAACGGCATTCCGTGGCGTGCCTGGAATTTCGCGCCGGCGCCGGCCTGTGGCTGGTGGCGGCGTTTCGCGACGAGCCCGCATGGAGCCGCTGGGGCGATCCCGTAAAGGCCGCCTTCCGCCTGCTTGCCGATAGCGGCTTTGGAGGCGAACGCTCGCGCGGCTGGGGCCGTTCGGAAGCTCCCGAATTCACCGAAGGGACGCTGCCGGAGTTGATCCTGCCGCCCGTGGCACAGGCCGGTGGCACGCCAGTAGAAACCGCTCCGCCAACCGAGGCGCCCGACGAGGATGGTGGGGCAGGCGCTTCCGCCTGCCAACCCCAGGAACCGCAACCCCCCGCGCCCGAAGAAGGAGTGCGTGAATCGAGTGGAACAGACGCTATTGCCTCCCGGCCCGATGCCCCGGCGCCATCCGAAGCGCCCGACGGCAGCACATTCTTCGACACCGCTGACGGGGCCGCCTACTTGGCGCGCGAGACCGCGTCCGCCGTCGGCGTGCTCGAATTGGAAGAGCCCGTCGAAGTTGCCGAAGAGGCCGTGGAAGATGTACCCGTGCCCGAAGTGTTGCCGGAAGAAGTGGGCATCTTCGAAGCTGGCGCGAAGCCTCATTGGCTGCTCTCACTATTCGCGCCGTCCGGGCAGGACGCGGTGGATTGGTCGCGCGGCAATTACTGGCTGGTCGAGCGCGGCGGCCGCATCGACAGTCGTTCAGGTTCCGGCGAACTGAAAAAAACTCTGCGGATGATCGGGGAAGGATCGGTGATCTACGCCCCGGCCGCGCCGCGCGGCGCAGCGCCCGACGTGGCGCCCGGCGGTTTCCCGCATCCCGTGTTCCGCGCCGGCTTCGCGGTTTCCGTTCCGCTGCCCGAGGTGAGTTGATGCGATACCGCCTCACATGTCTGACGCCGCTGCTGGTCGGGGACGGCCGCAAGCTGAGCCCCATCGATTACATGGTCTGGAAGGACCACGTCAACGTGCTGGATCAGTGGCGCATCTTCCGCCTGCTCGCCAAGGGGCCGCGCCTGGACAGCTACCTCGCCCAGCTCAAGACCGCCGACAAGCTCGAGTTCGCCTCCTGGGGCGGCTTCGCGCAGAATTTCGCCGGCCGCCGCATCCCGTTCGAAAACGCCGCTTATTCGGCGTACTGGAACCGCGCCGCCGGCGAGAGCCTGCACATACCGACCTTCGCCGCCGGAGCTTCCGGCCCGTATCTGCCCGGCGCCGCCATCAAGGGAGCGCTGCGCACCGGCATGCTGTTCGCCAATTGGCGCGATGGCATGTTGCAGGACGTCGCCGCCAGAGTGAAAGCTGAGCGGCCTCCGCGCCGTCCGGCGGAAAGCGTGGAAG
This sequence comes from Bryobacteraceae bacterium, assembly GCA_036404395.1. Lineage (GTDB taxonomy): Bacteria > Acidobacteriota > Terriglobia > Bryobacterales > Bryobacteraceae > Bog-375. Next base: position 359 of record DASWZP010000189.1, on the reverse strand, counting down.
AACAGGCGCTCGGTGCGAGCGGCTTCAGCCGCATGCGTTTCGTCAGCGCGGGCGATTCGGCCGTCGTCGGCAACGACGCCTTCAAAGTCTACCTGCTGCGCACTTCCACGCTGCAACCGCGCGGCGGCGGCCTGGTGTTGGGATGGAAGCAAAGCCCGCGCGGCGCCGTGGATGGCGCGCGACCCGAGGATTCGACGCCCGCGTTTGCCGAGATGGCCGCGCCCGGCACGGTATTTGAAGGCCGCTGGGACGAGAATCATTTTCTGCTCGGGCCCGAAGTGCGCCGCAGCGTGCGCTGGCCGGAATCGTTGAACCGCGCCCGCTTCTTCGAAGCCGCCAACGTCTACGCCGCCGGCCTG
>DASWZP010000188.1:0-2585 GCA_036404395.1 Bryobacteraceae bacterium | reverse complement strand
GTGTTCAGCACCACCAGGTCGGCCGCCGAGCGCTCACCGGCTTGCGAGAGCCCTCCCGCCGCCAGCGACGATTCCAGCGCGGCGCCATCGGCTTGCGTGGCCCGGCATCCGAAATTTTGGACGAAGAATTTCCCCACCGTGGTAACCATTATAAGGAACGGTAGGACAGACCATCGGGTTTTGTGGTCTGTCACGCGCCGCCAAACCGCAACATTTGACAGGGTCGAAAAAACCGCCTCGAAGGTCCGGGAATCCCGGCAAATCACCGGCGACAAGATCGCCGGCGCTACCTGGCCGGCAGCGTGCCCAGGTAATTGCCGTAGCCGACCACCACGGTCGATGACACCAGCACCAGCAGGCTTACCGCCAGCCATGTTTTTGTGCGGACACTGGCGCCGCGCCATTCGTGCAGCGCAATGCCCCACAGGCTGCTGAAGATGATGATGCTCGCCATGTGCAGCGTCCAACTGGAGAATTTGTACCGGCCCATCTGCGTTTCACCCATGGTGTAAAAGAAGAACTGGAAATACCAGGTGGTGCCGGCCAGCGCGCTGAAGAAATAGTTGTTCCACATCGGCGCGCGGTCCGGCTCGGCGCTGCGGACGGGCAGCGCTGCCACCATCTCCTCGCCGGGCGCGTCGATGGCGTTCTCGAGAATCCGCTCCTCGCCGCGCGCCGGATGGTGGTCGCGGATCTCCGCGCTGAAGTATTGGTAGCCGGTATGGTTCCTGATGTTCAGGATCAAACACCATACGAAATTGGTGGTGAACCCGCCGGCCAGCAGCACGGTGAGCACCGGCAGCCCCTGCCAGAGCGTCGAGGTGCCGTGCTGGAGCGCCAGCGCTTTGATGGGCGCGCCGGCGTCCAGCCCGAACGAGAAACAGGCGCTCATCACACCGGAAAACGTGGCCACGATGACGCCCTTCTTCAGGTTGAACTCGCGGATGACGGCGGTCTTTTGCTCCGCCGACATCTCCTTTTCCTTCGACATGCCGGCCTTGCCCGCGAACGCGATGCCCGCCATGCAAATCGCGATGCCGAGCACGATCACCTGGCCCGAGTGCGTCGGCAGCACATTGGTGAAGAACGTGCCGTGATAGATGGGCGGCACCAGCGTGCCGAAGGCCGCGCAGTAGCCCAGCACCATCGCCATCCCCAGCGACATGCCGAGGTAGCGCATGGTCAGCCCGAAGGTCAGCCCGCCGAATCCCCACAACACGCCGAAAAAGTAAACCCACCAGATGGTGTTCCATTGCGTTTCGTGCAGCACGCCAAACAGGTCGGTCGAGATGGTGGAACCGAGCACCCACGGCACAATGATCCAACTGAAAACTCCACCAACCAGCCAATACGTTTCCCAGCTCCATTTCCGCACGGCCCGGAAGGGAACGTAGAAACTGCCGGACGCCAACCCGCCCAGCCAGTGAAACACCACGCCAATCAAAGGATTCGGAGTCATCGTTTAGGTCCCAGCGCGAATCCTCCATTGTAAGCGTGGCCCTGGGCGGCGTGGGAAGCGCATTTTAGCGGCGTTCCGCGGCGCGAAACGCGTGCAGATTGCGGCTTGAGAGGGAAGCTGGTTCCGGTTCAGCTCTTCGGTTTCGTGAGTTGGCGGTAAAGCTTGAAACCCAGAAAACTCAAGAGCCCGCCGGCGATCGCTCCAGCCGCGATGACCGCACTCGCCGATAGGGCGGTCACGCCGCCCTGAGCGGCGAGTTCCAGAACTCCGGCGGTGGCGCCGCCGGCGCCGCCAACACCGGCGCCAACCGAAGCCGCCGCGGCAGACTTGAGCTTCTCGGTCCCGTTTTCGCTCACAATAGTCATATTTTACCGCACGCCATTTGCCAAAAGGCTGGCGTAAATCGGTGATAGCCTGGTACCAGGAGGTGCAGCATGCGAGAAAGCACCCCAGCTCCGCAAATCAACGTATCGAAGATACCGGTTGGCGGAGGCATCGCAGGAGCCCTGTTCACGGTCGGCTGTATGCTGATATTTCTGAGCGGCATACCTGCGTTACTGTATTTCCTTCCGGCGGCCGTTGTTTTAGGCTGTGGAGTCGCGCTCGTTATTCATTTCATCCGGCACGAGACGCCAGGTAGGTCTTGGATCCTCTCAGCCACGAAGAAATAGATAGCACCTCGCCGATCCAGTCCTGAAGAGATCCTCAAGGCGCTTTTTCCGTACTGCCAACGCCTGAAGCCGCTGGCATTGGAGTCCGATGCCTTCCACGTACCATAGTGGCCAAGGAAAAGCCGAGATGACTCTCGGCTCAGCAGGTTTGACAACCTGCGCCACGGCGCTACCGGTATAGCCTTCGATACATCTCAGCGTTGCGGAGGACGGCTTGCACGTATTCGCGGGTTTCGAAGTACGGGATGGATTCGACGAACTCGGCCGGCTCGCGGTAGGTGTTCCACGTCAGCCATTCGGCCACGCGGTTGGGCCCGGCGTTGTAGGAGGCCAGGGTCTGCTCCAGGTTGCCGCCGTTCTGGTCCAAAGTGGAGCGCAGAATGGCGGTGCCGATTTTCAAGTTCGCCGCCGGCTGGACGAGCACGCGCGCCGTCACGCGTCCCACGCCGGCGGTG
>DASWZP010000187.1:0-5966 GCA_036404395.1 Bryobacteraceae bacterium | reverse complement strand
AGAGGGCGACTCCGTAGCTGCGGTGGTTCGGCGGATGGCCGAACTGAACCTTGGCGCCATTATGGTTATGGGCGGCGGCGAGCTGCGCGGCGTCTTCAGTGAGCGCGACCTGATGCGGCGCGTGGTGCTGGAAGGCCGCGACCCGGAACGAACCGCGGTGCACCAGGTGATGACTACCAACGTGGCGACCATTGAAGATTCGGCCTCGATGGAGCAGGCCATGGCGGCCATGGAATCGCACGGCTGCCGCCACCTGCCGGTGATGCGCGGCGGCGTGGTGGCGGGGTTTCTCTCCATGCGCGATGTGATCCATCATGAGCTGATGCAAAAGACCGAAGAGCTGCATCATATGCAGGCGTACATTCACGGAACTTGACCACCGGAATCATCGTTTTCGCCCACGGCTCACGCCTGGAACCGGCTAATGAGGCGGTGCGCGCCGTCGCCCGCCAACTCGCCGCAGCCGGGCGGTTCGAAGCCGTGGAATCGGCATTTCTAGAGTTGGGCGAGCCCAGCCTGGAAGGCGCCGTGGAAGCGCTGGTGGCGCGCGGCGTTCGCGACATCCTGGTAGTTCCGTATTTCCTCACCCTTGGCATCCATCTTGAGCGGGATTTACCTCGTATTATCAGTCAGATAGCTGATAGATTCGGGCATGTGAAGATCCGTGCCACGCCTCCTTTAGAGGGCCACTCTGCGTTGGTGGAAGCCCTGCTGGAGCGGATCAAGACGGGCATGTCTACTTGAGCGGTAAGCACTCAATTAAAACTTGACAATATCACGCTAAGGTTTGATAATAGGTTTGGACTAAAAGACCGCACCTTTCAGCGGCCAAACGCCATTGTTCAAAAACAAAGCAAGATTGACTCGAGCGAGGGAGGTTCAGCAGAAGTATGGGCAAAATCATCGGTATTGATCTTGGCACGACCAACTCCGTGGTGTCAGTGATTGAGGCCGGCCAACCCACCGTCATCGCCAACCAGGAAGGCACGCGCACCACGCCTTCGGTGGTGGCATTCACCAAGAGCGGTGAGCGGCTGGTGGGCCAGGTGGCGAAGCGCCAGGCAATCACCAATCCGGAGAACACGGTTTTTTCGATCAAGCGGTTCATGGGGCGCCGCTTCGACGAAGTCAGCGAAGAAATGAAGATGGTCCCCTACAAAGTTGTGCGCGGCGACAACGGCGACGCGCGCGTGGATATCAGCGGCAAGAAATACTCGCCGCCGGAAATCTCGGCGATGATTCTGACCAAGCTGAAGGAAGCGGCCGAATCGTACCTGGGCGAGAAGATCACGCAGGCGGTGATCACGGTGCCCGCGTACTTCAACGACGCGCAGCGGCAAGCCACCAAGGACGCCGGCAAGATCGCAGGCCTCGAGGTCATGCGCATCATCAATGAGCCGACCGCGGCGGCGCTGGCTTACGGGCTGGACAAGAAGAAGAACGAGACGATCGCCGTTTACGATTTCGGCGGCGGCACCTTCGACATCTCGATCCTCGAAGTGGGCGAGGGCGTGGTGGAAGTGAAATCCACCAACGGCGATACCCACCTGGGCGGCGACAACATCGACCAGCGGATCATCGACTGGATCGTCGGCGAGTTCAAGAAGGAAAACGGCATCGATCTTTCGCGCGACCAGATGGCTCTGCAACGCCTCAAGGAAGCCTCGGAAAAGGCCAAGATGGAGCTGTCGACGCTGCTCGAGAGCGAAATCAATCTGCCCTTCATCACCGCCGACGCCTCCGGTCCGAAACATCTGCAGATGAAGCTGACGCGGGCGCGTTTCGAGCAGATGGTGGAAGACATCGTGCAGCGCTCGGCCGGGCCGTGCAAACAGGCGCTGGCCGATGCCGGCGTCACGCCGTCGCAGATCAATGAAGTGGTGATGGTAGGCGGCCAGACGCGCATGCCGCGCATCCAGCAACTGGTGCGCGACCTGTTCGGCAGGGAGCCCCACAAGGGCGTCAACCCCGATGAAGTGGTCGCCGTGGGCGCCGCCGTGCAAGGCGGTGTGCTGGCGGGCGAAGTGAAAGACGTGCTGCTGCTGGATGTGACCCCGCTCTCGCTCGGCATCGAAACCATGGGCGGCGTGTTCACCAAGCTGATCGAGCGCAACACTACCATCCCCACGCGCAAGACCGACGTGTTCTCCACGGCCAGCGACAACCAGTCCTCGGTCGAGATCAAGGTCTACCAGGGCGAGCGCGCCATGGCGCATGACAACCGGCTGCTGGGGGTGTTCCAGTTGGGCAACATTCCGCCGGCGCCCCGCGGCCTGCCGCAGATTGAAGTGACTTTCGATATCGATGCCAACGGCATCCTCAACGTCACCGCCAAGGACCGGGCCACCAACAACGAGCAGAAGATCACCATCACTTCCTCTTCCGGCCTGGCCAAGGACGAAGTGGAGAAGATGGCGCGGGACGCCGAATCGCACGCGGCCGACGACCGTAAGCAGCGCGACACCATCGAGGCGCGCAATCGCGCCGATGCGATGGTCTACAACGTCGAGAAAACGCTGAAGGATCACCGCTCCAAAATCGGCGACGCGGAAGCCAAGGAGATCGATGCGGCGCTCGAAGAGACCAAGAAGGCGATGGCCGAAAACGACCCGGATCGCATCAACTCCGCGACCGACCGGCTGACCACCGCCAGTCACAAGCTGGCCGAGGCCATGTACAAGGCTTCCTCGCAGCCAGGCGCCGGAGCGGCTCCGGGCGGCGATGGCGCGGGCGCAGCTCCCGGCGGCGGGCCGGGCGGTAAAGACGCGGGCAAAGGCAAAGACAACGTGGTGGACGCCGAGTTCGTCGACGTCGACGACAAACAGAAGTAAGCGGCTAGTGGGCCGGGCGACGAGCCACTCGATTGGGCGCGTCCGGCCCACGCCTATCAAAGCCACTCGCCGTCAGGGAGCGGTTGGAGTGGCAATTTCAAGGCCGCTCGCGGTCAGGGAGCGGTCGGTTGGAGTGGTAATTACCTAACGGGTCCCGGCACTCTATGTCTCCTCCCAAGCACGAATATTACGAAACGCTGGGCGTACCGCGGACGGCCTCGGTGGAGGAACTCCGCAAGGCTTACCGCAAGCTGGCGCGCAAGCACCATCCGGATCTGAACCCCGGAGACAAAGCCGCCGAGGACCGTTTCAAGAACGTTCAGGAAGCCTACGACGTGCTGGGCGACCCCAAGAAGCGCAAGATGTACGACCAGTACGGCTTCTACTCCGAAAGCGGATTCGCCGGCGCCGGGCCGGGGGGCGCGGCGGGAGCCGGTCCCACGCCCAATATGGATTTCTCCGGCTTCGATTTTTCCGATTTTGCCGGCGGTGCGGGCGCTGGCGCCGGCGGGCGGCGCACCGAAACGGGCGGCGGCTTTCGAGACATCTTCTCCCAGTTCTTTTCCGGCCACGGCGCCGCGCACGAGCCGGAGGCGGAAAAGGGCGGCGACCTCGAATACGTGATGGACATCGATTTCTGGCAGGCCATCAAGGGGACGCAGACGCGGCTCAGCATCACGCGTTATGACATCTGCGGCACCTGCCACGGTTCGGGCACTGCCGGCGCGGGCGAGGTGAACTGCCCGCAGTGCAAGGGCACCGGCAACGTCAGCCAGATGGCGGGCGCCATGCGCTTCAATCTCACCTGCCCGCGCTGCAACGGCAGCGGACGCTTGCGCAACTCCTGTCCCACCTGCGGCGGGGATGGGCGTGTCACGCGCACGGAGCTGGTGGACGTCCGCATTCCGCCGGGCGCGCGCAACGGATCCCGCCTGCGCGTACCGGGCAAGGGCAACGCCGGAACCAGGGGCGCGGCGGCGGGCGATCTTTACATCACCACCAAAGTGGAAGAGCATCCCTTCTTTCACCGCGAGGGCGACAACATCGAAATCAAAGTGCCGGTGGCCGTGTGGGAGGCCGCGCTGGGCGCCAAAATCGAGGTGCCCACCATCGATGGCCGCACCCTGCTCAAGATTCCCCACGGCACCCGGAACGGACAGCGCTTCCGCCTGCGCGAAAAGGGCGTGCAGGGTTCGCGCTCGGGAGAGCGCGGCGACCAGATCGTGGAAGTAGCCGTGGAAGCGCCCGATCCGCGCGACGAACGGACCCGCGAGCTGCTCGGCCAGTTGCGGGACCTGCACCACGACGAGAATCCCCGCGCCGAGCTGTGGAGCAAGGTCTAGCGCATGGCGAAAAAATCCAAAGCGGCCTACATGATCTCCGCGGTGGCGGAGCAATATGCCATCCATCCGCAGACGCTGCGCCTCTATGAGCGTGAAGGCCTGCTCAAGCCCTCGCGCAGCGAAGGCAACACGCGGCTCTATACCGGCGAGGATCTGGAGCGCCTGGAGGTCATCCTCCACCTGACGCGCGACCTGGGCGTCAACCTGGCGGGCGTCGACATCATTCTCAACATGCGCGAAAAGATGGGGCAAATGCACGCCCAGATCCAGGAATTCGTCGCCACCCTAAACCGCGAGCTGGTGGCGCGCACGGCGCACCCCTTCGAGTCCGACGAGCGCAACATGCTGGTCCCCGTCGTCAACGCCCGCCCCCCCGCACCGGCTGCGCGCCGCCGGTAAGCACCGGACTCCCAGGTAACGCCGGCGGTCTTGCCGCCTGTGCGGGCCGAGCAGGCGCTTCCGCCTGCCAACTCCTTTCCTAACTAAATCGAAGGTACCTCCAGTACCCGTTGTGCCGGATTCGCATTTTCATCGAGTTTTCCTGGCAGTAGACGATTAGAATGAGAAGGTCCTTGCCCACCCAGCCCGAGTTCGAAACCCGAGGCCGTGCCACCGCGGCCTACATCGCGCCTTTCCTGGTTTTCGTGGCCCTGTTGGCGCTGGAGCAGGTTTTGGGTCTCAACCCCTTATGGGCCTATCCGCTCCGTCTGGCAGCGGCCTTGGCGACCCTCGCCGCGTTTTCGCGCCCGCTGCTCAGATTCCATTTCGCGCTGCCGGCCGCCAGCATCGGCGTCGGGTTGCTGGTGTTCGCGGTCTGGGTGGCGCCCGACATTCTCTTCCATTACCGGCATCACTGGCTCTTTGAAAATTCGCTGACCCACGTCGCGGCAAGCTCGCTGCCGGACGAGCTACGGCGCAGCTTCTGGTTTTTGGCGGTGCGGATCGCCGGCTCCGCGCTGGTGGTTCCGGTGGTCGAGGAGCTGTTCTGGCGCGGCTGGCTGATGCGCTGGCTGCTGGAACGCGACTGGCAGAAGGTGCCGTTGGGAACCTACCGGGCCGGCTCATTCTGGCTGGTGGCGCTGATGTTCGCTTCCGAGCATGGCCCGTATTGGGAAGTGGGCCTGGTGGCGGGTGTGGTCTTCAACTGGTGGCTGGTGCGTACCAAGTCGCTCGGCGACTGCGTTTTGGCGCACGCCGTGACCAATCTGGCGCTGGGAATTTACGTGGTCGCCGCCGGCCAGTGGCAATACTGGCTATAACCGGATTCCCTCCGCCCGCGTCTTACCGTTTAGACGGGCTCAGAAGCTTTTCCTTCTCCTCGTCGGAAAGCTCCGGCCACCGCGGGAGTCGGGCCCCGCGGCCGGAGCTTCGTACGGGCGGCTCATCGGGCTAGACAGCCTGCGCCACGCACTTTGGCCACGATCAGGGTGATGTCGTCGTGCTGTTCGCGCGGGCTGAACTGCCGTACCTCATCGACGATCGACCCCAGCATGGCCTGCGAAGACAGTTCGCGGTGGCGCAGCAACGCCTCGATCAAGCGCTGTTCTCCGAATTCTTCGCCTCCATCATTCAGCGCCTCGGTTACGCCGTCGGTATAGAGCGCCAGCATATCCCCGGCAAAGAGCTGCGCCTCCTCGATCAGGCAGTCCCATTGCTCGAAGAGTCCCAGGACCGTGGCCGTGGAAGGGAGCCGTTCCAGAGTGTTGTCGCACCGCAGGAGAAGCGCCGAGAGATGGCCGCAGTTGACGTAGCGCAAGCGCTGCGTCCCGTCGTCATATTGGGCAAAGAAGAG
>DASWZP010000186.1:0-7507 GCA_036404395.1 Bryobacteraceae bacterium | reverse complement strand
CCACGCCGACTTGCGCGAGGCCATCGTTCACGGGGCGGCCAAGCGCATCCGGCCGAAATTCATGACCGTGGCCACCATGTTCGTCGGCCTCGCGCCCATCATGTGGTCGCACGGCACCGGCGCGGACGTGATGAAGCGCATCGCGGCGCCCATGATCGGCGGCATATTTACATCGTTCCTATTAGAGCTGGTAGTGTATCCGGCAATTTACGAGGTTTGGAAATGGCGATCGGTAAAAAGACAGGCGGTTTGATTCTGGCGTGGACACTGGCCGCGGCGGCGGCGCAGTTTCCCATGCGGCACCGGCACCTGCGCGGCGGCTGCGAGGGGACGCTCGATGTCACCGAAACGGGCGTTGGTTTCAAGGGACCGAAGGGCCACGCGTGGCAGTGGAAACTCGACCAGATCCGCCAACTCGAGCTGGCGCCGGACCGCATCGTGGTGGTGAGTTACGAAAACGGCAAGCTGCCCGAAACGGAACGCCGCTACGAATTCAGCGGCGCGGTTCCGGCGGCCGAGCTGTACGCGTTGCTCAAAGATCGCATGGACCAGCGGCTGGTGGCCGAGCTGGTGCAACCGGCGGCCGGCGCGGTGTGGTCGCTGCTGGTGAAGCATGTGGGGCGCGCGGGTTCGCTAGGGACGCTCGAACTGACTGCGGAGACAATCGCATATCGCACTCAGGCTTCGGACGAGTCGCGCACCTGGCGGTATACCGATATCGCCGGCATCAGCAGTTCCGGGCCGTTTCAGTTGACCATCACCACCTTCGAACGCGCGCCGGCGCACTACGGCGGGCGCAAGGATTTCAATTTCGAATTGCAACAACCCATCACCGAAGCCAACTACAACCGGCTGTGGCTACAGGTAGAAACGAAGAACGGGAGAATTCCGTCCCAGGTAATCACTACGCCCGATTGGCCGACGGGCCACTAGGTCTTCGACCGTATGATGTCGCACTCTACACAGCGCACCGATCCCTCTGGTCGCGGCCCCGATCAGAGCCGCGACCGTCAGGGAGCGGTTTCCCAACGGCACCGAATTGTGGGGTCAGTGTGTTAGTATCCCGTCCCACAAGCTCACAACATGGTTCCGGAGCTTGTATCAGGGCACGGCTTCAGCCGTGCCGTCACCGGATCTACTAAACATGGCCTTTAGGCCCTGCAATGGGGCGATAGCCCCATGGGTTTTTGTTAACGAATTTCAGCCGCGGGCCACCAGGGTGCGCGCAAGGTGTTAGTGTCGGATTGCGGCAACCTGACACGGAAGTTACGTATAGCGAGCGTGTAGTTTCAGATCGAAAGAAAGGGCGGGAGAATTCCATGAAGAATCCCTCCATGATGAGGATCCTCGTGATGATCCTCGCTGCGGCGGCGCCCCTGGCGACCGCCAACGAAGGGCTGCTGGACGCGACGATTACAGACAGCTTCTGCGCCGCCGGCCACAAGAACATGAGGACCGGCGCTGACGAACTTTGCGTCCGGAGTTGCGTGCGAAATGGGGCCAAGTACGTCATGTGGGACGGCAGGAACGCCTACGTGTTGAGCGACCAGAAAGCGGCCGAGCCGTGGGCCGGTAGGAAAGTAAGAGTGCTGGCCACGCTGGACGCGAAAACCATGGAGGTTCACGTCGTCTCCATTGTGGCCCGGTGAGAGCGGCAAGAGGTCGAGTTTCGAATTGCCATACCAGAGATCGAAAGGAAGAAGGGTAAGAATCCATGAAGAAGATCATCGTGATGATATTCGCTTCGGCGGCGTTGATGCTGGCCGCCGATCAAGCGTTTACCGGCACCGTCACCGACGACATGTGCGGCGGCAATCATAAGGCCATGAACATGGGGTCGGACGAGAAGTGCGTGATCGAGTGCGTCCGCGGCGGAGCCAAGTACGCGTTGTGGGACGGCAAGGAAACTTACGTCCTGAGCGATCAGAAAGGCGCCGCCCAATTCGCCGCTAAGAAGGTGACCGTGAAAGGCACCCTGGACGCGAAAGCCAAGACCATTCAGGTCAGCTCGATCGCAGCGGCGAAATAGAGCTGGTGGGATAGGCCATCGCCTTTTGTGGCCTGTCGTGCCACGGTAACGCCGGCGGTCTTGCCGCCGGTGACTTGCCGTGATTTCGCAGCTTCGACGCGGTTTTTCGGCCTTGTCCCACCACCACAGCTTGCAAACTCGCGCGGAGGCCAATCAGATGGCGGATCACGAAGACAGTCTCACGGTAACCCTCGATGCCGGATCGTCGGCGAAATCGGCCGCGTTGCAGGCCTTCCGTCGCTTTCCGGAGAAGTCTCTCCGGCTGGGGACGGCGGAATGGCGATACCGTGTGTTGGGCACGGCGGCGCGGACGCTGTTAGCGATCCCCGGCGGCGAGTTAGTCAATGACTTAGGTTTCGAGTTCGCGCTAACCATCAGTGACACGCACCGCGTAGTCTATCCAGCCTATCCGTGCGTATCTTCCATCGAGGAGCTGGCGGACGGCCTGTGCGCCATTCTGGATGCCGAAAAGATCGACCAGGCGGCGATCCTCGGCGCCTCATTCGGAGGCTCTGTCGCTCAGGTCTGTGTGCGGCGCCATTCGAACCGGATTAATGCGCTCATTCTGTCTAATACAAGCGTTCCGATCCGGCATCTGGCGCCGGCAAAGCGGCTTCTCGAACTGATCTTTCGCGCAACACCGTGGTCGGTAACAACCAGTCTCTTACGCAAACCTTTAGTCAAGGTAGTTGACCCAACCGGTGAAGCCACGACATTCTGGATCGCGTATCTCGATGAGTTGCTCGCATCGAAACTCACCAAGGCCGATCTCTTGTCGAATCTCCGCATCCAGCATGATTACTACCGGCGGTTTCACTTCATGCCTCAGGATCTCGAGAACTGGCCCGGAAAGATATTGATCGCCGAATCCGATACGGATGTGCTCGGCCCGCGCCTCCGGCGGGCTCTGCGACAGACTTATCCCAAGGCCGAAGTCCGTACCTTCCACAATGGTGGCCACGGCACCATGTTTTTGCGGTTCGACGAGTATCTGGCCATGGTCCGGCAATTCCTGGACTCAGTCATCTTCAGCCGCGGATAAACACAGATAAAACTTAAAGAACCTATCCTGGATTCGAAGTTAACCTCGGCGAAGTCACATTCCCATTGCGGAGCACCATGAAGCGACAGGTCGTGTATCAGGGCACGGCTTCAGCCGTGCCGAAACGGGATGAACCTGATGGGCTTTAGCCCTTGGGCGGCAGACAGGGGCTAACTAAAGCGCTCAGGAAGCGCTGTCGGCGGCACGGCTCAAGCCGACCCCTGAGACAAGGCGTCCAACTTCGGAATTTCGGGCTTATCTGTGTTCATCTGTGTTTATCCGTGGCTAAGATTCTTGGCCGCCAATGTGGCTCACTACGGCGTCGGTGAACTCGGCGGTTCCGGCGCGGCCGCCGACGTCGCCGGTGAGATGTTTGCCCTCCGCGTAAACTTGGGCGACGGCGCTCTTGAGACGCCTGGCTGCGTCGCGCTCGCCGATGTGGGCGAGCATCAGCACCGCGGATTGCATCAGTGCCGTGGGATTCGCCAGTCCCTTCCCGGCGATATCGGGGGCGGTGCCGTGGACGGCCTCGAAGATGGCGTGGTGATCGCCCATGTTGGCGCCGGGTACGATGCCGAGGCCGCCCACCAGGCCCGCGGCCAGATCGGAAACAATGTCGCCATACAGATTCGGCAGCACCAGCACGTCGAAAACCTGCGGGCGCATCACGAGCTGCATGCAGGCGTTGTCCACGATCAGCTCGTCGTACGCGATTTCGGGGAACTGCGCGGCGGTCTGGCGGCAACATTTCAGGAACAGGCCGTCGCTCAGCTTCATGATGTTGGCCTTGTGGATGGCGGTGACCTTCTTGCGGCTTTCGCGGCGGGCGAATTGGAACGCCGCGCGCGCAATCCGCAAAGAAGCGTTTTCGGTGATGATCTTGAGACTCTCCACCACGCCCGGAACTACCTCGTGCTCCAGGCCGGCGTAAAGATCCTCAGTGTTCTCGCGGAAAATGGCGATGTCGAGCGCGAGATCGTCGAATCGTGTCTTGAGGCCGGGCAGCGTGATGACCGGGCGGAAGTTCACGTAGAGCCCGAGTTTCTTGCGCAGGACGACGTTGATGCTTTGGTGGCCGCCACCGATGGGCGTGGTGGTGGGGCCCTTGAGCCCGACCCGCGTCATCTCGAGCGAAGCGAAAACATCGTCGGGCAGCAACTGGCCTTGCTCGGCCAGCGCCCGCGCTCCGGCATCCACGCGTTCCCATTCGACTGCGGCGCCGGTCGCCTCCACGGCGCGCGCGGCCGCATCCGCCACTTCGGGCCCAATGCCATCGCCCGGAATCAGCGTGATCTGATGAGCCATCATCGCTATTATAAGGTTGAGGCGGAAGTGTGATCCCAAATTGGGCCGGCGAGCGGCAGGGGATGGTGGAGAAGCAACTGCGGCGGCGCGGCATCCACGATGCGCGTGTGCTTCGGGCGATGGGCGAGATTCCGCGCGAGGAATTCGTGCCGCTGGAATCGCGGATCGCGGCGTACGGCGATGAGCCGGTAACCATCGGCCACGGCCAGACGATTTCGCAACCTTACATGACGGCGCTGATGGCGGCGGAACTCGAGCTGGATGGCACCGAGACGGTGCTCGAAGTGGGCGCCGGTTGCGGTTACGCGGCGGCGGTGTTGGGAGCGCTTGCGAGACGCGTGGTTTCGCTCGAGCTGATTCCGGAGCTGGCCGAAATGGCGCGCCACAACCTGCGGCGCACCGGCCGCGATGGCAACATCGAAGTGATTGCGGCCGATGGGTCGCTGGGATATGCGCCGCTGGCGCCATACGACGCCATAACGGTCGCGGCCGGCGCGCCCGGCGTGCCGCCCGCGTTGCTCGAGCAATTGCGAGACCCGGGCCGGCTGGTGATTCCGGTCGGCGAGTTCGAAGACCAGGAGCTCCGCGTGGTGAGCCAGCAAGACGGCCATATCGACTCCCGTGTATCGACGCTCTGCCGCTTCGTGCCCCTCCGCGGCGGCGAGGGATGGGCATGACTGCTATGACCGCGCGATTCCGATGTGGCGCACGCACTCGTGCGTGCCGCGTCGGCACTTTTGCCGACGCCCGGTTGCTCGGCCAAGAGCAGGTGTCGAAATGAGTTTCGACACGGCACGCACGAGTGCGTACGCCACGTCGGTCGCCCGGGTTCGGACTGGCTGTTTCCTGGCAGGGCCACAATGCGCTTGAGGACCGCCCACGACCGCCTCAAGGTCGAGCACAGCATCATCGACGGCGTGCGCGCCGTGCTCGAAGAACTGCTCCGGGCGAACCCGGAAATCCGCTCGGTGATTCCGGGCGTGATCCGGCCGGTGCGCGATGCCAGGGGCAAGGTTCGCGTGCGGGTGACCGTACCGACGCAAAACGGATGGAAAGCGATCGCGCTCAGCGCGGGCGCGCGGCAAGAGCTGTTCGTGAGCTGCGCTTGGGAGAAAGAAGCCGTCGAGGAAGCGTTCCGCAAGGCGGGGGCCGCGGTGGAATAGGAAGTTCCTGGCGTGTGGGGCGGGATGGCACCCTGCGCGGCGGTCGGCCGCCGCCGCGCTGGCAGATTGGCAATCGGCCAGCGGTCTGACCAAGCGGCCCCACGGGCGAACGCCTTAGTTAGCGCCGCCCAAATTACTGGCAGGTTCACTTCGACTTACGGACCGTGGGCGGGCGCCGCGGGCGCTGCTTAGCGGAAATCGACTTGATGACAATCTTGCCACGGCCGGAACTTGGGATGAGCCCGAGGCGCGCCGCTTCGGCATCCATCAACGCCAGCACTTGCGGGTCGCGCAGGAGATCGAGCGGATCGAGCTTGATATGACGAGCCTGCCTGCCTCCGCCCGTCAGCCGCCGATGTGGATCGGGAATTGTGGCGCCGCGCAGGAAAAACAGACTCACCCACCGCGGGAACACGGCGAGCGAGAACACCGCCTCCGACGACCTTTCGCTCGGCCCGAAGCCGATGGCGAGCGCATTGTAGTTGTCGTAGACCAGCACCGTCGCACCAGGGAACTCGCGGCGCATCCAGGCGCATGCCAAGCGCGCTTTCGCCGCCACGTCCGGCGTGAATTTGTCGATGAATGAATTGAGCTGCTGTTTGGGTGTCATGCGGGAGCCGCCGTGGGAACCAGTCTAGCGCAAGAGGCTCACTTCAGTAACTCCCGCAGCAAGGCGCGCTGCTTTTCGCCAATAGCCTCCCAGTCGAAATTGCGGTTGGCGTGCCAGAAGGCGGCATCGGCGATTTGCGCGCGGCGGGCTGGGTCAGCGATGAGGGTGGCGACGCCAGCCGCGAAAGATTCCGGCGTATCGCCGATCCATACGCTGTGGCGATCGAGCAAGCCCAGGCCGGCGCATCCGGAAGTGGTGGAGACCACCGCGCGCTGCATCGCCATGGCTTCGAGAACCTTCACGTTGGTGCCGGCCGAAACGGTGGTGGGCACGATGACAAGATTGGCTTCGCGATAGAGCGGTCGGACGTCGGCGACAAATCCCAGCAGGCGTATGCGCGGGTCCGCGGCGGGTTCGGGCGAATCGGCGAAGGCTCGCCAATAAATGAGATGATCGGGGCCGCAGACCACGGTCAGCTCCATTTGCGGAAACTTGTCGCGCAGCATCGGCCAGACGCGCTCAGTGAAAAACCGATACGCAGCGACGTTGGGAAAGTGGCGAAACGACCCGATGAACAGCAGGCGCTGGCCGGGCGTTTCCGGGGCCGGTTCAAAGCGGGCCAGATCGACTCCGTTTTCGATCACCACTGTCGCCGCCGTGCGGCCGAGCATCTCCACGTCCTTGGGCGACATCACCACCGCGCGGCGTGCGGCGCGGACGGCGCGAGTTTCGAAGCGGCTCCAGCGAAACCAGTTCCACCAGGCGGCGAGAGTCCGCTCGCGGCGCGCAATTTGCGCAAACAGATCGAACGTGACATCGTGTTCCACCAGGGCGTCGCCGCCGTAGCGGGCGAGCTGCGTATATTCGACCTGGAGCGCCTCGAAGCCGAAGGTGGCGCTCTCGCGCGCAATGGCGCCGAACATGGCGGGCGAGCGGAACTCGTGGACCTCGGGCGGCACCAGCGTGGACCAGCGCGGCTCGCGGTAGCGCGGCTTGGTAACCAGGACCACGCGCGCGCAGAACTCGAGGACAGCGGCGGCCGGCGGCTCGGCATCGTCATCGGTGAAGGCGAACAGTTCGATATCGAATTCCCGCGCCGCCTCGCGCAGCAGGTTGAAGATGCGCACCGCCCCGCCGTGCGCGAGCGGATAAGGGAAGTAAGGCGAGAGCACCGCGACGCGGCGGCGCTCCGGCGAGCAAGGCCGGCCTTCGAGCACGCGATCGCCCGTGGGCGTCACCGTGCGTTCGCGCTTTGGCCACGGCCACCACCATGGGCGCAGGTAGATGCGGTCGAGCGGCACGCCGCGCCAGAAAAGAAAGGACGCCAGCGTGGGCCGCAGGTGATGGCGCTCCAGGCG
>DASWZP010000185.1:0-16010 GCA_036404395.1 Bryobacteraceae bacterium | reverse complement strand
ACGAATGCGCCGAAGATAGCCAGGAACAGCATCTGGTCCCAGATGACGCTCATGCCGACGCCTTTCAGGAACAGCGACTTGAGGATCGACACAAAATATCGCGCCGGCACCACCACGCTGATCACCTGGATCACCTTCGGCATGGTGTCGATGGAGAACACAAAACCCGACATCAGAAAGCCGGGCAGGAAGGTGCTCAGGATGCCCATCTGATAGGCCTGCACCTGCGTCCGGCATCCCGCCGAAATGAAGATACCCCAGCACAGCACGCCGAAGAGGAACAGGCAGGTGGAAAGCGTGAGCAGGAGAATGCTGCCGCGGAACGGCACAGCGAAAACCGTCACGCCCACGATCAGTGCGATCAACGAATCCACCAGGCCAACCACAAAATAGGCGCCCATCTTGCCCAGCAGCATCTCCGACGGCCGCAGCGGCGTGGAAAGAAGCTGCTCCATGGTCCCCAATTCCCACTCGCGAGCGATCGTCAGGGAAGTCAACTGCCCCGCCAGGATCATCAGAATCACGGCGATCAGCCCCGGCACCACGTAGTTCCTGCTTTCGAGCGAGCTGTTGTACCAGACCCGCATGCGAGCGTCGATCACCGGCGGCGGAGGCGGCGCCAGGTTGCGAACGTGCACGCGGGCGGAGTACATCTGCACGACACTCTCGGCGTAGCCCATGGCGATCGAGGAAGTGTTCGAGTCGCTGCCATCCACCAACAACTGCACTTCGGCGGTGCGTCCGGATTCCAGGTCGTGTCCGAAATCGCGCGGAATCACGATGCCCATCAGGATTCTGCTGAAATTGATACCGCGTTCAATCTGCGGGTAACCGGTGGCGAATCCCTTGATGTCGAAAAAGCGCGAACCCTGGAACTGCCGGACCAGGTCGCGGCTGGCGGATGTGCCATCCTGATCGTACACCAGGGTGGGAATGTGATCCACGTCCAGGCTCAGCGCGTAACCATACAGCAGCAGCATCATCACCGGCATGGCCAGCGCCAGCAGCAGGCTGCGGCTGTCGCGCGTGATGTGGTGCAACTCCTTGACGAACACCGCCCTGATGCGCCGGTAGCTCACGCAGCCCTCCGCTCGTCGCCTTCGATCATCGACACGAACACGTCTTCGAGCGAAGGCAGAATCTTCTCCAGGCGCCGAACCTCGATGCCCACGCTCGCGAGTTTCACGCGGATGCGTTCGGCGGTCGATTCCGGATCGTCCACCGTCACGTGCAGCCCGCCGCCGAAAACCGCCGCATCCAACACGCCAGGCAGACCCTCCAGGGCGCGCATGGTCTCGAGAGGTTGCGAGCTGTCGAGGCGCAGCAGGCTGTGTGCGCTCGCCTGGTGCCGCAATTCGGCCGGCGCGCCCAGCGCGATCACCTTGCCGCGGTGCATCAGCGCCAACCGGTGGCAGTTTTCGGCCTCATCCATGTAGTGGGTGCTGACGATGATGGTGTGGCCGGTGCTCGAGAGGCCGCGAATGAGATCCCAGAACACGCCGCGCACGATCGGGTCGACGCCGGATGTCGGCTCGTCCAGAAACAGAATCGGCGGATCGTGCAGGATGGCGCAGCCGAGCGCCAGCCGCTGCTTCCAGCCGCCCGAGAGCGAGCCGGTCAGCGCGGAACGCCGTTCGGTGAGCCGCGCCATCTCCAGCACGTAATCCTTGCGCTGGTTGCGCCGGTCGCGCGGCACCCCGTACAGGCCCGCGAAAAAGTCGATGTTCTGCTCCACCGTCAGATCGTCGTAGAGCGAAAACTTCTGCGACATATAGCCCAGGTTGCGCCGCACCTCTTCGGGATCCTTGGCGACGTCGATACCGTTGACCAGCGCCATCCCGGAGGTGGGCGTGATCAGGCCGCAGAGGATTCTGATGGTGGTGGACTTCCCCGCCCCGTTCGGCCCCAGGAAACCGAAGATCTCGCCCCGCTCCACCTCGAGCGTCACATGATCCACGGCCACGAAATCGCCGAACTTCTTCACCAGGTCGCGCGCCCACACGCTCATTTGGCCTCCAGCGCCTCGGCGGCGTGCACACCATCCACGAACACGCCTTCGAGAGTATCCTTACCGGCCTGGCGCTTCAGCGCTTCCGGCGTGTCACAGCGGATCAGCCGCCCCTTGTACATCAGGCCAACCCGATTGCAGCGCTCGGCTTCATCCAGATACGCGGTGGTCATCAGAATCGTGATGCCGTCCTTCAGCAACTGGTAGAGGATGGCCCAGAAATCCCGCCGGGAGAGCGGGTCCACACCGTTGGTCGGCTCATCCAGAAACAGGATTTGCGGGCGGTGCAGCAGGGTGCACATGAGCGCCAGCTTCTGTTTCATGCCGCCGGAAAGCTTGCCCGCCTGCCGCTCGCGAAATGGCTCCATGCGCGTCATGCGCAGCAGGTTGGCGCTCAGCGTGGCCCGCTCCGCGCCGACGATGCCGAACAAGTCGGCATAGAAATCCATGTTCTCCTGAACGCTCAGGTCCTGGTACAGCCCGAACCGCTGCGCCATGTAACCGATGTGGTCCTTCACCGACTGCGATTGGTGCGCTGCGTCATAGCCCGCAACGCGCGCGCTGCCTTCGGTGGGATCGAGCAGCCCACAGAGCAGGCGCAGCGTGGTGGTTTTGCCTGCGCCATCCGGTCCCACCAGGCCGAAGATCTCGCCCTGGGCCACCGACAGATCCAGATGGTCCACCGCCGTCAGCTCGCCGAAGCGTCGCGTGAGGCCGGTGGTTTCGATGATGGGCTGCATGGGCTTCGGCTTTTTGAGACTCTCGCTAAAGGACTCGTCAAATAACAGCCGCACTGACCGCTCCTTATGGTCGCGGCTCCGACTCGATGTCGCGGCTCCGATTTACTCCAGCACAATCTCGGCGTCGGCTGGCATGTTCGACTTCAGCTCGTGCTTCGGATTGTCGACTTCGATTTTGATGCGGTACACCAGCTTCACGCGCTCTTCCTGGGTCTGAATCTGCTTCGGCGTGAACTCCGCCTCGGCGGAGATGAAGCTCACGCGCCCGTCGTATACCTTGCCCGGGTAGGAATCCGTCGTGATGCGAGCCTTCGACCCCAGCTTCACCTTGCCCAGATCGGTTTCGTTGATGTAAGCCCGTAGCCACGGATGATCGATATCGCCCACCGTGACGACCGTCGCACCTGCCGCGAGTATCTCGCCCACATCGGCGGATTTCACCAGCACCACGCCATCCACCGGCGATACCGCCAGCGTGTCGGCAAGCTGCGCATCCACCTGCGCCAGGTTGGCTCGGGACCGTTCGATTTCCGCGCGCCGCGTGGCCAGCTCCTGTTCCCGCCGTTTCAGCTCGAGCGCGTTGGCCTCCGCCATTTTAAGCGCGCCGCGCGAGTGTTCCACCTGCGCCGCGGCGCCGTCCACCTGTTCCACCCTGGGTCCGGCGAACACCAGGGCCGCGCGTTGGTTGGCCTGTTTCAACGCCGCGTCGGCGCTTTCCCAGTGGTTGCGGAATTCGTCGTACTGGGAAGCCGAGATGTCGTCATCCTTGAACAGCGTTTGTGCGCGGTCCCAGTCTTTCTTGGCGCGATCGAACTCCGATTGCGCCGCATCCACCGCCGCCTTGGCTTCCTGGACCTCCTGCGGGCGCGAGCCGTTCTTCATCTCCGTCAGGCGGGCCTCGCTGGCGGCCAGGTCGCCGCGCCGCTGCTCGATGTCCGCCGCCAGCGTCTCCCGCTCCCAGGCGAGCGAGGTTTCCGCCTGCGCCAGTTGGTCCTGCGCCGAAGCCAGGCCAGCGGCCAGGCTGTCGCGCTGCGCCGTCAGTTGGTCGCGGTCCAGGCGCGCGATCAATTGCCCCTTCTTGACCAGGTCGCCTTCATCCACCGTGCGCTCGATGAGCCGCCCGGCGGTCTTGAAGCCGATATTGACTTCGGTCAGCTCGATGTTGCCGGAGACCACGATCCGGCCGCTCGAATCCCGCCCCGATCCGTGAAACGCATAAACCGCCACTCCGGCCGCAACCAGCACCAGTGCCACGGGTATCAGTATCTTCTTCATGGAATGCTTCTCCGCATATTGCCCATGGCCTGCGCCAAGTCGATGCGCGCCACGTTGTAGTTGTACAGCGCCTGCGTCTCGTTGTCGCGCGCCCGCTCGAGGCGGGTCTGCGCGTCGGTCACTTCCAGGCTGTTGGTGACGCCCGCGTCATAGCGGCGGCGCGCTTGCGTGAGTTCGCTGTCCGCCAGCTCAAGCCCTTCCTTGGCGACCTTCACCTGGTCTTCGGCGGAGCGCAATCCGTCGAGCGCCAGCCGCACATCCAGCTCGATCTGCTGTTTCAAATCGCCTGTGCGCACCTGCTCGGAGCGGTAGAGGCTGGCTGCTTCGCCGCGCCGCGCGTCCCGCCGCCCGCCGTCGAATATCGGCACCTTCAGCGAAATGCCGTAGGTCCGCGTCGGCATATTGTTGTCGAGGGAGATGCCGCTGGAGCCGTAGTCGCCAAACGCGGCCAGCGATGGCATCCGCTCCATTTTCACGGCGCTGGCCGAAAGCCGCGCGTTTTCTTCCCGCCGCTGCTGCGCCTTCAGGTCCGGGCGCGCCTGGAGCGCCTGCGCTTTGGCCTGTTCGAGGGTCACCGCATCCACCGGAACGTATCCCAGCTTGTCGGTGAGCCGCACCTCGGTGTCCAGCGGCGTCCCCATGGCGCGCAGCAACTCGAGGTGCGCGCTGCGCCGCGCGTTTTCGGCCACCAGCAAGTGCTGCCGGTCGTTGGCCAGTTGCACCTTGGCGCGCGTGACTTCGATCCCGGTTCCCGTGCCGGCCTTCTTCTGATTCTCCGCCTGCGTCAGCACGGCCTCGGAAAGCGTCACGTTGGCGTTCGCCGTGTCCACGTCGGCATCCGCTCGCACGGCCGCCAGGTATGCCCGCCCCACTTCCGCCGCCACTTTTTCCGCCGTGCTGTCCAGTTCCTGGGTTGCGGCGGATACGCCCACCTTGGAAGCCTGGAACCGCCGGATGGAGGCGAAATCAAACACGCTCTCCTGCACCGAGATGCGCGCATCCACGGTCGAAAACGGCCCGACCAGGCTCGGAAAAGTGAAACCGGCAAACGGCAGATGGATGCTGGTCAACCCCTCGGCTGCCAGGTTCACCGTCTGGTCCCGATCGTTGAAGGCCCCTTCCAGATCCGGCAGCAGCGCCGCCCGCGCCTGCAATGCCCGCGATTGCGCCTGCTTCAGAGCTTCGCCGGAAAGCTGGATGTTGGTGTTGCCTTGGGCGGAAATCGCCACCTCGACCGCGCGCTTCAGGCTCAGATCGACCGCAGCCGGCTCCGCAGCCCAGGCCAGCGGCGTTATTGCCATCAACACCATCCACACCACCTTCATCGAATCACCTCAGTCCCTTCGCGGGCTGCCACCGGCGCCCGAAATCCGCCGCACAAGAAGGCCACTATGCGCCGGGACACGTCGCTGGGCGGCTCGGGCACGGTTCGCCCAAGCATCTCGAGCGGCGGCGCCTTGAGCGCGTGCGCCATGGCCCCAATCATGAAATGCACCCGCCAAGCCAGCTCATCCTCCGCCAACTCGGGAAGGGACCGCCGCATCTCGGCCAGAAAGCATCCCCCTACCGGGCCAAAGTGTTTCCGCGCGACTTCCGGCATGACCCCCTCAGCGTGGAGCCGGCCCATCAGCTTGGTAAACTCGGGGCTCTTATCTGCCGTGTGAAACGCTGGAAGCATGAAGGCTTCCAGCAGATTCTCCACTGGAATGATGTTTGAGCCGGCCTTTTCTTTTAAACGCCGCAGGTTTTCCATCCGCTCCTCGTTCACGGGCACGGCCTTCCTCATAACTAATTCATCCAAAAGCTCTTCCTTCGAGCCAAAGTGATAATGGATAGCCGCCAGGTTGACCCCGGCAGCGGCTGTAATGTGGCGCAGCGAAACGGCTTTGTAGCCCTCTTCGCCAAACAGCCGCTCGGCGGTATTCAAGATCTTGAGCCGTGTTTCACTCATTCGAATGATTTAATCATACGTATGATTCATCGGTTTGTCAACGGGGAAAAATGGTGCGAACAGAAAACCCTTTGAGGAGTAGCACGGACTTCGATGGTTGTGGGTTCGACGAGAGGAAAACAGCGCCCGCAGGCGGGCGTTGGCAAGCTGAAGCATGCCCTACCAATCAGCGAGCGCCGCTTGCCGTGGCGATTCCGTAAAGTTCGAGCAGTTGGGCGACGTTGCTTTGCAGGTTGAACCGGGCTTCGACCGCCCGGCGGCCGCTGGCGCCCATTTTGCGCCTCAGTTCGCGGTCGTCCAACAGGCGCAGAATCCTGTCGGCAGCTTCCGCCGGCTGGCGGCGGCCAATCAGGTAGCCAGAAACGCCGTCCTCGACGATCTCCGGAATTCCGCCAACCCGCGTGGCAACCACCGGCTTACCGCACGCCATCGCCTCCGCGATCATCCAGCCGAACGCCTCCTGCCACCTCGATAACTGGCAAACCACATCGGCCGCCGCGTAGACTCCACTGGTGAGAGGATCGCCGATCAGGCCGGTCCAGGTGAAGTGGTCCGCCATCCCGGCCGCTTCGGCACGCGCCATATATTCCCGGCGCCAGGCGCCTTCGCCGGCCAGGACGAATTGTACGTTCGGATTCGATGAGAGCACCAGCTGGGCGGCCTCGATCAGGTCCTCGACGCCTTTCTCGGGGATCATCCAGGACACCTGCAGCACGATGGCCCGCTGTTCGGGAATCTGGTGCTCCTGACGGAAGCGGCCGGCGTCGCCGGAGATGCGCGACAAATCGACGCCGTTATAGATGCGCGTCACGCGGCTTTCCGGGATCGCGCCGTAGGTTTTGTCGGCGAGCGCGTTGTAGTCGCTCACCGCGATGAGACCGGTCAGCGGCCAGTTCAGTGCACGTCCGATTGCGAGTTTCCACCGCGCCGCGCGTCTTACCGACGATCCTTCCGGGCGGGAGATCTGGTCGGTCAGGTAATTCCGGCGGACTGAGTGAAGCCGCGCCAGCCATGGGAAAAGGCTGTTTGGATCGGTAAAATACATGTGCACGATCTCGGGGCGATACTTCCTCAAGATCCCGGACATTCGCCGGAGCACGCTCCAGCGAAGGCGGTCGATGCCTGGCAGCCGTTCGATCGAGACGCCCGGGGCGGCCAGAAAACAGCCTACGTTCTCGGGCGGCAAATCCAGAAAGCAAAGAACGCTTTTCCAGCCGAAACCGTCCAGTTGCAGGGACAATTCGCGGGCGAACATCTCCACCCCGCCGATCCGCTGCGGATTGACGGCGAACACGGAAAGGACTGTGCGCGGCAATTAGCTTCTCCGTTGATCGATCGAAGGTTCCGCCTGCGACGGCGTCACCGGAAGAGAGTCCGCAGCCGGCTGGGCCGGGCTGTGGGCGACGCAGCCGGCCAGACAGCATCCCGACTCCCAGTAGCGTGTGCGACGCTCCCAGATCCGGCGGACGTCCGAGTCCTTAATATTGCCGACCGGAGGGCGGTGAGCGCAGATGGTAACGTCGCCGTTGCTCTGCAACTGAAGCATCGTCAGGGCGGCGCAAAGCGGCCTCTCCTGTTGGGCAACATGAGACTGGGTGAGCAGCCGCAGGCCGGCTGGATCCAGAAAATAACGGATCATCGCGTCGAAGTGCTCTTCGGTGTTTTCGATGTGCAGACCGTCGCGCTTGAGCTGGATCAATTGCTGGACCGCGCGGACAGCCGCCTCCGGGTGACGAGGCCAGGTCGGGCTGGTCAGGAACCACTTGGGATCTTGGGCGGTGTTATAGTTCTGCTCGATCGGCTGGTAGAAAACCGCCATTCCCTCGCGTGTAGCGAATCGGGCCACCTCGCCCAGCTCGTCGAGGTTCTGCTCCATGATGACCGTCTTCAGCAGAATCCGGTAGCGCAGGCTGCGATCCTCGCTCCTCATCCGCACCAGCGTCTCGATGGTGCGGCTGGTGTGCTCGAAAAAGTCCTCCCGGCCGCGGATCTTGGAATGCACGGCGCCAACCCCGTCCACCGAAATGGTGATCCGGGAAGGCCGGGCCAGCGCGAGTTGCTCGATTCTCTTTTGGTCTTTCCAGTATCCATGGGTAAGAAACTCCAGCCAAAAACCGCGCGACGACGCGTGCGCGGCCAGCTCGGTCGCATAGGGCTTGAGCAGAGCCTCGCCACCTGTGAAAACGATGGAGACCGGCCCCAGCCAGGAACGCAAATCGTCGAGAACGTTTACCCATTGGGACGCGGCGGGCGTATCCTCTTTTCCTTTGTTCTTCCAAATGTCGCAGTGTACGCAGCGGGCGTTGCACAACTCAGTCAGCAGGAACACGATCGAGGTAGGGCGGCAGCGATGGGCAAACCGGCCGCCGGCGAAAGAGCGCAAGCGGTGATTCACGCCCTCATAGAGCCTCCGGTAGACCGCACTCGGCGTTAGCGCCATAGCTTTCTTGTCGGTTCTTTCACCTACGATAGTACCCGGCTGCGCACGGAATGTGCACCCACGATTTTTTGGTTTCGGCTAACTCC
The DNA here is from genome assembly GCA_036404395.1 of Bryobacteraceae bacterium. Lineage (GTDB taxonomy): Bacteria > Acidobacteriota > Terriglobia > Bryobacterales > Bryobacteraceae > Bog-375. The sequence continues at coordinate 7,510 of DASWZP010000185.1, read as the reverse complement.
AGCGAGTTGAGGGCAAGCCAAAGCGTGCTCCACCAAACCCTAGCGGCCGTTGTGCAGGTTGTTGTGGATGGCGTAAAGCGCGAGTTCCAGGCGGTCGGAGACGCCCAGCTTATCGAAGATGTTGTGCAGATGGTTCTTCACCGTTTGCTCGCTGATAAACATCTTCTCGGCCATTTCTTTGTTCTTGAAACCCTGCGCCACCAGGGCCACGATTTCCCGTTCGCGCTGGCTGAGCGGCGATCGCTCCCGCTCGCGGGCCGGCGAGCCGGGAAGTGGCTGGGGCGGCGGCGGGGCGGCATCTTCGTTGGCCACGAACTGGCGGATTACCGCCGCCGTGGTGTGCGAATCCAGCCAGATCTCACCCGCGTGTACTTTGCGGATGCTCTTGATCAACTGGTCGGTGGCCGTCTGCTTGAGCACAATCCCGGAGGTGCCCAGCTTCATGGCCTGCACAAACTCGTTCTTATCGTCGGAGGCGGTCAGCACGATGACGCGCGTCTTGCCCTTTGCCACCTGCAATCGCTGCAACGTCTGGAGTCCATCCAGGCCAGGCATCTTCAGGTCCAGCAGAAGAATGTCCGGTTCCAGTTGGTGCAATACCTCGAGGACCTGCCGGCCGTCCTGGGCCTGTGCCACGACATCGAAGTCGTCCTCCAAAGCCAGCAGTTTACAAAGACCATCGCGAAAGATCGGATGATCGTCGGCCACCACGATACGGATCTTCGGTGTGATACCAATCCCCGAACCGGGCGTGGGCCCGTTGATTGCGGCATTATTCTCAGCCATACACTACTCGCTAGGCCTATTGTATGGTTCCATTACTACCAAGTCAAACTGTTCCACACGGTTAAGTGGAAACTGATACCCGTTCTGATGCCAGCGGCCTACGCAAACTCCCTAATTCTTCGGCGCAGCGTCTACCACTAGCCGTACCATCTGGGCCATCTGCCGCTTGTTAACATTTCGCTTGGTATTTTTCTCATCCACCCGATTCACAACGATCAGATCGAGTGACGGCACAACTACGGCATACTGCCCCAAATGGCCCTCCGCCCAGAAGCTGCCTCTCGGGAAGCGGATTCTTGGCGGCGTGCCGCTCGCCGCGCCGCCGGTCCACCAAAGATACCCATAACCACCCGACTCCGTATCGGAATATGGGCGGATGCTCGCGCTCACCCACTCCTCCGGAACCACTTGGATATCGTTCCACTTGCCTCCGTGCAGGTAGAGCAGGGCAAAGCGCGCAAAATCCCTTGCGCTCATCTCAAAGATATACGCGGGGAAGCGCGAGTCCGAAACGGCGATGTAATGCCCGTCGCCCGGTCTGAAATCCTGCATCCCAATCGGCTGCGCGATTTCCCGGTAGAATGCTTCGAATATCTTCGTGCCCGCCGCTCTTTCGTAGATCCAGCCGAGTGCGTTGAAATCCCAGTTGTTGTAGTACCAGAAAGTGCCAGGGGCGTGGGAGCCACGCGTTGGCCTGCGCTCCGCCATGCCGGTGGTCTCGTAGGCGGCGTGATGGTAGACCCCCGAGCGCGCCTCGAGGAGATCGCGCACCGTCGCTTGCTTCTCCTCTAACGTTAGCGACGGTTTCTTATCGTCAATGCCCAGCTTCTCAAGCGTGTCGTCGAGGTTGATCTTGCCTTCCGCCACGGCGATGCCAATCAGCGAGTTCAGCAGGCTCTTGCGGCAGGAGTGCAGGTTCGACCTGTGTGCGACGTCGCCCCATTCTGCCACCACCTGGCCATGCTGCACGATCATCGCCGACGTAGAGCCCAGCTGTTCAACATACGCGTGTATGCTCGCCAGCTTCTCCGCCGGCCAACCCGCCTGCTCCGGCGACGCCAACTGCTTCCACTCCACGCCTGGCACACCACTCGATTGACAGTTCGCTACAACCACCCAACCGAGCACCAATAATGCCATCGATCCGGGGCGCTGACCCATGCGTCGGAGTATAACGCGAGAAAGCGCCAGCATGGAGGGCCCGCCGAAGCCAACAGAACCGCTCCCTATGGTCGCGGCTCCGATGCTTATTTCACCACTGGCGATTACGTTTGGTAAGGTTGATAGCATATGGACGAAGAGTTGGCCCCCGTCGATTTCCAACGATTCTGGCGCAGGCTGCAACAGTTGGGGCTCAACGCCTACGAATCCCGTTCTTACCTGGTGTTGCTGGGACATCCGCGATTCAAGGCGCTGGAGCTGGCGGCGCGCGCCCACGTGCCGCGCCAAAAGATTTACGAGGTTTTGGACAGCCTGGTGGAAAAAGGTTTCGCTCAAGTGGTGCAGGAGCGCACCAAGCTGTTCTCGGCGGTCGAACCGAGCCTCGCCATTCCCGGCTATCTGAGCCGCCGCCGCGAGGCGCTCGAGCAGGAACTGGCCGACAACGGCCGCGCCGGCGCAGCCTTGACCGACGATCTGAAACTGCTGTACTCGGAAGGCCAGGGTGGGCGCGGCACACTGGATTTCCTGCGCATCGTAAGCGAACCCGCGCAGACCGCGGCTGAATACCGGCGCATGCTGGCCGAGGTGCGAACGGAGTACCTGGAGTTTTCGCGGCCGCCCTACGCAGTGGACCCGCTGGACGAAAAACTGGTCAAACAGGCCGCCGCGGCCGGCGTTCGGTGCCGCATTCTGCTGGAAGCCGCTTCGCTCGACGAAGAGCATCGGCAGCGCCTGAGCGACTACGCGGCCGTCGGCGTGGAAGTGCGTGTGGCCGATTCGCTGCCCATGAAGCTGGCGGTATTCGACGGATCGCGCGGCCTGGTGGCGCTGCTCGACCCGGTGATCACCAAACCTGCCTGGACGTCGGTGGTGTTCGATCACGAAGGCATGGGCGAAGCCATGCAGGGCCTTTTCGAAGGCCACTGGCGCAAAGGAAGCGAGCTGTAGGGTTGCATAGGCCGGCTGCGTTATGGCGCTGCAACTCTTCGTCTTAGATCGCCATACACAATTCCGCGGCCCTGAGTGCCGATGCAGACGCGGCCATAGATCCGCGGGTCGCCCGAGATCGTGCCGAGCGCGCCGTACTGGTGGGCTTCGTCATTGATGCGGGCCCACGAAGCGCCCATATCGTCGGAGCGGAAAATCCCGTAAACGCCGCTCACAGTGCCAACCACGTACACGGCCGGGTACGAGGCCCCCGGAGCCGCCATGCCGAAGCCGACCAGCGGAGCGCTGTCAATCGAGCCGATCCTGGCGAAGCTGGCGCCGGAGTCCGTCGAGTGGTAGAGACCGCTCGACGATGGCAGCCACAGGTCTCCCTCGCGGCCGAAAACCGCTTTCGGCTGAGCTTCGGCCGTCCATCCCGGACTTCCTATGTCCGCCGGCAGCCCGGTGGCTCGGACGGCAAACGAGACGCCTCCGTCGGTACTGGCATATACGGTACCGGCGGCCGGATCGTATCCATAGAACTTGTTCGGATTCACCCGGTCCGACACCACGCGAAGGCCGGCCGGCGCTCCCGTCGAAGAGACCAACGAATTGCCGCTCGCGCGTGACCAGGCCGGCACGGTGTCTCCAGCCGCCCAAATCAAGGTGGCGCCATCGGCCGAGACCGCGACCATGGCGACGTAGCCGTCCGCGGTGGGACCGAGACCCGCGCCGGGCGGCGTGGCCGCAAACTGCGTCCAACTTGCACCGCCGTCGGTCGACCACGCGCCGGCGATGTGCCCGACGTAGTCCAACAGGCCAACGCGAGCCATCAGGGCGGGGTTCGACTCGGCAAAGTCCAGCGACGCTACTTCGATCATGTATGGATTCTGAAACGGCACCGGAGAAACGTTGAAATCGTCGTGGCGAAATCCGCCCTGGTCGGCCATCGCACTCAGCAGGTGAGCGCCGGACGGCGGGCTGACGACCTGGTGAATCACCGTTTCCTCGGTTCCATTCGCGCGCCCACATACCAATGCGTGGGCTGGCCGGAGTCCAGGTTCGTCAGGTCGTTAGTCGCCAACACTGAATTGCCGGCGTCATACACGGCGTGGTTGGAATCGAACGGATCGATTTCGAACGAAGCGTTCCAGACGCCGAAGACCGGTGGTTGATAGTTGAGATACGGCGACAGGGAGGTGTCGATTACGGCAGATTGCTTCAGGCTGTGCCAGGTAATACCGCCGTCGGTACTGCGGAAGAAGTCGTCGCCGGGGGACCAGCGGTTCCAGGTGCCAACGACGACGGTCGCATTGCGTTGAGAGTCCGTGCTGACGGCGCAGTAGCCGTACCACAGGGTGCTCAGCGTATCCGGAGGCGTGATGTCGGTCCAGACGCCAGTGCCCGTGTCGAACCTGTAGACGGCGCCATTGCTGATGGCTATCATCCCAGCCGAGTTGGCGTAAGTGACGTAGAGCAGACCGTCGGGTCCGAGCGCGCAACGCATGGGCCGCAGTGTCTCTCCGTCCGGCAGAGTCGTAGGTTGGCCGGGCACCTGCTGCCACGTCGCGCCAGAGTCGGTCGAGCGATAGATGCCGCCGGTGTAGGCGCCGGCGTAGACGCCGGCGTAGACGGTGCCGGCGTGGCGCGGATCGAAACGGACGAAGATTACGCCGGCCAGGTCGGGCGAAGACGTAATGGGAAAGCTCGCCATCTGGCTCCAGGCGGAGCCGTAGTCCTCGCTGACCCATAGCCCGTTCTCGTGTGTGCCGAGGTAGAGTTCGTTGGGCTTAAACGGATTGACGGCGAGGCGCTCGCCGGTTTGCTGGCCGTTAATAAGGTCGTTTCCGCCCATCTTAAAGGGCAGATCGACTCGCCGGAAGGTGGCGCCGCGATTGTCGGATGCCAGGATCGCCGCATTGATGGGAGACCACGAGGTGATGTACATGCCGGCGGCGAGATAGAGGCGGTTTGGGTCGGTCGGATCAATGGCAATACTCTCGATTCCCATCAGGCTCCAATCCGCATTCGTGCCGCCCAACCAGTCGGTCAGCGGAGTCCAGAGCGAGGTGGTTGCGTTCCAACGGTAGGCTCCTCCGACGTCGGCACGGATGTACATCAGACCGGGCTCGGTAGGGTGGAAGTAGACGCCCGGCATCACTCCGCCAGCGACGATCTTGACGATTTGCCAGGTGTGGGACGATGAAGGCCGCTCGCAGGGCGCCGTATCTGCGCAACTGGGCGCAGCGGTGGCCGCGATAGCCCGTGTTACTGGTGCGGCGCAGCAGCAGCCCCAACCGGCCGCCACCGAGATCAGCGCCGAGACGCAAATATCACGTGCTGGTCGATGCAGCATGCAGGCACCCGCCTCCATCTCGCATTATGGCAAAATCCGAGGTGCGGGTCCGCTTCAGTTCGCCTTCTTGCGATGAAGCATTCCCTTGATATCGGGCCAGTACTCGCGCGCGAGATTGCTCACCGCGAAGGTGCCCATGCCGGAGCTGCCCCATTCCGCAATCGAAGCGGCCGTGCGGTACTCCCGCGGGCTCCAGAGTGTGGCAATGGCCCAACTGCCGTATGCATTGGCGGCCAGCGACCACGCCGGCGTCCGCGAACCATCCTGCCGCCGCGCCGTCACGGTGTCCGTGATCACGTGCGCGGTGCGCCGGAAGAAGTTGCCGTGCCCCAACCTGCGGTAGCGCGTGTCTTCGTAGTGAATCGCCTTTACGGTTTCTTCCAGGCCCACCCCGATCACGAACTGCCCGTAGAGCGACGCGATCCGTTTTTCGAAGCCGAGGCGGTCCTTGCCCCATTGATCGGGCCAGTCGTGGACCTGCTCCACCAATGCCGCCGGGAGAGTGGAGGTGAGCGCACGCACGCTGTACAGCCGCTTGACAAAGGTGCGGAAAGAATGCACCTGTACGGCGTATTCCGGCTGGGCTGGCGTGCCGGCCTGCACGGCCGACGCCACCGGAGCGCTTGCGTCCGCCACCGGCGCGGACGCCTGCTCCTGAGCGCGGCAACAGATTGCGGCGAGAGCGGCGGCGAGCATGAGCGAAGCGGTTCTGCGCAACTGGATTCCTTTTATGTGGCGACTCAGAGCGCAGCACGGCAGGGTGGCCGCGCGGAAGGCCGTTTCTCTAGTGTATTACGGAACACGGTAGGGCACGCTTTGGCTTGCCCATTAAGTCATCGCCGGAAAGCCAGAGCATGCCCTACCTTGTAAATTCTTGCGGCCAGGCGGCCACCGTTAAAGGCACGGCGTCGCGAAGCCCATTGATCTCCCGCACCGGGTCGTGATAGGCTGGAACCGACGTGGAATGATTTAGGGCGTTTGTTGGCCCGGCTAATTGCAACCACGGAAAAAAATGCTAAAGGCGATTCGGTCTGTTCGAGAACAAGACCCTGGCGCCCATGGCTCCAGGGCTTTTTGTTGTCGGGCGGCCCCATCGCTGGATGTGAAGGGAGAAGTTACCCATGAGCGTCTGGCTGAATCCGGCATCGTCCGGTTTCAATCTGTCCACCAGTGAAGGCGAGTTGCTGGCGGTGTCTATCCGGGTGGACTCGCGCCGCCTGGAAGCCTTGTTGGAAGCGCTGGCCCTGGTGCCGTTCCCGATCAACCCGCAGATTCATCACGGAGCCGAGACGGTGGTCGAGTTCCCGGCTTACCGGAACCGGGTGGCCGAGGTCGAGCGGGTTCTCGAGACGTGCGGCTTTGCCCCGCAAAGCCTGCACTCGACGACCATGCTCGAGGACATCCACGCGGCCGCGGGGCGAGTGCAGTAGCTGGAACGCGCCGCCGGCGACCTCGCTGACGGCCGCGGCTCCGATGGTCTGGCGCCTATAGCCCTGCCAGCACTTCCGCGGCGTGGCCTTTGGCTTTCACCTTGGCGTAGATCTTTTCGATCTTGCCGTCGGGGCCGATCACGAAGGTGCTGCGAACTATCCCCATCACCTTCTTGCCGTACATGTTCTTCTCTTGCCACACGCCGTAAGCCTGGGCCGCGGCCTTTTCTTCATCGGCCAGCAGCGTGAACGGCAGATCGAACTTGTCCTTGAATTTGGCTTGCGCGGCCGGCTTGTCGGGTGACACGCCAACCACCGCCGCGCCTTTCTTCTCGAACTTTCTTATGCCGTCGCGGAATTCGCAGGCTTCGATGGTACAGCCGGGCGTATCGGCCCTGGGATAGAAATACAGCACCACGCGCTTGCCCTTGAGCGAGGACAGCTTGAATTCCGCGCCGCTATCCGTGCGCAGCGCGATATCGGGAGCTTTGTCGCCAACCTGCAACATGTTTCACCCCAGCTTCTGACTTAACAGCTCCGTCACCACGGCTACGCTGGCTTGCCCGCGCGTGGCCTTCATCACCTGGCCCACCAGGTAGTTCATCACCGTGGTCTTGCCGCCGCGGTACTGCTCCACCTGTTTGGCGCTGGCGGCGATCACATCCGCAATCACCTTCTCCAGCGCGCCCGTGTCGCTGATTTGTTTCAAGCCTTCCCGTGAGAGGATCGCCGCCGCGGCATCGCCCGTCGAAAACATCTTGGCGAAAACCTCCTTGGCGAGCTTGCCGGAAAGGTCGCCCGTGACGATCAGCCGGGCCAGCGCGCCCAGGTTTTCCGCGCTCACCGGCGA
>DASWZP010000184.1:0-14295 GCA_036404395.1 Bryobacteraceae bacterium | reverse complement strand
CGCGTGCTGGCCGTAAGTCTCTCCATCGCGAATCGGCAGCTCGAAGGCGGCGCACTTCAGATGAGCGATGAGAATTTCGAGATTGTCCGGATTGATGTAGGCGTGCTCGGGCGAGCGGCCGAAAAAGTAATCCGGGTGTTCGACGATGTATTGATCGAGCGGCGCGCTGGACGCGACCAGCACCGCCGCGGAAGTGCCCTGGCGACGGCCCGCGCGGCCCGCGCGCTGCCAACTCGAAGCGATGGTACCCGCGTAACCGGCCATCACCACCGCGTCGAGCGAACCGATATCGATGCCCAATTCGAGCGCATTGGTGGCCACCACGGCGCGGATCTCGCCATCGCGCAGCTTGCGCTCGATCTCGCGGCGCTCGCGCGGCAGGTAGCCGCCGCGGTAACCGCGCACGGTTTCCGAAGGCACCGGCCCGCCGTCGCAAGCGTCCTTCAAATAAGTCACGAGCACTTCCGTGGCCAGGCGGTTGTTGGCGAAGACCAGCGTCAGCAGGTGCCGTTCGATGAATTCCATCGCCACGCGCCGCGCTTCGTGGATGTAGCTGCGGCGGATGCCGAGCTGACGATTGACTACCGGCGGGTTGTAGAAGACGAAATACTTCTCGCCGCGCGGCGCGCCGTTGCGCTCCACCAGCTCGAACGGCTCGCCGGTGAGGGCTTCGGCCAACTCGCGCGGGTTGGCGATGGTGGCGGAACAGCAGATGAACTGCGGATGCGATCCGTAGAACTCCGTGATGCGCTTCAGGCGCCGTAGCACGTTGGCCAAGTGGCTGCCATAGACGCCGCGGTAATAATGCAGCTCATCGATCACGATGTAGCGCAGGTTTTCGAAATAGCGGGCCCACTTGGTGTGGTGCGGCAGGATGCCGGAATGCAGCATGTCCGGATTTGTGAGCACCACGTTAGCCCGCTGGCGAATGGCTTTGCGCGCGTCCTGCGGCGTGTCGCCATCATAAGTGAAAGCGCGGATGGAAGATCCCATCGCATCCACCGCGCCCTGGAATTCGTGCAACTGATCTTCCGCGAGAGCCTTGGTGGGGAACAGGTACATGGCGCGCGCGCCATCATCGGCCAGCAGCCGGTTGGTCACGGGCAGGTTGTAGCAGAGCGTCTTGCCGCTGGCGGTGGGGGTAACCACGACCACATTTTTGCCGGCTTCGAGCGCGGCGAAGGCCTCCGCCTGGTGGGAGTAGAGGCGCGCGATGCCGCGGGCTTCGAGCGCCTGGCGCAGGGCGGGATGGATGGCGGCCGGCAGGTCCGCGTAAACGCCATCGGCGGCCGGCTGGTGGTGGATGGCGCGGACGGGAGATTCGGGATCGGCATGCGCCGCCTGGAAGCGCGAGACCACCGCGTCAAGCGACTGCTTCGACGCGAGCGCCAATTCCTGCGAGAATTCGGGAAATCCCAGCGACAGGCTCATAATCACGGTAGGACGGGCGATCGGTTTTTGTCGCCTGTCAAGCTTCGCCTTTTCTTCTCTACCATACACCGAAAGCGCCTGCGAAACAACAGCGGAAAGAAATGTTTTGGATCCGAATTGGAAGGCCGGACCAGGGGGTCCGGCGCGGACGGCGTCCGCCCCACAAGATTCCCCACCGAGGGCGCTCTTTGCATCAAAATGTACATATGCCCGTTAACACTGCTCTTCGTGTCTCCGCGTTCGCCCTTCTACTGGCCTGCTACCCACGCACTGCAACGTGCGAAGCCAGGCTGCCTGGGATTCTCAGCAGCCATATGGTGTTGCAGCGAGATAAGCCCATTCACATCTGGGGTTGGTCGGACCCCGGTGAGAAAGTCTCGGTCACGTTCCACGGGATCAGCCGGGCCGTCACCGGCGACAGTCTGGGAAACTGGAGCCTTTTCCTTCCCTCCGAGTCTTCCGGCGGTCCGTACCAGATCATCGTGACCGGCAGCAACAAGATCGTTCTGGACGATATTCTGGTCGGCGATGTTTGGTTCGCGTCGGGCCAGTCGAACATGGAATTTCCGTTGAAAGGCTTCCCCGGCGCCCCGCTGAAGAACTCAGCCGAGGAAATCGCCCACGCCGGCCAGCCGCAGATCCGGCTGCTCAACATCCCCCATAAGACCGCCGACTTCCCCCTCTTCAACAGCGCCACATCATGGACGGTCTGCTCTCCCGAAACGGCTGCTAACTTTTCGGCGGTAGCCTACTTCTTCGGACGCGAGCTTGCCGCCCGCGAGCGCGTTCCTATCGGACTGATCGATTCGACCTGGGGCGGCACGGTGGCCGAAGCATGGATGAGCCTGCAAGGCATCTCCGCCGATGCGGGTCTCATGCCCGTCTTCGCAACGCGCGCCCGCATGATGCAGACGCAAGGCGAAATGGCGGCCATCCTGACGAAGGAAAAGCGCGAAGATCTGGCCGCCAAGCAGGCCGGCCAGGCGCCACCGAGCCACACCTGGCACCCCGCCCCCGAGTCCTGGGCGCCCGCCGCGCTCTTCAACGGCATGGTCGCGCCCGTTACGCCATACCCCATCAAGGGCGTCATCTGGTATCAGGGCGAATCCAACAGCAAGCTGGCCTTCGCACCGATGTACGCCAAACTTTTTCCGGCTCTCATCGCCGACTGGCGCGCGCAGTGGCATGAAGGGAGTTTTTCGTTTCTCTTCGTGCAAATCTCCAGCTTCACGTCGAATGCGACCGAAGCCTGGGCCGTCATCCGCGAAGCGCAGCGCCGCAGCCTTGCGGTGGCGAATACGGCAATGGCCGTGACCATCGATATCGGCGATCCGGAGAATGTCCATCCACCCGATAAACAGACCGTCGGCGTGCGCCTGGCCCTGGCTGCTCGAGCCGTTGCCTATGGCGAGAACATCGAGTATTCCGGCCCGCTGTTCCGCCAGGCGGTGCCCGATGGTGACGGTGTGCGTGTCTGGTTCGATCACACCGCGCACGGATTGGTTGTTAAGGGAGACGCTCAGCAAGGGTTTGAGATTGCGGGAGAAGATGGCCGCTTCGTACCCGCGACCGCGCGCATTGACGGCGAGACCGTCATAGTCAGCAATGCGCAGGTAACCGACCCGAAGAACGTCCGCTACGGCTGGGCCAATGCGCCGGTAGTCAACCTCTTTAACTCCGAGGGACTGCCGGCTTCGCCATTTACTTCGGAAGAGGAGATACCGAGGCCGTAGGACGGGGGCTCGGGGACGTTGGACCTACGCGCGTACCGCCAAGCGAAGTAGCGGCAGCGGCTCCGTGGGAAACCCCATCCGCGATGCCAGCGCTTGCACCGTCTCCCGAATGTAGGGCCAGGCCGCAATTGCCGGATAGCTCTTGCAGAAGGCCTTGAGTTCGGTCTTCGATGCGGGCTTAGCCAGATCGAAAAACCGATACCGAACCAGAAACGTCGTTTGAATATGAAAGACGAGCTCGTCTTCACAGGCCACTCGTAGCGTGACCGCAAAATCCACGCCGGAGCGGTCCACCAGTGATACTGCCGCGTCGAGATCGGCGGTTAGGGGAACCGGATCGACGGCTGCATTGGGTGGGCCAGCGCCCTGCGCTTCGCACTCGTACAGTGAGACATCCCTTAGGTGCATCCTTGCCTGAAGGGCTTCGGCCAGCTTCGCTTCGCGTTCTCGTAATTGAATCGTGAAATCCATGGTATTACGCCGCCCTGAGCTGTATGCCTGGCACTGGTAGAGGCTGCTCGCTTGCGTATCGTCCCCAACACCAGCCCCTGCCCGGCTCACACTGTGCGGTAAGCAGATGGGTGGACATGAGAGCGGTCGGCACAAAGCTGACGATCAAACGCGATCCGGTCGCTTTCGCCAAACGATCCAGCGTACGCATCGACGGGCGGCCTCGCCCGCTTTCCAGCCGGGCGACTACCGGTTGCGTCGTCCCCATCTTCCGGGCCAGCGCCTCTTGTGTAAGGCCGGCACGGCTCCGCACGCCCATGGCGGCCGCAGCCAGGACGAACTCCTCCTCAAGCGCCGCATATGCCTTCCGGTACCTCGGCTCTTTCATCCACTCTTTGTGCAGGTCGGATATGCGTGCCATTGCTACACCTCCATCATCGAATCGATTTCGCGCGAAACAAGGCCAAATCGATCTCGCGCCGCGGCGTTTTCTCCGTCTTCTTCACGAATACGCGCACGATGACCACCCGCCAGCCCATGGCCGTCACATATAGCGCTCGCGAAATTCCGCCGCGGCCCTTCAGCCTCATTTCCCACAGACGGCCTTCCAAATGTCTAACGTGCGGCTCGCCCACACGCTCCAAACCGTTATCCTCGATGAGCTTCGCGATACGAACGAGCCGCGCCCGCATGTCCTCGGGTAGGGCCTCGACCTCCAGGTCAACGGTTTCATCCAGGGTCTCGACCACCCAACTCATATGAGATTATACCAAAAAAGGTATTACCGCTGGTTCCACAGGGTATGGAATCCAGGGGGCGCGCGGAACCCTACAGCTTCATCCTCTCCAGTTTCCGGTACAGCGTCTTGCGCTCGATGCCTAACACTTGCGCGGCTTTGCTTTTGTTGCCTCCGGTGGCGGCGATGACGCGGCGGATCTGTTCCTCTTCGGCATCGGCCAGCGTTTCGACGGGGCGTTCGCGCGAATCCATGCTGACGAGGGCGATCTGCACCGTGTCGCCGTCGATGCGCTCGGCGAGGATGACCAGCCGTTCCACCAGGTGCTGCAACTGGCGCACGTTGCCGGGCCAGGTGTAATCCTTGAGCGCCTGCACGCCGGAATCCATCAACTTAACTTCGCGCTGGTAACGGGCGTTGTATTTGTTGGCGAAGAAGCGCGCCAGCAACGGAACGTCGGCGCGGCGCTCGCGCAGCGGCGGAATGGAAATACGCACCGTGTTCAGCCGGTACCACAGATCTTCGCGAAACTTCTTTTCCTCGACCTGCCGCTGCAAGTCGCGGTTGGTGGCCACCAGCACGCGTACGTCGACATCCTTGGGACGCGCGGCGCCGACGGGGCGAATCTCATGGTTCTCCAGGAAACGCAGCAGGGCGAGCTGGAAATTGGCGTCGATGTCGCCGATCTCGTCCAGGAACACGGTGCCGCGATGGGCCGCTTCGAAGACGCCGGTGCGGTCGCGGTCGGCGCCGGTGTATGCGCCGCGCACGGCGCCGAACAAATCGCTTTCGAGCAGCGACGGCGCGATCGAGCCGCAGTCCACCGCGGCGAACGGCTGGCCGGCGCGCAGGCTGTTGCGCCAGATCATGCGCGCCACCACTTCCTTGCCGGTGCCGGTTTCGCCTTCAATGATCACTGTCGCGTCGGTGGGCGCGACGCGCGCGATCATCTTATAAATCTCCACCATGGCCGCCGTGTTGCCGATCATTTCGGTCTCCGGCATGTCGTCGGCGGCGGCCTCGCCGCCCTCGTCGCGGCGGGCGGCTTCGGCGCGCTCGATGGCGTCGATCATCACGTCCAAGTCGAAGGGCTTGGCGATGTAGTCGAACGCGCCGCCGCGAGTGGCGGCCATCACGGTTTCCATGGTGCCGCGGCCGGTCATCAGAATCACCGCGCACTGCGGGTCGCGCAGGCGCGCCGCCTCCAGCACGTCCAGGCCGGTGCGTTCATCCACGTAGATATCGGAGACGACGACGGGGTAGGCAACGCCCGAGTTCAGCCGATCGAGCGCGTCGCCGGTGGTGGAAACAGCGTCCACCAGATACCCCTTCGCCTCGAGCGCCGTCTGAATGGTGAATTGCAGCGCCGGGTCGTCTTCCACTAAGAGTAGCTTCAGCATCAATTTCCTTGCGCCAGGCTGGACGCGGCCACCACCGCCGCCGCCGGCAGCACCAGCGTGAAGCAGGAACCGGCGCCGGGCTGGCTGGCCACTTCAATGGCGCCGCCGTGCTGCTCCACAATCTGTTTGACGATGGAAAGCCCGATTCCGCTGCCCGCTTCGCCCGATTCCTCCGCCTTCCGCGTGCGGTAGAACTTCTGGAAGATCTGCTTGACTTCCTTTTGATCCATGCCGATGCCCTGATCCTTGACCGCGATGCGCAGGTGCGCCTGGTCCTTCCAGCCGGACACGGTCACCTCGGTTCGCTGCGGCGAATACTTAATGGCATTGGAAAGCAAATTGTAACAGGCGTACTCCATCAGCTCGCGGTCGCCGGTGAGCAGCAGCCCATCGGCGATGGGTTCGAGCGAGAGCGCGATGTGCTTGCGATCGGCCAGCGGGCGGGCGCGCTCCACGCAGGTCGCGACCATCCCAGCCAGCGCGATGCTCTCGTGTTTCAATTCCATCTGCCCGGCGGAGAGCCGCTCCACGCTGAGAAAGACCTCGACCATGCGCGCCAGCCGCTTCGATTCCGAGTGGATGACCTCGGCCACCTGCTTGCGCTTCTCCTCGGTGAGCGAGTAGCGGGAGATCAGCTCGCTCGATCCCTGGATGGCGGAAAGCGGCGTGCGCATTTCGTGCGTCACGAATTGCATGGCCTGCTGGTAGCGCGTGCGGGCCGCCTGCTCGATATGCCAGTTGCGGCGCACCACAAGCTGGTAATACGCCGCCGCGGTCAGGCTGCCGAACCAGGCCACCGAAGCCGGCGTGACGAACGAAAAGACCTGGCCATGAGTAAAGAAAAAGTAAGGGGTGATGTGGGCCGCGGCCAGCACCGCCAGCGCGCCCAAATACGCCCACCAGCCCGGCAGGTAGCGGAAACTCACGCCCGCGCCGGCGAGCAGCGCCAGGCTGAAGAGCAGCACCCAGGCCGGGCTCGAGTCGGTGATGAACAGGCCGCGGGCGATGGTTTCGAACGCGCTGGCGTTGATTTCGATGCCGCTGGTGGGGATAGCCGGTGCCACCGGCGTCGGCAGGCGGTCATGCAGCTCGGTCACCGCGGTAAGGCCCACGAACACCACTTTCCCGGTGAAGGCGCGCGCCAGTTCGGGGTGATCGATCAATTTCTGCATGCCGATACGAGGGATGACGTCGGCGCCGGTATCCGCGTTGCGCGGGGCGAAGCGGACGCGCATGAACCGGCTGTCGTCGCGGTCGCGGCTGTGCCGCCATCCGGCGGGAACCTTGGGAATCGGGATCCACCGCGCGCCCACCTGCAAACCGGAAGGCGATTCCACGATTTCGGCGCTGCGGCTCAACCGGAAAGCTTCGAGCGAAAGCGCCCACAGCCGTTCGTGGCCGAAAGCTTTTTCGAGCGGAATCGAACGCGCGATGCCATCGTCATCGGGTTTGGCGTAGACGTGGCCGCGCGCGGCGGCCCAGCGGGCGAATTCGGGAATCGGGTTTTCCCAACCGTCGGTCAGTAGCTCGCTGGCCAGCACCAGGTTGGGCGTGCGCTCGAAGGCGGCGGCGAGAGAGGCATCGATGCGCGGGTCTTCGCTGCGGGCGGCCAGAATCACGTCGACGGCCACGGCTTTCGGCGCGGCCGCCGCCACCAGATTCAGTGAGTCGGCTAACGGCCGGCGAATGTGCGGCATGCCGCCGCAGGCGTTAAGCGTGGATTCGTCGATCGCCAGCACCACCGATTCGGGCTGCCATGGCGGCGGGTCGTAGAGGCGGAACATGAAATCGTAAGCGTAGTTATCCAACTGGCGGCCGAACTTCCAACTGCCCGCGACCGCTACTACGAAGGCAGCCGCCAGCAGCGCCGCGTAAGTAGCCGTGTTTTTCCATCCGCGCCGTTCCATGCCGTACCGATACTTACAGTATAGTGAGGCCGGTTCGCGCCGAGCCCGGCGAGCGCGAAGTGGATGCGCGATCATTGCGGAGGTTCAGCCCGTCGGAAACCCGTGACGGGCCAAGCCCAAACTAACCGCGCTATCATTTGCACTTGGGCAGGAAAATGGAAAGGCGTAGCCTGGCGCGGACTCGTTTGTGGCCGGTTTGTTCACCACTGGTTTGTCCCCTTAAACAATGAATTCAAAGCAAGACTCAGAAACCCTCATGAGCGCGATACTGCCGCTGGCCGAAAAGATGCTGAGGCGGTACGGAGAGTTTTACCCATACGGCGGTTACATGAAGTTGGACGGAACCGTCGTTGAGGTTGGGGCAGCCGATCCCGATGCAGACCACCCAAAATCCAAGGACGTGATTTATCTCTTGCGGAGTTCCCTCCGGGACATGGCACGAAGCAACCAGTGCAAAGCTGTTGCTGTGGTGTTCGATGTAACCGTGACGTTACCGAATTCAAACCGCAGGAGTGATGCCATTCAGGTCTGTGTCGAGCATTCAGACCACTATTCGGCGGAAGTCTTTTTTCCGTATCAGCTCATTGAGAACGAATTGGTGTATGGAGAGACGTTTGCTCAGCAGGGCAAGGTTGAGGTCTTTGAGCAGGGTTAGCTGCAGAGCGTTCGGGAACCAGGGGCGGGAAGCCCGGACGAAAAACGCACCATCCATCCCGCCCAGTTATCTTCAGTATAGTGACGTAACTCACGCCGCGCCCGCGAATACGGTGCGACGCAGGCATTTTACGCCTCGCCTGAACTCAACCTTGGAAGTACAATAGCGCCAGGAGTAACTGAAACTAACCTGCGCCCGAATGTGCGCAGTCACTATCGCGTAACAGTTCGGTTCCAGGGCGCAGTTACAGAGGAAATGCGATGAACGTTCATCTGGTCACCGGCGCTGCCATTGTTGTTCTGGCGCTGGTTCCCGCCGGCTTGCCGTTGGCGGCCCAGCCGGTTATCACCGGAGTGCAGAATAACTACAGCTATATTCTGCCCAACCTGCCCAACTACGGCATTGCGCCGGGCAGCTTATTCATCATTGTCGGCACCGGATTGGCGATCCCCGGGAGCCAAGCTTCTCCGCTACAAGATCCCAGCAAAGCTCTGCCTCAAAAGCTGAACGGAGCCAGCGTATCGGTCACCGTGGACGGCGTGCCCGGGCCGGATGGCGCTACCACCGTGACCACGCAGCCCGCGCTCTACTACGCCACGCCGACGGCAATCGCCGCCGTGCTTCCCTCCAGCACGCCGGTGGGGACGCAGGTGACCGTCACGGTGACCTACGGCGGCGCAACCAGTCAGCCGTACGACACGATCGTGGCAAAGAGCGCCTTCGGATTCGATACCTATTATGGATCGGGAAGCGGCATGGCGGCAGTGACAGACAACGGCGATGGCCACTTGATCACTCCCAACAACTCGGCGAAACCCGGCGAGACCATCGTCTTCTGGGGTTCGGGCGCCGGCGCCGATACGAACAACGACGACCTGGACCCGCCGGTCAGCTTCGACAACCTCAATTACATCACTCAACTCTTCATCGGCGGCGTCCAGGTGCCCATCGTGTACCAGGGGCGGTCGCACTATCAGGGCGTGGATCAGATCGACGTTACCCTCCCGCAAAATGTGCCCACCGGCTGCGCGGTCTCGGTGGTGGCGGTGAGCGGCGCCGGCTCGAGCGCCCTGCTCAGCAATACGGTGACGCTTCCGATCGCCGCGAACGGCGGCCCGTGCAGCGACCCGTTGCAACCCATCGGCTCGGCCGAGGCTGCCACGCTAGCCGGCCACGCGCTGGTGAAATTCGGGTTCCTCTCGCTGGCCCAGACTACCGACACGGCGGGAATCAGCAAGACCGCCAGCGCGCAGTTCGCCAGCATTCTCGGAACATCGCTGTTCGCCTATCTGGACAATGCGCTGCCGTCGCTGGGAAGCTGCGTCGTCTACCAGCAGCCCACTGAGCCCCCACCCCTCAACAACCCATTTAATCTCCAAGGGCTGCTTCCGGGCACCATATTGGTCACCGGACCAAACGGCACGCAAGCCTTGAATACCGTGGCGTCGGGTCCCGGGCTCTACACCGGCACCTTTACGTCGGGATTCATTCCTCCCACCGGAGGACCGTTCACCTTCGCGGGCCAGGGCGGATCAGACGTCGAGGCGTTCAACGCCCCGCTCAATTTCCCCAATCCGCTGTTTTGGACCAATGAAAGTGCGGCGAGCGCCATCACCCGTTCCCAAGGTGTCACGGTCAACTGGACCGGCGGCGATCCCGACACCTATGTCCAGATCACGGGCAGCGCGACGACCGTCGGAGTAACCGTCTCCTTCACTTGCGACGCCCCGGTCAGCCCCGCGACATTCACCGTCCCCGCGGCCGTTCTGCTGGCGCTGCCCGCGGCCAGCGGTGGGATCGCGGTCGGCAATTTCACCCTCCCCAACAGCTTCAGCGCGACTGGTCTCGATTTCGGATTCGCGGCCTCCCATGTATCCGTCTTCGAACCCACCACCTACCAATGATGGGCCGGCGCTAGGCCGCTCACTGCAATAGACTATAAGCATGGTTCGCTGGGAGTTGGCTCTGGCGCTGTGTCTCGGCGCGCCGGTGTGGGCGGGCGAAGCCGACAGCCTGGCCCGCGCCATCCGCGAGAACAGCTTCGACCGCGAGGAGTGCTACCGCGTCCGCGATCTCAGCCTGGCTATCGAAGATATCAAGATCTATCTCACCGACGGCCACCTGATTTTCAGCCGGCCGGTGGGCGGCCGGCGCATCGCGGCGGTGTTCGTGGCCGATGTGGAAGGCGGCGACGCCGAGGTGATCCTGCTGCCGCCCGACCGCGCCGAGCGGCGCTCGCTGGCTTCCTACACCCACTCGCCCAACCTGGACGAGCATTTCCGCACTGGAATGTTCGTGTCCACCGGCGGCATGTATGAAGCGATTCTGGCGCAGCTTCCCTCCAATCCCGCCAACCGGCGCACGCCCGAGATCGGCGCCTTGCTGGACGAGCAGTTCACTCCCATGCTGCGCAGCCTGAGCGCCAGCTATCAGACCCGGCTGGTGCTGGATCTGCTCAATCGCACGGCGGGCAGCCAGGGTGTTTTTGCCTCCGTGCTCGACAGCCCGACCCTGGGCGCCTTTGATGTGGTGTACGATCCCCAAAGGGCCGAATCCATCGTCGCCGGACAAATGACCAGCCGCGACAACCGGCTGTTCCTGGATGCCTGGGCCAGCTTCCAGTCGCGATCGATGCGCAAACAGACCGGGCCGCGCGTGCCCGATCTGGCGCTTTCCGATTACCGCATCGAAGCCGCCATTGGCGGCGATCTCGAATTGAAGGCTACCACCCGAGTGAAAGTGCGGCCGTCCAGCTCCGGCCTGCGCGCGGTCGAGTTCGACATTACGCCGCTGATGACCGTGACCTCGGCCACGGTGGATGGGCGGCCGGCCGAGGTGCTGCAGCGCGAATCGCCGCGCGGCAACGCCATGCGCGCCGGCAACGAAATGTTCGTGGTGGCTCCCGCCGAACCCCTGGAGTCCGGCCGCGATTACGAGTTTGTATTCGAACACTCCGGCAAGGTGGTCTTCGACACCGGCGATCGCGTGCTGTTCGTCACCGCCCGCGGAGACTGGTATCCGATGCACGGCCTGCAATTCGCCACCTACGATCTGACTTTCCGCCATCCCAAGGATCTGGACCTGGTGGCGCCGGGCGAAATGATCGGGACCCGCGCCGATGGCGACAGCCGCGTCACGCATTTCCGCGTGCGCTCTCCCATCCGGTTCGCCGGCTTTAACCTGGGCAATTACGCGCGGGCCCGCGCCGAGCGGGGCGGTTACGTGGTGGAAGTCTGCGCCAACCGCGCCCTCGAGCGGAGTTTGAAACCCCCGCCCGACATGCACATGCAGAATGTGACGGTCACGCAAAATCCGCGCAGGATCGGCGGGGTTCTTGCGGAGCCTTTCCCGGCGACGGCCTCCGGCCCGCTTGACCGGCTACAAGAGATGGCCACCGGCGTGGCTTCGGCTCTCGAGTTCATGGCCGCCAGATTCGGACCGCCCGCGCTCAACCGTCTCACCGTATCGCCCATTCCCGGCACGTTCGGCCAGGGTTTTCCCGGCCTGATCTATCTTTCCACGCTGAGCTATCTGAAGACCGTGCCCCGCAGCGCCGGCAGCCTGGCGCAGGCGCAGGAACTTTTCTTCCAGCAGGTGCTGCAGGCGCACGAGACGGCGCATCAGTGGTGGGGCAATCGCGTCACCACCGGATCTTATCGCGACAACTGGATGATGGAAGCGCTGGCGAACTACTCCGCGCTGCTGTACCTGGAGAAGACCAGCGGCGCGCACGCTGTCGACATGATGCTGGACAGATACCGCACCGAGTTGCTGGCCAAAGGGGAAAACGGCCAGCAGGTGGAATCCGCCGGCCCCATCACGATGGGGACGCGCCTGGAATCCTCCCTGGACCCGAGCGCCTGGCGGAGTGTCACCTACGGCAAAGGCACCTGGATCATCCACATGCTGCGCCGTTATCTGGGAGACCAGCGCTTTTTCGCCATGCTGGCCGAAGTCCTGAAACGTTACGATCACCAGGAGATGTCGACTGAGGACTTCCGGCGCGTGGCCGCGCGTTTCACTCCGCCGGGTTCCGACGATGCCGATCTGGAGACCTTCTTCGATACCTGGGTTTACTCGACCGGTATCCCCACGCTCAAGATGAGCTACAGCGTGAAAGGCACGGCGCCGGCGCTGCGACTGACGGGCACGGTGACGCAAACCGGCGTGGAAGGCGATTTCGCCGCGCTGGCGCCGGTCGAGATTCACCTCGCAGGCGGTCACACCACCACGCAATGGGTGCGATGCGGCAGCGAGCCGGCTCCGTTCAGCGTGGCCCTGAAACAGCCTCCGCTCCGGGTGGCGCTGGACCCGGACCGCGCCGTACTCCGGCGGTAAGGTGAATCCCTCATCACAGCTAGTGGGCACGCTGGCGCAGGGGAGTACTAAGGATAGAGTTCGAAGAACCCCATCGATACCGTAGGATGCAAGTAGTGTCTGAGAATCACATTGCGGAGGACGTGCTGGAGGGGTACGTCATGGCCCGGTTGAGCGAAGCGGAAGTTGCTCCGGTGGAAGAACATCTGCTGATTTGCCAACGCTGTCGCGAGCGCGTGGCATGGCTGGACGACTGGGTGGACTCGATCCGCTCCGCCGCCCGCGCTCCGCAGAGGTTTGGGGTCAAACGCCAAGACTGACACTTGGTTCTACCGGCCCATAGAGGAACGCGCCTCCGCGCCGATGAGATTCCAGGGGGAAGAACGCCTTTGGAATCGATCGGCGCAATTCAGTCAGCGGACCTTTCGCGCGAGCCGAACCGGACCATGTCCGTGCTGGTAGCCGAGGATAATCCGGTATTCCAGTCCATGCTCAGGAGCATGCTCACCAAGTGGGGGTACGATGCCCGCATCCTTCCGAACGGCCTGGAAGCGTGGGACGCGATGCAAGCCGCTGACGCGCCGCGCCTGGTGGTGTTGGATTGGATGATGCCGTACATGGACGGGGTGGAGGTGTGCCGCCGGATCCGCACCGCGGCGCGCGAACCTTATGTGTACGTGCTGCTGCTGACGGCCCGCACCGAATCGCAGGACCTGGTGGAAGGCATGGAAGCGGGCGCCGACGACTATCTCACCAAGCCGTTCAACGCCCAGGAGCTGCGCGTGCGCCTGCGCGCCGGCCGCCGCATCCTGGACCTGCAGCAGCAATTGATGGAAGCGCGTGAAGCGCTGCGCGTGCAGGCCACCCACGACGCCCTGACCGGCCTCTTTAACCGGGGCCGCGTGCTGGAGATCCTGGCCGCGGAAATCGCCCGCTCGGAGCGTGAACTGCGGCGGCTGGCGGTGCTGATGGTGGATCTGGATCGCTTCAAGCAGATCAACGACACGCTCGGCCATCAGGCGGGAGACGCGGTGCTTCGCGAAGCGGCGCGCCGCATGCAGGCCGCCACGCGCCAATATGACGCTCCCGGACGCTATGGCGGCGAGGAGTTCCTGATCGTTCTGCCCGGCTGTAGCGCGCGCGATGCTTGCGCCCAGGCCGAGCGCATCCGCGAGGCCTTCGCCGACGAAGCATTCACCGCCGGAGGTAAGCCCTTGGCGGTAACGTGCAGCATTGGGGTAGCCAGCCGCGATGTCTGCGTTGCTGGAGATGCCGACTGCCTGATTCGCGAAACCGATGCGGCTCTCTATGCCGCCAAGAATCAGGGCCGCAACCGCGTGGTGGCGTTCGCCGCCGAAGAGGCGTCCGCGGAAAGCATGGCGCTTACGAAGCTCGCCATATTCTCGGGAACGTAAGGCGCGGCCGAAGGGCGGGCACCCTCGCCCGCCAGGCATGGCGCTGACTGAAAGTGTCCGGGTTTCCTGGAACGGCATTTTCCATGACGGATCGCCGCTCGATCGTTCATGTCGATACATCGATGCCCGGACAGAAGGCGGCTTCCCGTTCCTAGTGATTGGCGCTACTAAAAGTGGTTGGAACCCGGACGCTGATTCCCAGGGCGAACGCCCCCGTCCAAAAGGCCTTGGTGGACGGAGCAGCCGGTGTA
>DASWZP010000183.1:0-9109 GCA_036404395.1 Bryobacteraceae bacterium | reverse complement strand
ACGATGCGGATCTCGGCCGGCAGGTGGCCGGCGAATTCGCCATCGATCTGCAGGAAGACGCGCTCATCGAGCGGCTTCGGCGCCGATACGCGACGGGCGCGCAGCACGACGATGCCTCGCACGCCGTCCATCCGATTGGCGACCAGACCCGCGAAATACCGCACATAGCGCAGGGTGGAGCGGCCCTGGAACAGGACCAGCTCGAAATGGTCGTCGAACAGGCTGACATCGCGGGCGATCTCGAAATCGCCGCCGTAGTTGCGGACCTTGCTGACCAGGGCAAACGAGCAGCGGTGCGTCACGCCGTCGGCTTCGATTGAGAATTCCGGCAGGCGGCGTCCCAGCATGCTCCAGCCGGCAATCCAGTACGCCAGCTTGCCGATGCGCGCCTTCAACGGCGCGCTGACGTGGTAGACGATATGGGCGTCCAGGCCGATGCCCGCCATCAGCAGAAAATGCCGGGTGGCCGCGCCACCTTCGGAGCTGATTTGCCCGACCGAAATGCGGTGCGGGCGGCATTCGCCCAGGCGGCGCGCGGCGCTCAGGAAATCGCCGCCGAGTTTCATTTCCATCGCCAGCACGTTGGCGGTGCCCGCCGGCAGGACCCCCAGCGGCACCTGGGAATGCACCATGCCTTCGGCCACTTCGTTGAGCGTGCCGTCGCCGCCGGCGGCCAGAATCAGATCCGCGCCGCGCTCGATCCGCTCCCGCGCCAGCGCGCCAGCGGTGCGCGGACCGGTGGTGGGGCAGCACGTCACGCGGTGCCCGTCCCGTTCCAGGATTGCGGCGGCGCGCGCAATCAGCGCGTCGCCCTTCCGCCCGAAGCTGCCCGCGCATGGGTTATAAATGAGAACGGTCTTGCTGTAGCTGGTGATGGTGGACTCTCCCACTTCCTGGTTAGATTATAGATGAGAGCACGATGAAAGATTTCGCGCGGGAAGCCGAAACGCTGCGCGCCGAGTTGCGGCGCCACGAGCATCTGTACTACGTCCTGGACCAGCCGGAAATCAGCGACGCCGAATACGACGCCCTGATGCGGCGCCTGCGCGAGTTGGAGGAGGCGCATCCGGGGCTGGCTTCTCCCGATTCGCCCACCGGCCGGGTGGGCGGCAAGCCGCGAGAGGGCTTCGTCAAAGTGCGCCACAGCGCGCCCATGCTCAGCCTCGACAACGCGCTCAACGAAGGCGAGCTACGGGATTTCGACCGCCGCGTGCGCGAGCTGCTGGAGGGCGCGGCGTACGCCTACGTGGCGGAGCTGAAGCTGGACGGTCTTTCGATGGCCGTCGAATACGAGCAAGGCCGCTTCCGCCAGGCGGTGACCCGCGGCGACGGCGCGGTGGGCGAAGACGTCACCGAAAACGCGCGCACCATCCGTTCCCTGCCGCTCCGCGTGGACGCCGCCTGGCCGGCCTTCGAGGTGCGCGGCGAGACCGTCATGAACCGGCGCGCCTTCGAGCGCCTCAATGCCGAACGCGACCAGCAGGAGCTGTCGCGTTTCGCCAACCCGCGCAACGCCGCGGCCGGTTCGTTGCGCGTGTTGGAGCCGCGCATCACAGCGTCGCGCCGCCTGGATTACTACACCTACTTTTTGATGACCGGCGGCCGCTTCGCGCTGCCCAGCCATTGGGCTTCGCTCGATGAGATGGCCCGCATGGGCTTCAAGGTCAACCCCCATCGCAAGCTGTGCGCGAGCGTGGACGAGGTGCTCGAATTCTGCGCCCACTGGGAAACGCACCGGCAGGAGTTGCCTTACGAGATCGACGGCGTGGTGGTGAAAGTGGATTCGGTGGAGCAGCAGCAAGCGCTCGGCTTCACCGCCAAAGCGCCGCGCTGGGCCATCGCTTACAAATATCCGGCGCGCCAGGAGCGCACCACGGTAGTCGCCATCGAAGTGCAGGTGGGCCGCACCGGCGCGCTCACCCCGGTCGCGCATTTGCAGCCGGTCGCGGTGGGCGGCGTCACGGTTTCCCGCGCCACGCTGCACAATGAAGACGAGATCGCGCGCCTGGAGTTGAAGATCGGTGACGAGGTGATCATCGAGCGCTCCGGCGACGTCATCCCCAGGGTGGTCCGCGTCTGGGCGCAGGGCAAAGGCCGCACGGCGTTCGCCATGCCCGTCAACTGCCCGGTCTGCGGCGGCAGGGTGGTGCGCGAAGAGGGCGAAGCCGCGCGGCGCTGCATCAACGTGGACTGCCCGGCGCGGCTGAAGGAATCGATACTGCATTTCGCGTCGCGCGGCGTGATGAACATCGACGGCGTGGGTGAGGCGCTGGTGGATCAGCTCGTCGACCGCGGCCTGGTCAAGAGCGTCGCCGATCTCTATCAATTGACCACCGGACAACTGCTGTCGCTGGAGCGGATGGGCGAAAAGTCGGCCGCCAACGTGCTCACCAATATCGCGCGGTCCAAGCTGAATCCGCTGCCGCGGGTGATCGCCGCGCTGGGTATCCGTTTTGTCGGTGAGCGCACGGCGTTGCTGCTGGCCGAGGCGCTGGGCAGCCTGGACGCCCTGGCGGCGGCCAGTGCCGACGAGTTGCAGGGCGTGGAAGAGGTCGGGCCCAAGGTAGCGGAAAGCATCCTGCAGTTCTTTCGCGAGCCGCGCAACCGCGAGCTGGTGGAGCGGCTGCGCGCCGCCAATCTCGATTTCACGTACGTCTCGACGCGGCCCGCCGCCGGCCCGCTCCAGGGCCTCACCTTCGTGCTGACCGGCACGCTGCCCACCCTCAGCCGCGATCGGGCCAAGGCGCTGATCGAGCACGCGGGCGGCAAGGTGGCCGCCTCGGTGAGCAAGAAGACCAGCTATGTGGTGGCGGGCGGAGACGCCGGATCGAAGCTCGACAAAGCGCGCACGCTGGGGATCGCCGTGGTGGATGAGCTAGAACTGCTGCGCTTGATGGAAGGCCGCGAGTGAGGACCGCCGGGTGCATCCTACTCCTCAGGACTGGTAGGACAGACCATCGCCTTGCGTGGTCTGTCATGCCGCACTCACTAAAGTGCGACGCGTCGACAGACGACAAACCCCGATCGTCTGTCCTACCTCGCCGCGGCGCCCGCCACCCGCGGACTTTACGGATGGTCGTCTCTCATCAGCTTGCTCACGCGCTTCAGATTGCTCTTGATCTCATCGGTGGCGTCGATCAGTTGATTGGTGTCGTAGATCACGCGCGGGGTCAAAAAGATGATCAGTTCGGTGCGCGACGTGCTGACCTGCTTGCTGCCGAATGCCATGCCCAGAATCGGAATGCGGTTTAGAAACGGGACGCCGCCCAGGGATTCGGTCTTGGTTTCCAGGATGGCCCCGCCGATGGCAACCGTGTCGCCATCCTGCATCGTAAGCTGGGTGCTCATGGAGCGATTCGAGAACGACGATGTATCGCCCGGGTTGTTAGACGATGACCCCGCCAAGGGAGCGCTCACCTGCTGGTTGATGATCATCGTCACCACGCCGCTCGAGTTGATGCGCGCCAGGATGTTCAGCGTCACTCCCGTGCTCTGGCCGCTGATGGATTGAACGACCTGCGAACTGCCAACAACCGACACAGCGTTGGAGGTGGCCACCGGAACCTGGCTGCCCACGTTCATGGTGGCCGGCACGCTATCGGTGGCGATGATGCTCGGCGCCGAGATCACTTTGGAGCGGCCGGTGCTTTCCTGCGCCTGGAGCGTGCCCAGCAGTTGCTTAGCCTTCAGAACCAGCGTGCCGGCCTGCAGCAAGACGCCGCCCGGACCAGCCGCCATAAACGGCGCGGTGGAGAGCGGAACCCCGCTGATCACGGTTTGCCCACTGTTGGGAGTAATGCCGTTGCCAGTGGCGCTCCCGGCGGTGCCGGGCGACGACTGCAGATAAGTTTGCAAGCCCGCCGCGAAATTGCCGGACAGATCCACCTCGTAAATCTTGCAGTCGATCAGCACCTGCCGCGGCGCCACATCCAACTGTCGCAGCAGGTTCTGGATCTCCTCCCAGTCCTGCGGCGTGCCCTGAACCAGCAGCGTGTTATCGAACGGATTGGGGATGACGTGCGGCATGTGGGCGGGCGGTTCGCCTCCGGCAGCCCCCTGGCCCAAGTAGCTGCCGGTACGGTCGGCGGAGCCTGAACCCGTGGCGGCCATACCCTGCACTGCCACGGGCGTCCCCTGGGTCTGATACCCGCCGTAGCCCATACCGCCGCCGTAGCCCATGTTGCCGCCGTAACCCATGCCGCCGCCGTAGCCCATGTTGCCGCCATAGCCCATACCGCCGCCGCCGTAGCCCATGTTGCCGCCATAGCCCATACCGCCGCCGCCATAGCCCATGCCGCCGCCGCCATAACCCATGCCGCCGCCGCCGTAGCCGCCGCCGCCCATGCCGTAGCCCGTGCCATTCAAGCCGAGACCCGAACTGTACATGCTATTGTTGGCTTGCTCCGCCAATCCGATCAGCGCCATCGGGTTCCCGGTGTACAGCGCCATGATCGCCATGGCCACCGTCTCGGCGCGGCCGTACTTCAAGCGGTACACCCAGTTATTCGTCGATCCCGCGGTCACCTTCACCGGGATGTCCAGTTTTTCGATCCACTTCTGGACCTCCGCGAAAATGCCCGGATTGGGAGCCACGGCAATCAACGTGTTGATGCGGTCCACCGGTATGAACCGCACGGAAGCGCTCTTCTCGGAAAGCGAATAGGCTTTGAAGACCGTCTCCAGTTCCTTGGCCAGGTCGGTGGGGCGGCTGTTCTCGATATCGAAGAGGCGCACGCGCTTGGTCGCGAACGTGTCGCTGTCGAACAGCCCGATCAGTTCCATCGTCCGCCGCAAGTTGCGGCTGTTGTCTTCGAGAATCAGCAGATTCGCCGGATCGTAAGTGGCGTGCGTGGCGCCTTCGCCGTAGAACGGCGCCAGCAGTTTGTCCATGTCCCCGGCGGTGGCGTACTTGAGGAAAATCAGGTTCAAAATCATCTGCTCGTCGTCGGGCAGCGTTTTCGAGTCCGCGTTAATGAGCGGCGTGAGCGGAAGCTGGGACACCGCGTTGACCGGCACGATCCGGTACAGGTCGCCCACCTTCACGATGGTGCTGGCATTGACCCGCAGGATGGTTTCGAGCAGCGTCATCAGATCCACCGGCTTCACTTCGCCGTAAGTATGAATGGTGACCGTGCCTCTCACTCGCGGATCGATCAGGATGTTGATCTTCAGCATCTTGGAGATCAGGTCGACCAACTCGATGAGGTTCACATTGTCCAACGTGAGCAGGCCCTGGTCGGCCGCCCTGGGCTGCTGCGCCGGCGCGGTGGCCTTGGCGGGCGCGGGCTGTTGCGGCTGCGCCGCCGCCGGCTGCGCCACTGGCTGCGGCTGCTGCGCTTGCCGCTGCTGCATGATGTCCTCGATCGGTCTCGAGGGAGCCTGCGCCAACAACGCCGGCATCATGACGCCGGCGGCCGCGAGCGAAAGAAAGAAATTGCGGCGCATCGGTTACTGCCGCCCGCTGGCCGGGCCCGCCTGCTGGCGCGCCCAGACGGCTTGCTCCGCCGCGTCCAACTCCGATTTCCTGGTCCGCCACCGGTAAACGCCGAACGGTCCCGGCCGCTCAAAGCGGACGGCGTCGCTATCGTCCCAGGCCCTGGCGTTGTCCCACGTCTCGATGCGCACGGGAACCGCCGGCCGGGCTTCCGCCCGCGTAACGCCGAACGGAGTCTGGCGGTAGATCCACGTCTTGCCTTGCGCGTCGGTATGGCGGTAAAGATTGGACGCCACAGCCACCGCGCCAGCGGGTATGGCGAGCGGCGCCGTCCCGCCGGCCGGCTCGGCCGCCCGCAGCGCCATCATCGAAACCAAAAGTATCAGAAATGTTTTCATCGCTTCTCTCCCGGATCTACGTACTTCACGCAGGCATGAGTGGGCAATCCGCGACCCTCACTGCACCGGCTCCCACAAACAGGACGAACCAAACGGCGTGGGACTCAACACCTTGCGGTAGCCGTCCACCACCGCTCCCACCGGCGACGTGTCGCCAGGGTTGCAAAGTTTGACGCCGAAGTGAGTCGTCTCGCCGGGTCCTTGCACGGCGGGCAGCGGCGGGGGAGCGTACACGGGCGCGGCCACTTCGGTGCGGGCCGCGACAGCCTGCCCGGCTGGAATCGAGTTATCTTGCAGCTCGTCCACCAATTTGTGAATCACCTGGTCCTTCCACGCGAACTCGATCTCTGTTGTACTGACGCTGCGCAGCGTGAATTCGCCGATCGTCTCGCCGGGACGCACCGCCTCGTGCGAGGACGCTTTCGTGGCGCTGAGGATGGCGATCGGCCCGTCACCAATATTCATGTATCCGTGATAGACCGGCAGCGGCGGCGGCTGCGGCGGAGGAGGCGGCGGAGGAGGCGGCGGTAACACAACGTTGGGATCGCGGGACCGGTCGAGCAGGTCTTTCTGCGCCACATCCTTGTACGCGGCCGGCAGCACCGCCGGCGGATTGGGCAACGGCTTCCAGGACGCCATTGGCAACGCGGCCACGCGGTGGCCCAGCGTCGCGGCCTGATGCGCCTTGGCGGCGCGCCACGCATCCCGCAATTCGACGGTGGTCCATACCACGGCGCACGCCAGAGCCAAATTGAGGACGATCCAGAGCTTGCGGTTCACGCTCCCTGTCCCCCTTTCTTTTCGGGCAACAGTTTGCGCGCCACCGGCGCGCCCACGATTAGGTGCACCTGTATGTTCTTGTTCTTGTCGTTGCCGCCGCTGACGCGAAGCTCGTTGGTGGCCAGTATTTGCGGCTGATCGGCCAGAGCCGCCATCAGGTTCACCAGTTGATCGATGCCGCACACGAAGGCTACCTCGACGCTGACTTCGCCGTAATCGCCGCTCATCGCCGATTCGCCCATGCGCTCCACGCCGCGTACTTCGATCCCGTTGGCCTTGGCGATGAACTGCACCAGTTCGAGCAACTGGGCCTGCGCCTGGGCCTTGGTGTCGGCCTTGAGGATGCCCTTTTCGCGCGTGGCCAACTCCGCCTTCGCCTCGTGTAGCCGCGCTTCCTTACCCGGAAGAGAGGCCGCTTTGACGCGCAACGATTGCAGCCGGTTTTCGGCGATGGGAATCGCTTCGGCGGCGGGAACCGTTCCCGCTTCGAAGCCTGCAAACAGGCCGAACCGCCAGGCCGCGGCGGGAATCAACAGCGCCGCGCCCGCCACCAGCCACGCCCGCGAGCGGCGGTCCAGGTTCCCGATCGTCATGACTTCCCCCTGGTCGCGTGAATCTGGAACATCTCTCCGGTGCCCGTGGCCGCGTGCTGGTCCATATCCATTTGCGAATTCCGGAACAGCGGCGAGGAGTCGAGAATCTTCAGCAGCGGCGCGGCCTGCGGCGCCTCCCCGTTGATCCGCGCCGAATCGCGCGTCAGCTCGATCGCGTTGGTCCACGCCGGCGGTTCCACCAGCCGGGTGAGCTCGTTGAGCGCGTCCAGATCGGCGCGGGTGCGTCCGCGGTATTGGTCGAGCAGCGCGGTGCGGGCGCGCGTTCGTTCGGTTTCCCGCTCCACCGCGGCGGCGCGCAAGGCGGCCGGTTGGATGCGCGCAATTTCGGCTTCCAGGGTCTTCAGATACCGGCGATCTTCGAACTTCGGCCACACGATCATGCCGATCAGCGCCACCAGCGACAGCCCGGCGAGCACCGCGGTGGGCACGAATATGGCGCGCGAGCTCGAGCGCCGGTACTCGCGCGGCAGGACGTTCGCCGCCGGCGCCAGCCGGGGACAGGCCCCTGCCAGCGCCGTGGCGTACGGCAGTGCGTTGCGGGAAAGATCGTTCTCCACCGGATTGGCGGTGGGCCGGGGCAGCAATTCCTCGAGCGTCGATGGCTGGGTTTCCGGCGGCAGCCGCAGCTCGGCCAGAGCCAGCGCCGCGGCGCGTTCCGGCGGCATCTCGAACTCGGCGGAAAACACCGGCCGCGACGGGCTTTCGCCGTACACTTCCACCGCGCCCGCCGGCGTGCGGCCGATTCCCACGAAGCCTTCCCCGTCGCGATGGCCATTCAGGCGCACGGCGGTATGCACCGCGGCGGCGGAGAAGGTGAAACTGGAGACCGCTATCCCCGCCGCCGTGAACAGCTCCACGTAATGCTCGACCGCGGAGCGGCGCGCGATGCCCAGCAGCACGGCGCCGTAAGGCAGCGGGGACCACCCCCACACCACCTCGTCGTCGCCGTAGGGATGCAGGGTGTCGATTTGCAGCCGGATGGCGCTTTCCGTGTCGCGGGCCGCCACCCCCGGCAACGCCAGTTGGCGGACAATCACTTCGCGGCGCGGCAACAGCACGGTGGCGCTCAGGTGGCTCGATCCGGCGGATTTCAAGAAGCGGCTGTATTCGCCGCCCCATTCCGCGGCGGGACGTCCGCCGAAGCCCTCGATAACGAGCCGTCCCAGCACCCGGACGCCCAGCGGGCGCACCCGCGCCACCACCACCTCCAGATCCGTGGCGCCGATGGCGATGCCCACGCCGGAGCCGAACTCGATCAGCTTGCGCGCGTCTTTGGGAATTGCGAGCGGCATCGTGGTCAATCGCTCCACGCCGTGTAGTACCAGCGCAAAATGTGGATCGGGGCGTCATAGCCCGGCGGCATGTACTTGACCATCGCCGCCACGGTGCGCCGCAGGTCGGAGAAGTGCCCGTCGTCCAGGCGCAGCCGCGCCGTCGCCCGCATGGTGACGATGGAGTGGCCGCCCACCCGCAGCCTGCCGGCCGCCTCGCCCGCCATTGCCGTCACGTCCCCAAGCTGCTCCTGCAGAATGGGACCCGCGCTGCGGCGCGCCACTACCGCGGCAATCGCCCCAGGGTTCATTCCCACCGCGGCCAGCACCGCCGGCGACGCGGTGTTCACATCCACCTGCGAACCGCGGCCGTAGACCGAAAGGCAGTCCACCAAGCCCGGTCGGCGCGTCAGATGCATGCCGCCAGCCGCGTCTTGCTGCGGGCCGTAGGTTCCGTAAAACAGTTCGGGTGTTACGCCGGGCACGGACAACAACTCCTCAATCTCTTGTAAGGACGCGGCCGAGGGCGGAAAAGACGGTCCCTGCGTCAGGTCCGGTGGGCCGGCCGCGCCGGTGCGCGCCTGGTCGATCGAGTGCGCCAGCGCGTCCGCC
>DASWZP010000182.1:0-4969 GCA_036404395.1 Bryobacteraceae bacterium | reverse complement strand
TGCCTCTGCAAATACTCCACCACGCCACTCGATATACATCGCTGGTATAGCGCCAAAGCGCCACCACATGTCTGGTCCATACAACTGAAACATAAACTGAAATTTATGTCTTGACCAGGCTTATTTAAGTGGCATTGGGCGCTTTCGCCTGCCAACACCTATGTTCCAAGCTGCCGGGCGGTTGGCAGGCGGAAGCGCCGCGGAAGCGCCTGCCCCACTGAGTTACTTCACGCTTTCGACTTTGATGGCGCCGTCGGCGAGTACGCCTTTGATGGTGACTTTCTTGCCGGCGTATTCGGTGACCTTGTCCTGATCGGCGATGCTCAAGACCGCGCCATCGTCGGTGACCAGGACCGCGGGCGAACCGCGCTTAATGCAGCCCTTGGCGCAGGCCACGTTGCCCAGCATCTCTTTCTTGCCGGAGCAGTCCTTGTCTATGATGTACCCCGTCCACTCCGCTGCCATCGCCGAGCCGGCAGCCAACGCGGCCAATATCATCAACTTCTTCATGTCGTCCTCTCTCCTCCTGCACCAAACAGTATATTATTTCCGCCGGGACGGCGTATGCCCGCTGGGGTTTACACTTGTCAACTCTGGAGAGAGACCATGCGGGATCGCACAGGGGCCGGGCGCGCCCGGCTCGCCGGTGTCCGAGCGTGGCGACGGACGAAACGTATCGAACGATACTAAGTTGGACGTCCCGCAAGTAAGTTGGGTGTCCCAGACAGATACGGGTTCGGATACCTGGCGGCGGATGAGTGCTTAGTGCGAAGCCGGGCCGGGCGTGCCCGGCCCCTACGGGCGGCGGACTGTCGCAGGGCTAATAGAACAGGTACTTACGCCACTGTGCGTCGCTCTTGCCGAGCATGCGCATGAGATGGCGGCTGGTGTGGAGGCTGAAAGGACGAGGCTGCCGCGCCAGGCGCATGCCCGCTTCTTCCGGCGTCCGGTTGCCCTTGCGGTTGTTGCAGTGATGGCAGCAGGCCACCAGATTCTCCCAAGCCGATTCGCCCGCCCGCGAGCGGGGGACCACGTGATCCAGGGTCAGCTCCCCGGAAGGAAAGGTGCGATGGCAATACTGGCAGGTGTAGCGGTCGCGCATCAGGATGTTCTTGCGCGAGAGCGCCCGCGTCTGGTGGGGGATTCTGCGATATTCGAGCAAGCGGATCACAGACGGCAGGCGCACCACTGCCCGCGGCGAATGAATGGCGCTGGCGGACTCTTCTTCGGCGGAAGCCACGCCCTTGAGGACCAGCACCAGGGCGCGGCGCGCCGCGCAAATGTTGATCGGCTCATAGCTGGCGTTGAGCACCAGCACCGGTTTCTGCAGTCGATCCGCCATTCAGAATGTCTCCTCCACAACCGATGGAACGGGCCCGCGCGAAAACATAAAACGCCGGTCGGCACGCGCCAGAGTCAGCAGCGCCACACGCGCGGCGCCGGCGCGCTTCAAGGCCAGCGCGCAAGCGGCGGCAGTCGAGCCGGTCGTCATCACATCGTCGATCAGCAGGATTTTGCGGCCCACCGCCCGGTCCGGCCGGCGGCAAGCGAATGCGGCCGACACGTTGCGCCGGCGGCTGGTATTGCTCAAACTCGACTGCGAGGCGGTGAAACGCAGGCGGCGCAGCAGACGCGTTCGAGGAATACCGGTACGCCACGCGATCCAGCGCGCCAGCAGATCCGCCTGGTTGAATCCGCGCTGCCAGCGTTTCCGCCAGTGCAGCGGAACCGGCGTGACGCAATCGAAGGCTTCGTCGCGCGGCAGCGCCCGCAGCAGCAGGTCACCCAATGGGCCGGCGAGCGTGCGCACCTTGCGGTACTTGTAGAGGTGGATCAACTGCCGCAGCACGCCATCGTAGAAACCGAACGAGTAGGCGGAGTCAAAACCGCGCAGTCCGTTGCGGCACAGGGCGCAACGGCCTTTTTCATCGAGCGGGAAGCGGTTGTGAAACGGCGTCCGGCAGGATACGCAGAAGAACTCGGCGTCGAGCGGGACCGGCGCCCGAAGGCACACGGGACACACGGGAACGCGGGATATCTCATGCAGAGGCTGGCCGCAAACGCGGCAATCATCGGGGAGAAGAAGGGAAAAAAAGGCGCAGGAGGTTGCTCGGAACACCCGGGGACCTAAATTCGAGATTGCGGCTTGCCGACTACTCGAGAAGACCCACCTCCCGCCAAGACTATTATTATAGCCACAACCGGCAAGCTAAAGCATGCCCCACCTATTTCAGTTGTGTGACGCCCTTGCTTTCGTCGATCAGCAGGCGCTGGTTGGCGGCGACGTTCTGGAAGCGCTGGTCGGTGCCGCTGGGCCAGGCGATTTCGAGATTGGCGGTCGAATCCTGGCCGAGGCCGAAGGTGAGGGCGAGGTCACTTTGCGAGCAGTAACTGGAGCCGCTGCGCACCATGTTCCACTGCTTGCCGCCGGCGCCTTCCACGCGCACCACGGCGCCGATGCCGTCGCGGCTGGACTTGGTGCCGGCGAGACGCACCGACAACCAGTGGTTGCGATTGCCGCCATCGTTGCGCAGTAAGTGGGCAGGGCCGTTGTTGGTGGAGACAATCAGGTCGAGATCGCCATCGTGGTCGTAATCGGCGTAGGCGGCGCCGCGTGCCACCATCGGCTGGGCGAAACCAGGGCCTAACTGGCCACTTACATTCTCGAACTTATGGTTACCCAAATTGCGGAACAGGAGCGGCAATTCGCGATAGCTGACCTTGGGCTGTACGCGGCCGATTTCATCTTCGATGTGGCCGTTGGCGGCGAAAATGTCGGGGTAGCCATCCAGATCGTAATCGAAGAAGAAGACGCCGAAGCTGAGCGAAAGCAGGCTGGCGCGGCCGACGGTGGAGGAAGGAGCTTCATCGACAAACAGGCCGTTGCCCTCATTGTGATAAAGGCCGAGCATCTGGTTGGAGAAATTGCCGACCAGCAGGTGCGGGCGGCCGGAGCGATCGTAATCGCCCGCGTCGGCGCCCATTGCGCCGCGGGCCACGCCATCCTCGCCATAAGCCACGCCGGCGGTCATGCCCTCTTCCTTGAAGGTGCCGTTGCCCAGGTTGCGATAGAGCTTGTTGGGTTGCGTGTCGTTGGCGACGAAGATATCGGGCCAGCCGTCATTGTTATAGTCGAGAATCGTCACGCCCAGCGACTTACTGGTGGGGTCGCCCAGACCGGCGCGCTCAGTCACATCCTCGAAGCGCCCGCCGCCCAGGTTATGATAGAGACGCGAGCTCGTACCTTTGTAGGATTCCGGCGTGCAATACGACTTAGTCGAGCCATCGAGTGAGCATTTCAGATCGCCCTTCTCGGTCCACTGCACATAGTTGGCGACGAATAAGTCGAGCTTGCCATCGCGGTCGTAATCGAGCCATGCGGCGCTCGAGCCGAAGCTCTTGTTTTGAATGCCGGACTCTTTGGTGACGTCGCGAAATTTGAAATTGCCCTCGTTGTGGAAGAGGTGGTCGCCGTCGAGCGCGGTGATGTAGACGTCGTCGCGGCCATCATTGTCGTAATCGCCGATGGCCACGCCCATGCCGTAGATTTCGATATCGAGACCGCTGCCAGCGGTGACATCGGTGAAAGTGCCGTTGCGGTTGTTGCGGTAGAGCGCGGCGGTGGTACGGCGGCCGTGCGGCGTGAAGTCCTTGCCGTTGACGAACAGAATATCCGGCCAGCCGTCGCCATCGGCGTCGAAGAAAGCGACGCCGGACCCCAGGGTCTCCGGCAGGTACTTCTTGCCGGAGCGGCCGGCGTTGTGCGTGAAGTGGATGCCGGCCTGCGCGGTGACATCAGTGAACACCACGGGCGGGCGATCGGGCGCCGCGGCAGAGGTCATAACGCATGCCGCGGCTAAAGCGAGAAGACCCAATGCGGCGGGAAGGAGAAGTGAGGAAGAAAAGCCGAGATGACTCTCGGCTCTGCAGCCTTGACAGGCCGCGCCACGGCGGGTGGTCATTTCGATACCGCGCTTTCGTGATCGTGGATCGGCTGGCGCTCGTTGTTATCTTCGGGGCTTCTCATGCGAGCCTTTTCGGTGATGGCCTGCGACGATTCATCCGCCTTGAAGCGGCGGAACAGCGCCTCTTCGCGCGCCGCGCCGGCGGCGTCGTTCAGGCCGCGGAAACACAGCATCAGCGTGTAATGCATCTGTACGTCTTCCGGATCCACGGCGCACACCTGCTGGAGAGTTTCGACGGCGGCGGCATACTGGCGTTTGAGGAACTGGATGCGCGCGATCTGGTTCAGCACCACGCGGTCGCGCGGATACTTTGAGCGCACCACCTCGAGCGATTGGAGCGCGCCATCGTAATCGCCATCGGCGCGCTGGGCGGCGGCTTTGAAGAACCAGATGCGGCCAAGCTGCGGGTTGATCGACATGGCTTTTTCGACATACGGCTGGGCGGCATCGGTCTCGCCTTCCTGAATCAGCGCCCGCGCCACGTTGAGCCAGCCATCGGCATAATCCGGCTCGGCTTCGGTCACTTTTTGAAACGCGTATTCGGCGCCTTTCAGATCGCCTTGGAGTAGCAGGCCGATGCCCCAATCGTTCCAGCGCTCGCGGTCCCGCTTGCGCGCAACCGGCGTCCAAGTGGGATGGCCGAGCGGGATAGTGGCGTGCGATTCGGCCAGAGTGACGATGGGGAGATCCGGGATGCGGCCACGAATGGCTCCCGAAACGTTGGCCGGAATTGATGTTTGGAGAAACTGATATTCGAGACCGTTGTGATCGAGGCCGAGCAGCGCCGGATCCTGGCCCGGCTTGGGCTGTCCGGCGTAGGAGAACTGGGTGTAATACCAGGAGAATTTGCGATAGTTCAGGCGCGCCGTGAAACTGATGGGACCGCGCGCGCCCTTCGGCACGCTGACGCGATAGTGAACGGTGTCGGCCGCACCGGGCGGAATCAGATGCACGTAGAGCACGCTGCGCGATTGCCATGCGTTGCGTTTGTCGATGGGGTTGGC
>DASWZP010000181.1:0-2403 GCA_036404395.1 Bryobacteraceae bacterium | reverse complement strand
CTGGTCAAGAAAGCCGAGCGGGAGATGCGGCAAGGCAAGTACGTGACCCTGGACCAACTTCATCATGACTTGGCGCGTACTCGTCTCCGACGAAGCCGCAAGACAGCTTGAGGCGATTCCGCCGGACCGGCGGGCGCGCATTCTCCGCGATATCGCCGAGCTCGAGGCGGACCCATTTCGGGGTTTGGTGAAGCCCCTCCGGGGAAAAGCCCACAGGGGCCACTTTCGCAAGGTATCCGGCCGGTACCGCGTAATTCTCAAGCCGATCCACACTGCCCGAATTGTCGAGGTGTTTGCGGTACTGCTCCGGAATGAGAAAACGTACAGATGAACCCCGGCGCGGCTGGGCTGGCCAGCGGTCCCGCCTGCGGCTGGTTAGAATAGTCAGCGATGCCTCTTTCCGCTTCCGACCTCCTGCTTCTGGGGCAGTACGACACGCCCACGATTTCCAACGTAATCGAGCTGTTCGAGGTGCGGCCGCGCCGCGAAGGTTTCATGGACGGGCGGATCCGCGCCTGTTTCCCGGAGATGGGCCCGATCGTGGGCTACGCCTCCACGGCCACCATGCGAACTGCGCACCCGCGCGCCGAGGGCGATGTCTACAGCGGGCTGGACGACCAGGTGGCGCGCTTCGCCGAATTGCCGGGGCCGGCGATCGTGGTATTCGAGGACCTGGACGACCCGCCGGTGGGCGCCACTTTCGGTGAAGTGATGTGCGCCAGCTACCAGTGCTTCGGCGCCTTGGGCGTCATCACCAACGGACCCGCGCGCGATCTGGAGCAGGTGCGGCGACTGGGCTTCCCGGCGTTCTCCGACGGCGTGGTTTCGTCCCACGCCGACAGCCACATCACATCGCTTCACCAGCCGGTGCGCGTGGGCGGGCTCGCGGTGCGGCCGGGGGACCTGGTGCACGCCGACGCCAACGGAGTTTGCAGCATCCCGGAAGCGATTGCGGCGGAGGTGGCGCATGCCGCACAGGAATTCGTGGCGGCCGAAGCGGTTTGTATCGATTGCGCCCGCAGTTGGAATCACGACGTGGTTGCCTACGCGGCCGCGCGGCGCGAGATGGTGGACCGCATCGCCGCGCTGGGCAAAAGGGTGCGGGCCAAGCGGCAGGCGGGCTGAGGAGACACGGGTTTCGGCGAACGACGGAAGACACCGGCGACAAGATCGCCGGCGTTACCACGCGCGCGCCGCGGGGGATAATGGAACCGGAGGCATCAAGCCCGTGGCCACCCTGACGTCGCCCATTTCCATTTCGCTCGAAAACGAAGAGAACCCCTGGATCGCCGCCGCGGCGCGATTCGACGAGGCCGCCCTGCGGCTCAAGCTGGACGAAGGCATCTGCAAGGTGTTGCGCGCGCCGAACAAGGAGATCACCGTCAACATTCCGGTGTTACTGGACGATGGACGGATCGAGGTATTCACGGGCTACCGGGTGCAGCATTCGCTGGCGCGCGGGCCGGGCAAGGGTGGCATCCGCTTCGCGCCGGACGTGACGCTGGACGAGGTGCGGGCGCTGGCATCGTGGATGACCTGGAAATGCGCGGTGGTGAACATCCCGTTCGGCGGCGCCAAGGGTGGCGTGATCTGCGACCCGCACCTGCTGTCGGACACGGAGTTGGAGAAGCTGACGCGGCGCTACACGGCGGAGATCATCGATTTTCTGGGGCCGGAACGCGACGTGCCGGCGCCGGACGTCAACACCAATGAGCAGGTGATGGCGTGGATCATGGATACGTACTCGATGCACATGCGGCACACCACGACGGCGGTGGTGACGGGCAAGCCGGCGTCGATGGGCGGCTCGCGAGGACGGCCGGAAGCCACCGGACGGGGCTGCATGATCGTCACCTTGCAGGCGCTGAAGCGGCTGGGCCTGGCCCCGGCGGATTGCCGGGTGGTGATCCAGGGATTCGGCAACGTGGGCGGCATGGCGGCGCGGCTGATGGCGGCGATGGGCTTCAAGATCGTCTCGATCATCGAGTACGATGGCGCGGTTTACAATCCGAAGGGCCTGGATATCGCGGCGCTGCAGAAGCACCGCAAAGACACGGGGTCCGTGGTCGGATTCAGCGGCGGCGAAGCGATCGACAAGAAAGAGGCGATGTTCCTGGAGTGCGACGTGCTGCTGCCGGGGGCCACGGAAAACGTGATTACATCGCTCAACGCGGACCGCATCCGCTGCAAGATTCTGTGCGAAGGCGCCAACGGCCCGACCACGCCTCTGGCGGACGAAGTGCTGTTCGACAAGAAGGTTTTCGTAATTCCCGACATCCTGGCCAATGCCGGCGGGGTGACGGTCTCGTACTTCGAATGGGTGCAGGACCGGCAGGGCTTTTTCTGGAACGAGCAACTGGTGAACACGCGCCTGGAAGAGATCATGGTGGAGAGCTTCGACGC
>DASWZP010000180.1:0-2498 GCA_036404395.1 Bryobacteraceae bacterium | reverse complement strand
TGCGCGCCGCAGCGGTGAATCAGCGTCAGGCGTCCCGGCTGGCGCCCCGGATCGAGCGCCTCCAGCCAGCGGCCGATGATTTCGCGAGTGGTGCCGGGACCGACCTTGATGCCAATCGGATTTTCGATGCCCCGCATGTATTCGACGTGCGCGCCCTCCGGGTGATTGGTGCGGAGCCCGATCCACGGGAAATGAGTCGACAGATTGAAGTAGCCCGCGCGGCGCGGCACACGGCGCGTCTGCGCTTCTTCCGATCCCAAGTGCAGGGCCTCATGGCAGGTATAAAAATCGATGCGGTCGGTGGCGCCGGCGCGCACGCCCAGCACGTGCTCGGTGAAACGCAGCGATTCGTTGATGGTTTCGACCATGCGGTGGTACTCGGCGGCGAGCGGCGCTTGGGCGGCCCACTCCAGCTCGAAGTACTCGGGGTGATGGAGGTCGGCGAAGCCGCCCTTAACCAGCGCGCGGACGAAGTTCAGGGTGAGCGCGGCGCGCTCATAACCGCGCAGCAGCAGCGCGGGGTCGGGCGTGCGGGCCTCGCGCGTGAATTCCGCCCGGTTGACGTTGTCGCCGCGGTAGGAGGGCAGCTCCACGCCATCGCGCACTTCCACCGGAGCCGAGCGCGGCTTGGCGTATTGGCCGGCGAAGCGGCCCATGCGGATGACCGGCCGCTGCGCGCCCATCACCAGCACCAAGCTCATTTGCAGCAGCACCTTCAGGCTATTGGTGATGCGCGTGGAGGTGCAGGCCGCGAAACGCTCCGCGCAATCGCCCGCCTGCAACACGAAGCAGCGGCCGGCCGCGGCCTCGCCGAGGAGCTGGCGCAATTGCACGATCTCCCAACTGGTGACCAGCGGCGGCAGTGCGCGCAGCTCCGCCAGCACGGCTTCAAGAGCGGCCGCATCCGGGTACTCGGGCTGCTGCAACGCGTCGCGCGTGCGCCAGGATTGCGGCGTCCACAGGATCGATTCGGCGGTACGGCCCATGCACCTTCACGGTATCACAGGCAGGTGGGGCATCCTTTAGGCTGCCCATACAGGTTGCCCGGACCGGAGCGGCCCGCGGCAATCAAGAAAAAAAACGGGCAACCTAAAGGATGCCCTACCTACATTTCGCGTTTGGTGGCGTGGGCTTTGCCGCCGGGAAAGACCGGGGCGGGCGGGCGCGATCCCATGCCACATTCGGCGTGCACGGCGCCCACGGCTTTTTCCAGGCCCTCGCGGCGCACGACCACGGCAATGGTCAGCTCGCTCGATCCCTGCGCGATGGCGATGATGTTCACTTGCACGCGGGAGATGGCGGTGAAGATGCGTCCGGCCAGGCCTGGCTTGCCCTGCATGCCTTCGCCGACGGCGGCCAACATGCCGACGTTTCGATCGATGCGGATGGGATCGACGTAGCCGTGCGCGAGTTCCAGCGCCAGCGCGGATTCAAGCGCCTGCACCGTCCGGTCGAGCTCTTCGTGGCGCACCAGGAAGCAAAAATTCTGCCGGTAGCTGGAGCTGGAGACGATCAGCACCTCGACATCGGCGCGCGCCAGGGCATCGAGCGCGCGCGCCATCACTAGCACCGGGTTGAGCTCCGGGCTGGCCGGGTCAATCGATACCAGCGCCACGTTGGCCATCGAAGCCACCGCGCGTGCGCCGGAGCCCTCGCGCACCGTTGGAACGATTCGCGTGCCGGGTTTTTCGGGAGCGAAGCTGTTCTTGCTCCACACCGGAATCTTGCGCTCCACCAGCGGGGCTAGCGTCTTGGGGTGCAGCACTTTGGCGCCGTGATAAGCCAATTCGGCGGCCTCGGCGTAGGTGACTTCGTCAAGCACCTGGGCGTCGGGCACCAGGCGCGGGTCGGCGCTCATGATGCCGTCGACGTCGGTCCAGATCCACAGTTCGGAAGCGTCCAGCGCGGCGGCCAGGATCGACGCCGAAAAATCCGAACCGCCGCGGCCGAGCGTGGTGGGCCGCCCGTCGGCGGTGGCGCCATTGAAGCCCGTGATCACCGGTAGGGCGCCGCTCTCGATCAGCGGCAGCACGCGGGCGCGCGCCTTTTCGCGGGTAGGTTCCATGAGCGGGCTGGCGTTGCCGAACACGGCGTCGGTGACCAGCACGTCCCAGGCGTTGATGGCGGCGGAGGGCACGCCCTGGCTCGCCAGGTACTCGGAAAGCAGGAGAGCCGAGAGCCGCTCGCCCACGGCGACGGCTTCATCCACCGAGCGCGGCGGCCGTTCGTTGAGCATCGCCATGCCGCCCACGATGCGCTCAAACTCGGCGATCAGTTCATGCACGCGTTCCAGCACTTCAGAGCAGCGCGGCTCCGGGAGCAGATCGCGGCAGGCCTCTTCGTGACGCGCGCGCAGGGCCGCCATGTTGGCGTCCATGCCGGCGCGGTCGCCGGCTTCGGCGTGGCGCATGGTGCCGAGCAGCAGGTCGGTGATCTTGGACATGGCGGAGACCACCACCACCACCGGGCGCCGGGCGCGCTCCGCCGCGGCCAGGCCG
>DASWZP010000179.1:0-10754 GCA_036404395.1 Bryobacteraceae bacterium | reverse complement strand
CGGCTCCTGTTCCAGCAAGTGCCGCCTCAAAATGGCGACCTTCTCTTCTCCGCTGTAATGCTTTCGTGGTTTCTTCACGCGCTCTCTCCGCTATCTTAACGGTTGAGCGCCCTTTCCATTTCCAGCTGAGGCGGGACAAGGGCGATTACTCCCCAACACGAGTGAACCTATGATTCGCGAAAATGCGTCCCGCTACGGCGTGTTTATGAGGCCGCTGTTTTTGCCGCTGTCCCGGTCCATGCCGAAATTCGGCTGAACCTCGCTCTCTAGTCTGTTGAGTATATGGATACTCAACAGAGTCATGACTGTCGCTAGACTGGTGAGTATGTTGAGAGATTGGCTTCCACAGCGCCGCGCGACAGGTCAGAACACCCCTAGAAGGACCGATCTTCGCCGCCCGTCGAACCAATGCCGTCCGATCAACGACCCATCGGCTACTTTTCAGGCGAGCCCTCACGTGCCTTTATCCACTTCCGCTAGAACGGCATTGCCGTTATACTGAATTTCAGAAAGCTTCGGTAGTGTTGTCGATCTCATGAAAACATGGCGCTGATAATGAGCGAGGCCACTCCGGAACGGGACTCCTGAGAGGGGAGACATAACGCCGGGGCGCACGAGTTGGCTTGGTGCTGTAGACCCGCCGGACATGGTGCTAGAGTCCCGCTCACTTGGTGCTAGAGTCCCGCTGGCGCAGGATTCACAACAGCATCTAGCCCGCGGTTTTCCTAAGTTTCCGTCATCCGGCCGGCGACGGGATACTCTTTAGATACTTCTTAAATACACACAGACCATTTGTGTGTGTAACCAAAAATCAAACCCCATTAGAACTTCCAAATGGACACCACGATTCGTTCTAAATCCCAAGATCCCACTTCGGAGACAGGCATCCGGCAAAAGGGGAGTCATGGAACGGAAGCGGCAGCCGACCGCATCCGGCCGGAACTGAACATTGAGAAATGGGCTGGCTTGTGGAGCCCTTCACATTCCCCAACTACCGCGAAAGTTCGCACACTTGAACGCGAATACACCGCGAAAGATGGAACGCGGCTCCGGGCGAAGGTGGAGATCGGGTTTTCTCATCTCGGCGGATTGACGACCGAAGACCAAAAAACATACTACGCCCTGGTGAAGCAGTGGGAACTATCAGGCCGTTCACCGACTCAGATCTTCTTTTCGATTCGCGGCTTGGCCAGGATGCTTCACAAGAAGTGGGGGACCAACGTCATTGACGCAACGACGGCCTCACTCCGCCGCCTCCGGGCAACACCCATCACCTGGGAAAACGCCTACTTCGACACCGGCAAGCGCGAGACGTTGGAGCAAATCGATATGCTGAACATCCTTTCTGAGCTGAAGATTGTGCGCAGGAAGGTTGACGGGCGGGTCACGAAAGAAGCGGGCTACTTCCGCTTCAATGACTTTACCCTCACGAATCTTCTCAACCGGCATACCAAGCCGGTGATCTTTGAAACCATCCTCGGCTTCCGGACGGACCTTGCCCAATTGCTATATACCCACCTGGACCTGATTATGGCGGACAAGCGGATCTATGAACGCCGGACCCGCGAACTCTGCTCAGACCTCGGCCTCCGCGGCAGCGAGTACAGCCGCGTCTACGAACGAAAACGGGTATTCTCCAAAGCGATTGCCGAGCTTCGCGGCGTCACCCTCACCTCGGGCGTGGTCGCGATGATCGAGATCGAGAAAACGAAGGACGACGCGGACTACAAGCTCACGGTTAAGAAGGGCAACTGTCAGGCTGTCTCGCCCGATGAGCCGCGGTTGATGGGAGAGACGAAAGCACGGCCGATAGCCGCTGAAAACAGCGCCGCCCTTGAAGTCTGTAACCACTTCCACAAGGTCTTTCACGGGATCGGCAACAAGCAGCCGCAATCAAAAGAAATTGCGCAGGCAACAACCTTGGTCGCGCAGTACGGCTTCGCTTGCGCAAAATACGTCGTTGACTTCGCCCATACGGCCGCCGCGGAAACCAAGTACAAACCCCAGACATTCGGCGGCATCCTCCAATACGCGGCGCGGGCGGCCAGCGCTTATGGCGATCTCTGTCGCAGGGAACAGGCTGCGGCTAAACTTCGCGCCGAAACGAAAGCCAAGCGTGATTTTGAGGCGCTCACCGCCGACCTCGCCGAGAAACGACGTGTCCAAGCGGAAGCGCGGTTGCAGGCACTCTCGCCGGTGGACTATCAAAATCTCCGCACGAAGGTGCGAACCGAGCTGCTGCATTCACCATGGCTCAATGAATCGTCGCCAGTGTTTCAGCGGGTACTGCATCGCGGCATGATTACGGAGATTTTGCGCGAGATGGGGGAGTAGCGAAGCGGTGATCCGGGGCGGCGTGAAAAATCCCGAAGCCTTGTTCTTATAGATGTCAGCGCAAGTCCGCGTGCGCACTGAAGTTTGTGAATTACCTTCTAATTGTCTCTGCTCGCAATGGCAATACCCGCCAAGAGTGCGATGATGCCAAGCCCCAAAACCTTCTCCACGGTTGGGCTATACGCAACACCGAATTGCGCCAGAGTTGCATCGTGCTCGCAATTGGCAAGGGGCGACCACGCACTTCCGAAATCTGAAACCGCAACCTGCTCCACCTTCATCTTTTCCAGCGGCGTGCGCTCATAGCGTACCCGCCAACACGGCAAAGCGGCGCAGAATTCATCCACGGTTCCGGGGTGCTTTCCGAGCTCCGGCGTTTTGTGCGCAACCAAGTTGCCACTAATGCCGGTACCGTAGTGGAAACCATTCCTAGAATGCTTTAGACGGATCATCAAATCGGCGCGGTCCACATCTCTGCCAACGCCGAAGGGGTCACCGTTTTTCACATACATGATGCTTCTATTGTAGCGCCAGAAAACGCGAGGACCGGCCGAGCGGACCTGTGCGGCTTTTTGTGCGGTGAAACGTCCAAACCCCCGTTTCGTCCGACTCGCGCGTTTTGTGTTTTCAATAACTTATGCGCTTTCAACAACCGGTCTGAATCCGATTCCGACCCGCGCCTCCAACGATATCTACTATATAATCATGTACTTCGAGAAACACAGCTTGGCTGCGTACGATTGGTGTACGATAATTGAGCCGTGCTCACGTTGTACCGGCGCCATTTGAAAACCGGCTTCGGGCTTGAAAAGCGCGATCCTCGCCCCAGCTGCCAGAAACGCTTCGGTAACGAAGCGTTCGAGCCCGCCCGTGGCGCCGGTAGTGAGTCCGACTTCCAGTGCGTTCATGATGTCCCTCCTGGAACGATCTTACTCGCCCGATGACACGTCGCGCGGAACAACCCCCGGACGTGTTCGGGTTGGCCGGGCCGGGCTGCCGATATCAGCAGCCTCATGCGCAACGCGGCAATGTATTGAACCAGGAACTTACTTGAGTCCGCGGCATGCGGCGTTTCTAATTGTTCATAGACCCGGGCGGCAAGCTATGGCCGATTATAAAACTGGTGCGTTTCAGTGCCCGGATATCAGCATGGCCTCAGGTGCCGCGAGGCATTGATTGGTGGCGGGCCAGCCTTGAAAAAGCCCGATCCGATTCCGTTGGA
This sequence comes from Bryobacteraceae bacterium, assembly GCA_036404395.1. GTDB lineage: Bacteria > Acidobacteriota > Terriglobia > Bryobacterales > Bryobacteraceae > Bog-375. The sequence goes on along the minus strand of DASWZP010000179.1, from coordinate 7,198 downwards.
GAGTCTCGCGGTCGCTGTAGGGTAACGTCCTTCGCACGCGGCGTCCGCCGTCTTCCACCCTACCGCTTCGCTCCCCCATTTTCATCCTGGCGGGTGAGGTTTTCTTCATAACGCGACTGATACAAAGCCTCCCCCACTGACGCTGGGCGGTATGATTGGGGCTGATATGATCGGCGGAACGGCCATCCGCGCGCCGCGAGGCAGCGCACTTACGTGCAAGGGCTGGCACCAGGAAGCCGCCTTGCGCATGCTGCATAACAATCTGGATCCGGAGGTCGCCGAAAACCCGGACCAGTTGATCGTCTATGGCGGCACCGGCCGCGCGGCGCGAAGCTGGGAGGCGTTCCACGCGATTGTGCGCGCGCTTCGTGCGCTCGAAAACGACGAGACCCTGCTGGTGCAATCCGGGCGGCCGGTGGGCATTTTCCGAACCACCCCCGAGGCGCCGCGGGTGCTGATCGCCAATGCCAACCTGGTGGGCCACTGGTCGAACTGGGACGAATTCAACCGGCTGGAGCGGCTGGGCCTCACCATGTACGGGCAGATGACCGCGGGCTCGTGGATTTATATTGGCAGCCAGGGCATCGTGCAGGGGACTTTCGAGACCTTCGCGGCGGTGGCGCGCAAACATTTCGGCGGATCGCTCGAGGGCAAGCTGGTGGTATCGGGCGGCATGGGCGGCATGGGCGGCGCACAGCCACTCGCCGCCGTGATGAACGGGGCGTGCTTTCTGGGCGTCGACGTCGATCCGGACCGCATCCGCCGCCGCTTGGACACCGGCTATTGCGACCGCATGGAACGCAGCCTGGATAGCGCGCTGGCCGTGCTCGGCGAGGCGCAAGCGCGCGGCGAAGCGATTTCGGTCGGGCTGGTGGGCAACTGCGCCGACGTGATTCCGGAGCTGGCGCGGCGCGGCATCGTGCCGCATGTTCTCACCGATCAGACCAGCGCGCACGATCCGCTCAATGGCTACGTGCCGCATGGCATGACGCTCGAAGCAGCGGCCGCGCTGCGAAGCGCCGATCCGGCCGGGTATGTCGGGCGCGCGACCGCGTCAATGGGCGTGCACGTTGCGGCCATGCTGGAGCTGCAAAAGCGCGGCGCGGTGACCTTCGATTACGGCAACAACATACGCACCCACGCCAAGAAGGCCGGCGTGGAGCGCGCTTTCGACATCCCCGGCTTCGTGCCCGAATATATACGGCCGCTGTTCTGCCACGGCCGCGGCCCATTCCGCTGGGTGGCGCTCTCGGGCGACCCGGCCGACATCCATCGCACCGACCGGCTGGCGCTCGAACTGTTTCCGCGCGACGAAACTTTGGCGCGCTGGCTGCCGCTGGCGCGGAAGCGGATACAGTTTCAAGGGCTGCCGGCGCGCATCTGCTGGCTGGGCTACGGCGAGCGCGCCGAATTCGGCGTGGCCATCAACCGCCTGGTGCGGTCGGGCGAATTGAAAGCGCCGATCGTGATTGGCCGCGATCATCTGGACGCGGGCTCGGTGGCATCGCCCTTCCGCGAGACGGAAGGGATGCGCGACGGCTCGGATGCGATCGCGGATTGGCCGCTGCTCAACGCGATGGTGAATATCGCCGCTGGGGCGAGCTGGGTGTCGATCCATAACGGCGGCGGCGTCGGCATCGGCTATTCGCAACATGCCGGCATGGTGGTGGTGGCGGATGGGACCGCGGAAACCGAGCGGCGCCTGGAGCGCGTGCTGACTACCGACCCGGGGACCGGCGTGATGCGCCACGCCGACGCGGGTTACGATGAAGCCGTGCGGTTCGCCAAGGAGCACGGCGTGAAGATTCCGATGCACCCCTAGCGCGGGCTTTTTTTCGTAGACGCCTAAAACCTATGTCCCGACAACTCGTAGAATGCGTTCCGAATTTCTCCGAAGGTCGAAATGCGGCCAAGATGGACGCCATCGTTGCGGCGATCACGGCGGTGCCCGAAGTGACGCTGCTCGATCGCGAAGCGGATGCCGATCACAATCGCTCGGTGCTGACGTTCGTAGGGCCGCCGGCGGCGGTGGCGGAGGCGGCTCTGCGCGGCGTCGAAAAGGCCGTCGAGTTGATCGACCTGACCAAGCACCAGGGCGCGCATCCGCGCATCGGCGCGGCCGACGTGGTGCCCTTCATTCCGATTGAGGGCGTCACGCTGGAAGAATGCGTTCGCCTCGCCGAGCGCGTGGGCGGCGAAATCTGGAGCCGGCTGAAAGTGCCGGTCTACCTGTATGAAGCCGCGGCCCGGCGCCCGGAGCGCGTCAACCTGGAAAACATTCGCCGCGGGCAATTCGAAGCGCTGCTAAAAGAAATGGGCACGGAGCCCGGGCGCGCGCCCGATATCGGCGAGCCCGTGTGCCATCCCACTGCCGGCGCGGTCGTCCTGGGGGCGCGCAAATTCCTGATCGCTTACAACGTCAACCTGGGCACGCCGGATGTGGAACTCGCCAGGCGGATCGCCAGGACCATCCGTTTCTCGAGCGGCGGTTTCCGCTTCGTCAAATCGATGGGCGTCATGCTCGGTTCGCGCAACCTGGCGCAGGTCTCGATCAACCTGACCGATTTCGAGCAGACGCCGCTGCACCTGGTTTTCGAAACCGTGCGCCGCGAGGCCGAACGGTACGGCGTGCCGGTGGTGGGCAGCGAAATCGTCGGGCTGATTCCGCGCAAGGCGATTGAGATGGCGGCCGAGTATTTCCTGCGGGCCGAAAACCTCAGTCCGCAACTGGTGCTGGAGAATCGTATCGCGGATGCCGTGGCCGCGCGCGGCGGGTTGCCGGAATTTCTGGATGCGCTCGCTGCCGGCACGGCCACGCCCGGCGGCGGCAGCGCGGCGGCTGCGGCCGCGGCCATGGGCGCGGCGTTGGGCGCGATGGTTTCGCGGCTGGCCAGGCTCGATCCGGCGGCGTTCGAAGACGACCGCACCTTCTTCACCGCGGCCGTGGAGCGCGATGCCGCAGCCTTCCAGCGCGTGATGGCGGCTTACAAGCGGCCGAAGGACGAGCGCGCGCCATTTGTGGAAGAGGCGCTCCATGGCGCCGCGCTGGTGCCGCTCGAAGTGCTGGAGCGCGCCTCGGCGATGAACGCGCGCCTGGAAAAGATGGAGGTGCCGGCACGGTTCGGCTCCGACCTCGCGGTGGCCAAGGCGCTGATCGCGGCGGCCAAAACCGGCGCCATGGAAAACGTGCGCATCAACCTCGAAAGCATCGCGGACGCGGCGTTCAAAGCCGCCGTGGAAGAGCGGCTGAGCCGATTGACGGAGGCCACGCATTAAAACCAAAACAGGATTGGCCACGGATGAACACAGATGAACACGGATAGGAAAAAGGACTTTAAGATCGACGTTTCTTGCGTCGTATCTGTGTTTATCTGTGTTCATCCGTGGCTTAAAGGTTTACCAGCGCTCATCCGTGGCTCGAACCGTTATGACTGACCTCGTCGTCGCGAATTGCCGGCAGTTGGTTTCGCTCGCCGGTCCGGCGCGGGCGCGCACCGGCGCGGAAATGCGCAAGCTCGGGATTATTCCGGATGGTGCGCTGGTGGCGCGCGACGGGTGCATCCTGAAGGTGGGAACGCGCGCGGAAATTGAGCGCGTGCTTTCTCCCGATGCGGAAATCGTGGATGCCGGCGGCCGCATCGTGCTGCCGGGCTTCGTGGACGCGCACACCCACCCGGTCTTCGCCGGCAACCGCGCGGATGAATTCGAGGAACGCGCCGAAGGCGCCACCTACGCCGAAATCGCCGCGCGCGGCGGCGGTATCCGCTCCACCGTGCGGCGCACGCGCGCCGCCGATGAAGCGGATTTGCTCGCCGTGGCGCGCCGCTATCGCGGATGGTTTCTGCGCGGCGGCACCACCACCATCGAAGCGAAATCCGGCTACGGGCTGACGATCGAGGCTGAGCTCAAGATCCTGCGCGTGATTCGCAAGCTGGACGCGGAAGGCAGCCTGCGCCTTGCGCCGACTTTCCTGGGCGCGCACGAAGTGCCGGACGAATACCTCGGCCGCAGGAGCGAATACGTACGCCTGGTGATCGAAGAAATGCTGCCCGCGGTGTGGCGCGGGGACCTCGCCGAATCGTGCGATGTTTTCTGCGAGCCAACGGTGTTTCCGGTCGAAGAGGCGCGCGGCATCCTGGAAGCGGCGCGCGCGCTCGGTTTCAGCTTGCGCGTGCACGCCGACCAGTTCAGCGCCGATGAAGGCTCGCTGCTGGCCGCGGAGGTGGGCGCCGATACGGCGGATCACCTGGAAGCGACTACCGAACGCGGCTGGATGGCGCTCGCCGCGGCGCAAGTGCAGCCGGTTCTGCTGCCGGCTTCGGTGTACTGCCTCGGCTCAGGCCGCTACGCCGCGGCGCGGCAAATGATCGAGCGCGGCCTCGCGGTGACGCTCGGAACCGATTTCAATCCCGGATCGTCGCCCACTACTTCCATGCCGCTGGTGCTGTCGCTGGCCGTAACGCAGATGAAAATGACCTGTGCCGAAGCGATCACAGGGGCCACCATCAACGCTGCGTACAGCCTGCGGCGCGGCGAGATCGTGGGGTCGCTCGAAGAAGGCAAGCTCGCCGATTTCGCGATACACGATTGTGACGACTACCGTGAGCTGCCGTACTTTTTCGGGCGCGACACCGCTCGAGCGGTCTATATCGGCGGCGTGCGGCAGATTTGGTGACCGCCGGCCACTTGACCCCAAGTCCTTTCGATGGAATGAGTCACACCTGTTCCGTTGGCGCAGCCACCGGTTTTCCTCAGGAATATTTTCCGCGGAGCGATCAAAACCGGAGATTCAATCGTCTATTAGTTTAAGCCCGGAAAATAACCGATTCGATCCGGAAAGTTGCAGTAGATGGAACGCCATACGAAAAAACTCGCGCAGCTTCGTGCCCGCACGGACCGGCAACTGGCGGAACTGATTTCCGCCCGGCTGGATCGCGGGTTTGCGTATGCGCGAGTGCTGGCGGCACGGGATTCGCAGGCGCAAGGGCCGGCGGCGAGGGATTTCGAACTGCGCGCGGAGAATGCCTGGCGCGAAGCCCATAACCTGCTGCCGGCGCTCAGAGGCATTGCCGAAACCGACCGCGCCGCTCTGCTGCGCCGTGCCGAAACCCTGCGTGAAGTGCTGGACCAGTTCGCGGCAGAGACGGTCCCGATCCGGCGAGCCGCCTGTTTTTAGCGGGCACGGAATCACATCGTGCCCGCGCCACATGGCAGCGGCCCCCTTCAGCGATAGCGGTAGAGCTTGATCTTCTGGATTGTGTAACGGTCGCCGGGGAACCAGAGCGCCTTCCACTCGGGAGTCTCGTCGCCATTCAAGCGGCGTCCAGGGACCCAGCGGCCGTCGACGTACTGGCCTTCCTCGACCGTGCCCAGTCCGACGCTTTGGGTTGCGTCGGTGGCCGACTCGAAGTCGACACGCATGCTCCTGCCGGCAATCACGTAGTCATCGGGGCCCAATTGAATGAACAGGCCGGCCACCTGGTCCACCGGGGCGGCGACGGGCGAATTCGGGTCCTGACTGCGCCGGGCGAAGCGGGCCTCGATCGTGTAGTCGCCCAACCGCACCTTGGATCTTGGGGTCGCTTCATCCACCAGCACGGCCGCCACTTTTCCGAGGCCTTGCCGTTCGAGGATCAGCGGAGCCATCTGCGAGAGCACCTGGTAGCCTTTGGCCAGCTCACCCTCCGGGTTCGCCAGCCGGTCGATGCCGAACGGCGAATAGCCGATGCCGTCATACTTGCCCGCCGTGGCAAACGCCCAAGCCACGCCTCTCGCGTCTCCTCTTGACTCGGGGATGAACAGCGGGTTGCCGGATTGCATGTACCAGGCGCACCAATCGTCGTAATTCGGGACGTGGACGTCCGGCGCGAGAATGTCGATGGCCGGCCCGCCGGCCCTCCAGGCATCCATTACCTGGGGTAATGGCCCGCCGCTCGGATAACCGCCGGGCATGTCCTCGTTAGGTTTGAACTTTCCCTGGCGCAGCCACGTGTTGACGAACATCGGCAACGGATACTCCGCTTTGCCGGCCGCTGCGACATAGCCAACATAGCGCGCGTAATTCCAGGCCATAAAGAGTTCGTCGGTTTCCACGCCGGCGCCGAAGACCTCTTCCCAGCTTCCGGAAGTCTTGAAGCCGGCGGCTTCCCAACGCTTGTGCAACTCGGGAATCAGCGTGTCTTTGTGCGTCCGCAGGTAGTCCATGAACTCCTTCGGCACCGGCCCCGCGAACGCCTGGTTGGCCGCTGGCGAGTGGTCGCGCGAGACCCCCAGCACGCCGACTTCGTTTTCGACCTGCATCATGATGACCGTGTGCGAGTCTCCATCCACCTCGCGGATATGCTTCATCAACGCAGCAAAGGCGCGCGCGTCGGCATCGCGGTTGGCATTGCGCAGGGTGGTCAAGGTCGGCAGTCCCCTGCCCTTCTCGTCCTGAATCAGCGGAAACCGCTGCTGGTTCGCCTTGACCCACAGCGGCTGGTAAGTGGACTTGCCGTTTTTCCAGCTTCCAAACCAGAGCAGGATCAGGCGCAGGTTATATCGGCGGGCATCTTGAATCACACCGTCGACCAGGCTGAAGTCGAAGCGGCCCTCCTCGGGTTCCAGCAACTCCCAGGACACGGTTGCCAGCACGGTGTTGAGGTTGGTCGCCGCGATTTTGCTCCAGAGCGGCCGCATGTACTCCATGCTGGAGGCGCTGGAGTTGTTCAATTCCGCGCCGAGGACCAGGAACGGTTTGCCATCCACAATCAGTTGCGTGGCCGTTCCCTGCTTTTGAAGATGCGGGATGTTAGCGGAGGGCTGCGTCTGCGAGAAGGCCGCCGTGGACGCGAGCGAGATCAGGATTGCCGTAAACCCGAAAGTGCTCAGCTTCATGAATTCACCTCAAGGGCGTTCGCCCAAAGGATAATGTACTCCAATGCGCCGTTACCCGAAACACCGAGACGTGACGAGCCACAGATAAACACGGATAAACACCGATCGAGTGGATTTGGCTTATCCGTGTTCATCTGTGTTCATCCGTGGCCCGGAATTCCCTTCGGACGTTTCAGCAGCCTGTCAAGGCAAAGTAGAAAGTTCCTCTTTCGAGCAAAGTAGAAAGTTCCGCTTTTGGGTCGTCGCTGCGGCCACCCGTGGTATGTTCGATCCGCGGCGCCGGGGTCGCGCCTGGTGCTGCTGCCCAAAGCCGACGCGACGG
>DASWZP010000178.1:0-16544 GCA_036404395.1 Bryobacteraceae bacterium | reverse complement strand
GCACCAGCACCGCGAAACTGTAAAACAAGACCGTATCTAACATTTGTATTGCGTCGGCTTTGGCCCTTCCTCGAGCATCTGGCGGTCCCAGATCATGCCCTCGCGGGTGTAGCTGGCCAGCTCGAAATCCTGCGTCAGCTCGAGCGCGTCCACCGGGCAGGCGTCTTCGCAGAGGCCGCAGAACATGCAGCGCGAGAGGTCATAGGTGAAATCGGTCAGGTCCTTGCGCTTGGTCTGCTCATTGCGCTCGCTGGTCACCACGATCAGGTTCTCCGGGCATGCCAGCGCGCACAGGTTGCAGGATATGCACAGTGTTTCGCCATTCTCCGGGTTGTTATTCAGCCGCGGTGCACCGCGATACCGCTCGGCCACTTTGGGCCGCTCGGCCGGGTACTGTTCGGTGTAGATGTATTTTGGATTCTGATTCCGGAACGTAACCATCAGTCCCTGAAACAGGTCCACCAAAAAGATTTTCTTCAGAAGCCCGATCATAACTCCTACTGACAACCCACCTGTTTCTCGGCCCCAGACCCCGGCGGCACATCAAAGGGCTGGCTCGCTAGCTCTGTTCTCCGGCTCGTGTCAGCGCGGCCCTCCTTCGTATTTATGCTCCCATCGTCGGGCCACGTCTGCACAACGAGTCGCGCCCGCGCACCCGGCTTCAAGTGAAAGAGCGAAAAATCATCAAGGTAAACAACGACAGTTTTTTCCGTATGCGGTTCAAGCCGCGTGGTCATGCTGGGACTGATGGCTCCCACTATGACACCGCACTGAGTTGTTGCTGGCGCCCAATCCCACCCGCTGCCCGCTAGTCTCTGCAGTCCAACACCCCCGAAACACAATCTTAGGGCCATGCCATCGTCGTAACCGCAATATGGAAGAATGAGCGGCTTGCCGGTGGAGTTATGTAAGGTCACTTTCAGCCGGACCACATCCGGGCGGTCGACCGACTCAACCGTCGCACTTGGCGCCTTTTCAGCATCCTGCTGCGGGGTTGCCATCGCAGTGCAGCTCGGCAGCACCAGCAGCAGGAAACCTACAAAGGGATTGAGCGCTCCCCTCACCGGTCTACCTCGCCCAGCACGATATCCAAGGTGCCGATCACGGCTACGATGTCCGCAATCAGCGCGCCGCGCACCATTTTGTCCAGCGCCTGCAGATTGACGTACGAAGGCGGCCGCACGCGCACCCGGTAGGGCTGCGTGGAGCCGTCGCTCACCACGTAATATCCCAGCTCTCCCTTGGGCGCTTCGATCGACACATACGCTTCGCCCACCGGCGGCTTGATCACTTTGCCCACTTTGCCCAGGATCGGCCCGGCCGGGATCGCTTCCACCGCCTGCTCCATGATCCGCACCGATTGCCGCATTTCCTGCATGCGCACGATGTACCGGTCGTAAGTGTCGCCGTTTTCCCGCGTGGGAATCTCGAAATCGTATTTCTCGTAACCCGAATACGGTTGCGCTTTGCGCAAATCCCATTTCACGCCCGCCGCGCGCAGCACCGGCCCGGTGACGCCATATTCCTTGCAATCGTCTCCGTTGAGGATGCCAACGCCCTTCAGCCGACCCGCCCAAATGCGGTTGTTGGTGAGCAGCTCTTCGTACTCGTCCACCTTCGGCGGGAACATCTTGCAGAATTCCTTGACGTCCCGCTCAAAGCCTTCGTAGGTTTCGTATTGCAGGCCGCCGATGCGGAAGGCGTGCGTGGTGAGCCGCGCGCCGCAATACTGCTCGAAAATCTTCAGCGCTTCTTCCCGCTCGCGGAAGCAGTAAAACACCGGCGTGATGGCGCCGATATCGAGCGCGTGGGTGCCCAGCCACAGCAGGTGGCTGGCGATGCGGTTCAGTTCGGTGAGAATCACCCGCACCACCTGCGCGCGCGGCGGCGCTTCCACGTTCAACAGCTTTTCCACCGCCAGGCAATAGCCCAGGCCGTTGGAGATGGCCGCCACGTAATCCATGCGGTCGACATACGGGTTGAACTGCGCATAGGTGCGATTCTCGGCGATCTTTTCCACTCCCCGGTGCAGATAGCCGATCACGCAATCCGTGCCGAGAATCTTCTCGCCATCGAGCTTGAGGATCACCCTCAGCACGCCATGCGTGGACGGGTGCTGCGGCCCCATGTTGAGGACCAGTTCGGTCGAGTCCAGGAAGGTGTCCGGCATGTCTCTACTGGCCGCTTTCGATGCCCAGGTTCTCCTGCACCCAGCGCACGTCCTGCTGCAGGATGCCGTAGTCCTTGCGCAGAGGGTAACCCTGCCAGTCTTCCGGCATCAGGATGCGCCGCAGGTCCGGGTGGCCGGCGAAGCGGATGCCGAACATATCGAACACCTCGCGCTCCAGCCAATTGGCCGTCAGGTGCACGCCGGTAGCGGTGCGCGGCTCGAATCCATCCACGATTTGGGTCTTGATACGGATGCGCTGGTTGTGCGGAAAACTATAGACGATGTAGACCAGGTCGAAGCGTTCGGCTCGCTTCGGCCAGTCCACCGCCGTGATGTCCACCAGGTAATCGAAGTCGGCTTCCAGCTTCAGGTATTCGAGCACCGGCACGGCGGATTCCGGCTTGGTGAGCACGAAATCCTGCCCAAGATATGTCGAGGCGGCGAGAACGCCGTCGCCGAACCGCGCCTTCACCTCGCGGGCCAGGTCGCTGTCCCAGGGAGTGGCAGCCATGGTGGCGGGCGGCTTGGGCGGCGCGGCGGGTTTAGGAGGCGCCGGCTTGGCGGCGTCGGCGGCTGGTTTGGCCGGCGGTTTTGCGCCTTCTCCGGCGGGCGGAGAAGGCACCTCCGAGCCCCCAGGCTTCTGCTCGTCAGCCATTGGATCTCCTATGAAGATTCAACACTTATCATCCCACTCGGACGAGTGTCAAATTGCGTAACAAGTTCGTGGCGCGGGCATTTGCGGCTTGTGGCGCGGCTTGCCCGTGCACCATCCGGGACTGTCCAGTCTGCTGAGTCGAGAGATTCGTCTCGACTCTTCTTCCTGGAGGATTCGCCGCGGTTACGGTCCAAGAAGTCGAGATGGCTGTCGACTCAGCAGGCCGGACGGCCTGCGCCACGGCCCAAGGCAGAAAAAAGAGTGTGTCTGGTTGCCGCGGGTACGGTGCGAAAGATCCGCCCGCGTTCGGGCGGCTGCGAAAGTCACGATTCCGAGGACTACTGCCGCACCGTCCCGAGACCCTTTGGTACAATACATACCAAACCCTGGTGCGCTGGGGGCATTGATAATTTCTATCCCGCCCATCCAGGATTTGAGTGGAAACCGGTGTACCGCGTTGTAATGGGACGCCCTGCCGGGCCGCGCAGCGGACGCCTATGGATTTCGATCAGCTCCATACTTTCCTGGAGATCGTCAGGCTGAAGAGTTTCTCCAAGGCGGCGCAGACGTGTTACCGCACGCAGCCGGCTATCAGCGCACAGGTGCGGCAACTCGAGCAGGAGCTGCGGGCGGACCTGTTCGAGCGCTTCGGCAGCCGAATTTCACTCACCACGGCGGGCCGCATCTTCGCCGGGCACGCCGAACAGATGCTGGAGTTGCGACGGCGCGCGCAGGACACCATCGCGGAGCTCGAGACCAACCCTCGAGGCGAACTCGTGATCGCGGCCAACGAGGCCACCTGCATCTATATTCTGCCCACCGTTTTTTCGGTTTACCGGGAGTTGTTCCCCGCCGTCCAGTTGCAGGTGGACCGCTCTTACGCCACGCGCGTGGTGGAAGCCGTGGCGGAAAATTCGGCCGATTTCGGGCTAACGCAACTTCCGGTCGATGAGAAGAGATTGCAGGTGGTGGATATTCACAAGGACGAGATCTGCGCCATCGTCCCCGCCGGGCATCCGCTGGCGGACAGGAAGACGGTCGAGGCGCAGGACGTTGCGGAGTTTTACCTATTGCTGCCCAAGCAGGGAAAAACCCGCACGCGGCTTAACCAGTGGCTGGAACCGGTGGAAGAACGCATCCGCATCTCGATGGAGCTGGATTCGACCGAGATGATGAAGCGCTTCGTGATCGCGGGGCTGGGCGTGAGCTTTCTGGTGGCTTCCAACTGCCGGGAAGAAGTGGCGGCCGGCAAACTGTCCGCCATCAGTCTGGCTCCCGAGCCGATGGTGCGGAGGCTGGGCTTGATCTACCGGCGGGACAAGGCGCTCTCGAAAGCGGCACTGGGATTTATCCAGGTTGTCATGGAGAAGGTGGGCGGAGTGCCGGCCAAAGCGCGCGTGCCGAAGGTGGTGGCGTGATGAAGTGCAGGCATTGCCGCAAGGCGCTGGCCGAAGAGGATGCAGCGTGCCCGCATTGCGGGGCTCCCAATCCGGCGGCGAAGGGCATGTATCAGAGTTCCACGGTGCTGATTTCGGCGGGCGGCGCGGACCTGGTGTACCGGTCGGTGGAAGAAGTGCCCGCCTCCCTGCGGACCAAGCTGCTCGAGTCGACCAACGGATGCAATTCCGGAACCATCCTGATCGCCGACCAGCGTGGGCGGCGCGAAATCAGCAAGGCGATGCGCGCCCTGCCGGGTCCGTCGCGGCAGCGGCTGCTCGATTCGGTGCTCGGCCGGGAAGCCCCGGCGGATTCCTGGCTGACGCCCGCGCGCATGCGCATCATTCTGGGGCTGGTAGCGCTCATGGTGCTGGCCACGCTGGCGCTGGTGTACGCGCACCGCTGGAGGTAAGGGGACAATTCCGCCAATATCGCCATGGGATTCGGAGATTCTCTTGTGACTCGACGAGCGGTGGTATTTGGCGCGGCCGGCCAACTGGGAGTCGAACTGATGCGCGAGTTGCACTCGCGCTACTACGCGACGATTGGCTTTGACCGGGGAGACCTGGACATCACCGATGGCGCGGCGGTGGAAAGCGCGGTAGCAGGGCATGAGGCCGGTGTGGTGTTCAACTGCGCGGCCTATAACCAGGTGGACGTGGCGGAACGCGAGCCGGAGGCGGCATTTCAGGTCAACGCGCTGGCCGTGCGGCACATGGCGCTGGCGTGCCGCCAGGCGGACGCGCGCCTCGTGCAGTTTTCGACCGACTACGTTTTTGACGGATTCGCGCACGTTCCTTATGCCGAAGACGACCATCCGCACCCGTTGAGCGCTTACGCGGTTTCGAAGCTCGCCGGAGAGTTGTACGCCCGGGCATATTTGGATAAGGCGCTGATCGTCCGCACCTCGGGTGTCTATGGGCCCGGCGCCCGCAATACGGCGCGCGGCAATTTCGTGGAAACCATGATGCGTCTGGCCTGCTCCCGGCAGCCCATCCGCGTGGTGCAGGACCACGTGGCATCGCCGACTTTCGCGCCGCTGCTAGCGGCACGCGCCGTCGATCTGGTGGAGCGCGGCCAGACCGGGGTCTTCCACATCGGTGGTGGAGCGCCCATCAGTTGGTTCCAATTCGCGCGCTTGATCTTCCAGGCGGCGGGCATGGACCCGTTGGTGCTGGCCACCAACCATCGCGAGTATCGCACGGCGGCCCGGCGGCCGCAGTATTCGGCGCTTTCCAACGCCAAAATGGAGCGGCTTGGCTTGCAGCCCATGCCGCCCGTGGCGAAGGCGCTCGAAGAGTACTTTGCCGACCGCGGCCGGCCGGCGCGACCAGCCGAGTCCGCTAGCTAGTGGCCCACCAATAGGCGCGTATGTATCGTGGTGCGTCCATCCCCTGGCCTGCACGCCAAGCCGCTAGTGCAACGTGAGCCACGTTCGCCAGATCGTATCGACCAGGGCGTGAGTAGTGGCGGAAGCCATCAGGCTTCGATGCTTCCGATACGCCCAGCCATAAAACCACCCCGCCACCGTCGCCAGAATCACGTAACGCCAGTTCGGAGCCGGCGCATGACGAATGTGGGAGAGTCCGAAAAGAAGCGAAGCGCAAGCTTGGGCCAATTCGCGGGACCGGAATGAGCCTTCCAGCAGATTCTGCAGCAGTCCGCGAAAGAACAACTCCTCGGCTACGGCGATGAAAAGAAAAATGGTCAAGTAGTCGAACGCAAACGCTCGCGCGCCTCGCCAGTGCGAATTCCATGTAATGAAGTGAAGCGCGAAGCCGAGAGGGATCGCAATCACTGTGAACCCGGCCAGAGAGATCAGCGCATCGCGAAAAGTAACTCGCGAAAACTGGAAGTTATACCCTGAGTCGCCGAGACCGCGAATGATGAGGAACGACCAGGATCCAACGGCAGTCAGGAACAGCCGGGACATGAAATCCAGATTCACCGGGACGTTCCAGATCCCGCCGATCTTGCCGAGCAGAACCGGCGTCAAGATCCAGAGCAGAGTCAACACATCCTGCCAGTTCATTCGCTCCGCGTGGCGAACCGGAGCCACGGCAAACAATCCGAAAGGGATTGCCACGAATGCGAACACTCTGGCGCAGGCCCACCAACGAAAATCCCCCGTGCCGGCTGCGTAAATCAGATACGGAAGTAAGAAGACCGCTACGCCGCCGAATGCGCCCAGAGGGCCGCGAACGTGCTGCGACAACCACTGACGCGACACCGCGAAACCCGGCGCCAAACAGAGAATCAGCAGCAGCAATAGACAGGTGTAAATGGCGACAGCCGGCAGCAATCCGATCGGATAGCGCGGGAACTCGATGACTTCGTACCAGGCGAAGAATAGCGCCAGCGCGGCGAAGAGGAGTGCAAAGTGTAGCCATTGGCGTGGGGCAGGCGATTCCGCCCGCCAACTGTTGTTCTGCATGCCGCACCACTCTAGATCGCCAGGTCCGCGAAAAGCAAGGTGCTGAGGTAACGCTCACCGAACGACGGAATGATGGCGATAATCAGCTTGGCCGCGTTTTCCGGCCGGCGCGCCACCTGCACCCCCGCCCACAGCGCGGCGCCGGAAGAAATCCCCACCAGCAGCCCTTCTTCGCGCGCAGCGCGGCGCGCGGTGTCGATGGCGTCCTCGTTCTTCACACGGATGATCTCATCGTAGATTTCGCGATTCAGCACATCCGGAATAAAGCCCGCGCCGATTCCCTGAATCGGATGCGGGCCTTTCGCGCCTCCCGACAAAACGGGCGATGCGTCCGGCTCGACGGCCACGCAGCGGAAACCCGGCTTGCGCGCCTTGAGCGCCTCGCCCACCCCCGTAATCGTTCCGCCGGTCCCCACGCCCGCAATCAAGATATCCGCCTTACCATCGGTATCGTTCCAGATCTCCTCGGCCGTGGTGCGGCGGTGGATGGAGGGGTTGGCCGGGTTCTTGAACTGCTGCGGCATCAGGTAGCGGGAGTCGGTCGCGGCCAGTTCTTCGGCCTTGCGGATTGCGCCGGCCATGCCCTCCGCGCCAGGCGTCAGGATCAACTCCGCACCGTACGCCCGCAGCAACTGGCGGCGCTCCTTGCTCATGGTTTCCGGCATGGTCAGCACGCACTTGTAGCCGCGCGCGGCGCACACCATGGCCAGCGCGATTCCTGTGTTGCCGCTGGTCGGCTCGACCAGGATCGTGTCCGCGTGGATCAGGCCGGCCTGCTCGGCGGCCTCGATCATCGACAGGCCGATGCGGTCCTTCACACTGTGCGCCGGGTTATAGAATTCCAGCTTGGCAACCAGGTCGCCCGCGGCGCCGGCCGCGAGGCGCCGGATGCGCACCAGCGGTGTATGGCCAATCAATTCCGTGACATCGTTGGCGATCCTCATCAGCTCAGTTTCTCCGCCGAAATAATCATGGTAACGCCGCGGCTGAGGACCTGTGCCGCGTCTCTGATAGAATCAAGATACCTTCTGGGCCTCCATGGTCATGCAAGCCGCACCGCTGGTCGACGGCTTCGGCCGCGTTCACGATAATCTACGCATCAGCGTCACCGACCGCTGCAACATCCGCTGCTTTTATTGCATGCCGGAGAGCGGTGTCGAGTACGTCGAACGGCGCGAGATTCTCGATTTCGAAGAGATCGAGCGCTTCGCGCGCATCGCGGTGGGGCTGGGCATGACCAAACTGCGTGTTACCGGCGGCGAGCCGCTGGTGCGGCGCGGCCTGCCGGTGCTGATCCGGCGCCTGGCCGCCATTCCGGGCGTGCGCGACCTGGCCCTCACCACCAACGGCGTGCTGTTGGAGGCGCTGGCAGGGCCGCTTTACGAAGCCGGCCTGCGGCGCCTGAACGTGCACCTGGACACGCTCGACCGCGGCCGCTTCCGCGAGATCGCGCGGCGCGACGATCTGGACAGAGTCTTAGCTGGCCTGGAGGCGGCGCGGCAACTCCGTTTCACCGCCATCAAGTTGAACGTGGTCGCGGTGAAGAACCTGATTGAGCCCGACATCGTGCCACTGGCGCGTTTCGGCCGCGAACGTGGCTTCGAGGTGCGCTACATCGAGTTCATGCCGCTCGACGCGCAGAACTTGTGGGACCGCGGCAAGGTGCTGCTCGCCGATGAGATCATTGGCATGCTTTCGCGCGAGATCGCGCCGCTCCAACCGGTGCCCGACCCCGACCCGCGCGCGCCCGCCACCGAGTACGCCTTCGCCGATGGCATCGGCAAGGTGGGCTTCATCGCCTCCGTCAGCCGTCCGTTCTGCGGCAACTGCAACCGGCTGCGGCTCACCGCCGATGGCAAGCTGCGCTACTGTCTGTTCGCGATCGAGGAAGACGACGTCAAGATGCTGATGCGATCCGGGCAGAGCGACGCGGCGATAGCCGCGCTCATCCGCCAGAACGTGGCGCGCAAGTGGGCCGGCCACGAAATCGACAGCGCCGGGTTTATTCCCCCGCCGCGCCCCATGTACGCCATCGGCGGCTAGAGTAGGCAGGCCATCGCCTTTTGTGGCCTGTCGCTGCGAGATCACCGGCGGCAAGACCGCCGGCGTTACCTCCGCTTATTCGTCCGTGACACATCCGAGAGAGGCACTTTTCACCAAGCGGATATACTTCGCCAGCGTGCCGCGATCCGCCTTGTAGGGTGGCATGGTCCAGTTCTTACGCCTGGCCGATAACTCCTCGTCCGAGAGATCGACGTTGAGCGTATTCTTCGCGGCGTCAATCGTGATGCGATCGTTGCTCCTGACCAGCGCGATTGGGCCGCCCTCCTGGGCCTCGGGTGTGACATGACCGACGATAAATCCGTGAGACCCTCCCGAGAACCGCCCATCCGTGATCAGGGCAACATCTTTGCCCAATCCAGCGCCCACGATTGCCGAAGTGGGTGTGAGCATCTCGGGCATGCCCGGGCCGCCTTTGGGCCCTTCATAGCGAATCACGATGACGTCGCCCTTCTGAATCTCCTTGCGCTCCAGGGCGGCCAGCATCAGTTCCTCGGAATCGTAAACGCGCGCCGGACCGGAGAACTGAAGGCCCTCCTTGCCCGTTATTTTGGCCACCGCACCTTCCGGCGCCAGATTGCCCCGCAGAATCTGAATGTGGCCGACCGGCTTGATCGGCTTCGAGAGCGGATGCACGATTTCCTGTCCGGCCGCCAGGTCCGGCAGATCCTTCAGGTTCTCGGCAACCGTCTTACCGGTCACTGTCAGACAATCTCCTCGCAACGCCCCTCCGGCCAGGAGCATCTTCATCACCGCAGGCAGCCCACCGACGCCGTGCAGATCCTCCATGACATACTTACCACTCGGTTTGAAGTCCGATAACAGCGGAACGCGGTCACTTACCTTCTGGAAGTCATCGATCGACAGCGGCACATTCACCGACCGCGCCATAGCGAGGAGATGGAGCACCGCGTTGGTAGATCCGCCCAGCGCGGAGACCAGCACCATGGCGTTTTCGAAAGCTTCGCGGGTCATGATGTCGCGCGGCTTGATATCCCGTTCCAGAAGATTCTTGATAGCGGCTCCGGCGGCTACGCACTCAGCCAGTTTCAGTGGATCTTCAGCGGGCGTGGAGGAGCTATAGGGGAGTGACATGCCGAGCGCCTCGATAGCCGAGGCCATGGTATTGGCCGTGTACATACCTCCGCACGCGCCGGCGCCGGGACAGGAGTTACGCACAATCTCCTGCCGCTCGGCATCGTCGATGTTACCGGCCAAGTACTCTCCATAACTCTGAAATGCCGAGATGACATCGAGCTTGTCTCCATTGCGGCAGCCGGCCCGGATGGTCCCGCCATAGATCATCAGCGACGGGCGGTTCAGCCGGGCCATCGCCATGATGCAGCCCGGCATGTTCTTGTCGCAGCCCGGAATCGAGATATTCGCGTCATACCACTGAGCGGCCATCACGGTTTCGATGGAATCCGCAATCAGGTCGCGCGACTGCAGGGAGTAACTCATGCCGTCCGTGCCCATCGCGATGCCGTCGCTGACGCCGATGGTGTTGAACCGCATCCCCACCAGGCCAACGGCGGTGAGACCCTCCTTGACCTTTTCGGCCAATTGGAGAAGATGCATGTTGCATGGGTTGCCTTCGTACCAGACGCTCGAGATGCCAACCTGCGGCTTACTCATGTCTTCCTCGCGCAGACCGGTGGCATAAAGCATTGCCTGGGAGGCGCCCTGCGATCTCGGCTGCGTGATGCGGGCGCTGTATTTGTTCAATGGATTGGGCATATTCTAATTATCGGTGACTCGTGCGTTATCTGGATGCCGATTCGATTTAACTACCGGCCTTGGGCTGCCTTTCCATGCGCATGTACTGGACGTCTGAGGTAGCGATCATGCCAGTGTCCATCATCTCCTCGACCTCGGGAATCAGCCGCGCCAGGTTCTCCTCCGTATCCACAATCGTGACGACAATCGGCTGCTCTTTCCGGACCAGGTGATGGCGGTGGATTTCCGCCGTCTCGCCGAACCCCTCCAAGCCGCGAAACACGGTGGCGCCGGCGATCTTCAATTCCAGGCAGCGATTCACGATCGCTTCGTACAAGGGCTTCCCATTATACCGGTCGCCCTCGCCGAAATGCAGACGAAGGAGCTTGGCTTTCTTAACCGTTCGCATGAGAAGGCTCCGCCGCCGGGCGGCTGTGAACCAGGCGAATCACATCCACGTCGGAAAGAACGATGATGCCGTCCTCGATCATCGACTCGATCTCGTTCACAGCCGTGGCCAGCTTCTCTTCCGTGTCCACAACCGAAATCATCACCGGCAGATCGTGCGAGAACCCCAGCCGCCCGCTCTTGTGGGTGTGGCCCTTGGCGCCGTAACCGAGAATGCCGCGGTACACGGTGGCGCCGGCAATGTCCATCAGGCGCAAACGCTTGACGATCGCCTCATAAAGCGGTTCGCCCTGCCACTTATCGGACTCGCCCATGTAGATCCGCATCAACCTCGCGGTGCCTCTCATTTCGGTATGCGGCCCCTTGGGCGGCGATGGGCGTTCCTGGCTGGCGACTTTGACAACCTGGGTGTCCTGGACTTCAATCACGCCGTCGACCACCATGTCGTAGAGGGTCGGCATGAGCTCATCGACTTTCGCGGCGGTCTCGATGAACTCGATGCGGATCGGCAGATATTCGGTGAGTACCTCGATTTTCGTCGTGTGCATCGCCTGGCGGGCGCCGAAACCGGCCATCGCGCGCGTGGCTGTGGCGCCGGACACTCCCTTGTGCAGCAGGAACGTCAGAATGGAATCGCACAGGGAACCGAAGTGGTGCTGGGTGTCCTCGTTGACGAAGATGGTGACCTTCTTGGCGTTGCCCTTCTGCAGCATTCCGACTCCTCAGATCCGTTATCGCCGAACCGCATCAGCTCACGGTCTCCGCAACCAGCGATTTCCGCGCCGCCTCGATGCGCTCCAGGTCCACGCGGAGTTGCGGCGTCCGTTTCTTGCTGCCGCTTCCCACCAGCCGTTCGACCGTGGCCATCAATTCATCCAGGCGCCGCCGGGCTTCCTTCTCCATATCCTTTAGCGCGCCGTTTACGCTCTCTTCCCACTGCGTGGCGAGCCGGCTGAGATTCTGTTCAATCAGATAAGGGACGGTACGCGCGAAATGGCGGCGAACCACGGCCTGAATCGCAAACACCGGCAGAATGGGCGACAGCAGTTCCCAGTTTCTGTCGAACACTCGTCCGATTCGGATATCGGGAGTCCTGGGCTCGACGACGCCGATTTCGGTTTCCGTCGTACGCAGCGGCACGCCGAACCCCCGCATGGTGCTATCCGACAGGCGATCGCGAAATTGTTGCAGCGAACGAAATGTCTGGTTCCGGACTGCGTGCCAGGGCTCCAGGAACGAATCGCGATGGCGGACGGAAAGCGCCGCAAGCTCACCGCGCAAGGCGCCCTCCAGCCACTCCTCGAACGAGCGAAGCATCGCGGCAAGGCTCTTGGTCCACTTCGGAAATTCGATTTCGAAGGCCGCCAGCAGCGTGCGCTCCAGATCGGCCTGGTGCGTCTCGATCCGCTGGCTGACATTTTCCCGCGCTCCAGCCGAGGCATTTTCGACCAGCAGCCGGATCACCGACTTCACATCGTCGAGAGCTTCCTTTTCGCCGAGCATTTGCTGATTGAGCGCCTGCCGCTCCGACTGGACCATTTCAGCCGACTTGAGACTCAGTGCCAGGTAGTCGCTCAATTCGCGCAAGAGCGTGTCCATCTTCCGCGTCAGGATAGACTCGCGCTCTTCGGCGAAGCGCTCCAATGTTCCGCCGGCAAGCTCGGCTTCGAGCGCCTCACGGAAATGCTCAAAGCCGGGCTTCGTCGAATAGCGGAAGACCTGCGGCGTTCCGGGAAAGTTCCTGGAAAGCTGTGCGCGCACATACGCGGTGACTTCCTCGAGCTCCGGTCCGCTGAGGAGATCGGCTTTGGTGAGCAGCACGGCGACCTTCGGCGTGTATTGGTAAAGGCTCTTCAGCAGGTCTATATCGCGCTGCGAAAGGGGCGGATCGACGCTGACCGCCACTAACGCGAGTCCCACATGCGGCAGCCACGCCAGCGAGGCTTGCGTGTTGTGAGAAAGGGCGCTATCGAGACCCGGTGTATCGACGAACTGCAACCCGCGAAATCGCCGCAATTCCGGGAGTTCCACGGTGATCAAGCCGACTTCCTTGGCGTTTTCCGGGTTTTCTTTCTCGGAAATGTAGCTGCCGATCCGCTCGAGCGAAACTTCGTGATCGCGGCCATCCCGGTGATGCACGCGCGCCTCTTCGCGATCGCCGTAGCGGATTACCGTGACCGCGGCGGTAACCGGCACGACCCCGACGGGCAGAAAACTGCGTCCCAGAAAATGGTTCAGGAAGCTGCTCTTGCCGGCTTTGAATCGTCCTAGCACGGCAACGCTAATCTCCTCCCCTCCCGCCAATGCGCGGGCGCTGGTGAGAAGGCCGGAAAGCGCGGAAATGTCGTACCGCGCCGCCACTTCCTCCGCCAGATCCACCATCTCCGGTAACGATGAGTTGTCAGGCATGTGTGTGAGTCGCTCGCTGGAATCCGGGAGTGCGGGCCGCGCCATCTACTTCGAAATGAATGTCTGGCGTCCGCGGAATCATGGCCCTTCACGGGTAGGAGCCATCGTTCCCGAGCCGCGCTCGAGACGGTTGGTGGCGGGCTCCATCGCCAAAGGGTTAAAACAGATTATAGCGTCTTCTGTGCCGCTCTGATGTTTACCCCGGCGCGACCGGCGAGTTCGCCCGCGCCGGCATCCCGGGCGAAAGGTGTGTCCGGCTTCATTCAAGCTCCGCGCTATTTCACCACCAGCACGTTCGAGCGCACGGTGCTGGTCAGGTTGTGGGCCGTGCCTCCCCAAATATGGTCGTAGATCCGGGAGTGACCCGTGAAGCCGATTATCAGCAGGTCGATACCATTCTCCCGCACGAAATCGCCAATTACCTTGACTGCATGTCCGGGCACGATGATGGTCTCGAGGTCCACGGAATGCAGTGCCGCGCGCGCGCGGCAGCGGTCGGCAAGCTGCGCGAAGTAACTATCGGCGCGATCTTTCTCCTCGCGGAACTCGTCGATCACCTCGGCGTGGCGCGGAACCTCCTCTTCCACGCAGATCATGCGAAGGCGCGCGCCGAGGCGCGCCGTGAGTTCGACGGCGAAATCGAATGCCTTGCGCGCGCTATCGGAACCGTCGTGTGCAACCAGGATTTGCTCGATCATCTCTAATCTCCCGCGCCGGCGTCTTCAACCATAGTAGCCGCCGGCCGAACGGCCCTCTCCGATTTTGGCAGCAGGTGCTTGGGCATGAACCGGGCGTTGGCAATCGCCGTCGGTATTACGGCGCTCGCGATCACGGTCGCGACCAGGTAGGAGTACTGCGCACTGGTAATGATTTTGTGATTGAGACCGAACAAGGCCGAGATGGTGCCAAACGTCAGCCCCGTGGACATCATCAGAGAGTAGTAAAGCCCCTGGTGACCTTCATGATTGAACGCTCTCACGGTTGGCACCAGTGGGCCCATCTTGCTCACCATCTTGGCTGCGAACAGCGCCAGAAAAGCGAGTGGCGTCGCGACGAGCGCCGGCACCGAGACCAGCGATCCGGCGCGAATGAAATAGAACGGTGTGAGCAACCCGAACGTTAACGTTCGCAGACGTCTAATGAGAACGTGATCCTTGCCAACAGTTCCGGCCAGCACCATCCCGATAATATACGCCGGCAGCACAGCCTCGCTGCCGGCCCAGGCCGCCAGGCCGCCCATCCCGAACAGCAGAAACAGAATGTACTTTGCTTCGATCTCCGAAACGCGGCCCCCGTATTTCTGGAAGAACCACGGAGTGACAAACGGCAGTGCCGCGAATACAACCACACTCGCCACGACGAAGATCAGCGTCCGCACCGTGAACGGGGAAAATATCAGGCCCAGCGCGATCACGGTTCCCAGGTCGTTCACAAAACAAGCCGCCAGAATGCCTTTGCCGAAGTCGGTCCGGTTTAGCCCAAGTTCGAGCATGACCGCATACACGACGGCAACCGAGGTGGTGGATAGCGCGACTCCGGCCAGCCAGCTTGACGGAACGGACCAGCCCAACACGAAGCGCGCCACGGCCGCGGCTCCCAGAAATGGCGAGAAAAAGCCGACCAGTCCGACGACAGTGGCTTCCTTCCACTTCGTGCGGAATATCCCGGGATCCAGTTCGGCCCCCGCGAGAAACGTGAGCACGATGGCTCCCGTTCCAGCCAGAAAACCGACCCACGCCGACTTCACTCCCAGCACCTCGGTGCCGAGCAGGGCGCCGATGACAAGCTGCGCCACCGTGCCAACCACGATCTCGGAAAGCGCCGTCGAGATCCTGAACCAAATCGAAAGCAGCGTGGCGATCAACGCAAGAATCAGCCACAGCGCCGCTTGAAACCAGACCTGTTGCATGACGGTATTCGATGCTCAAGTTTCTGCTGTTCAGGGATTCGGCCTGGAAGCCCCTACAGCGAATTTCGCTATAGGAGTCATTGGCCGCTCGCGAGAGCGGCGGTTTGGCGAACTCCACCGCCTAATTCGAGAATACAGCAAACGACGGGGATGCTGCAATAATGTGGTAATCGGGCCGCCGCGAGAATTGGTGATAATGTCATCTTGAGATATGGCGATGCCGAGCGACGCCACTAATAGAGCAACGAGGCAACAATGGCGCGACCTCGGCTTCTTTTACGACCGTGACGACCAGGCCAGAGTTTGGAGGCTGACAGGCTCTCGCGCCGGCCTGCTGCGTTTTCGGGACGCCCTTCTGGAATATGCCGCCGACCGCCGCAACACACCAAAGGGGGAACATGAGCACTACGGTCCATACATGTACCTTGAAATTATGACCTGGCAAGAAGCCGGATTCGATGGCCACGCAATTCGCGGTCCGCTCAAAGACTTGGCGCGGCTGGCGAAACTTGTCGAAGCCAAGCTCGCCCAAGCGCATCCAGGCTCGTCCGTCTGAATCCAGGAGGAGTTCGCAGCCGATAGCCCGTATGCTCTGGCCCTCGATCTACGGGAAGACGGGTTCGACCCCGCGACGGCAGACCCCCTTCTACCGGCCGAAGAATCCTCTCATCCAGTCAGGTAGCGCACGCTCGCTGGATGCTCCGCTTACTCCGCGTCCTCGTCGTACGCTACTTGCAGCCATCGCTTGACCTCGGCGTCGATCTGGTCGAGCGACTCGATGCCGATGCGGTGCGTGATGCGGTCTTTCTTCTCATAGCCGCCGGTTTCGATCAGCCTGCCCTCGCGTTTGCGCGCGCCCAGCGCGAAGCCGAGATCGACGCGGGTGCGCGTGGCGGGCTTGATCTGCGCGAAAACGTGGTTGCGGTACAGCGGCACCATGGTCTTGCAGGGACACGCCTTCACGTCTTCACCCAGGCTCAATCCCACCCGCAGCAGCTCGTCATACAGCGGCCGCAGCGGCGAATACGGCCCGCGAAACATGGAGTTCACATATTTTTCCGCGGCCTTGAGATAGGCCTCGGGACTGTCCATGTCCGCGTCCTTGCCGGAAGCGCGCTGCGCAATCCAGACCGCTGAATTGGTGCCCAGCCGGTGCTCCTGCTTGAGCCAGGCGATGCGCTCCTTCTCGCCCGGCGGCCCGGACGTTTTCACCAGCGTCAGCCACGCGCCGAGCGAGCGCCCGCTCTGTTCCTTGAGGCTCTCGCGCCAGTTGGTCACAAACGCAACGCTCGGATGCACGCTGTAAATGGAAGTGATCTTGGCCATGCTGCGAGGCAGTATAACA
>DASWZP010000177.1:0-6485 GCA_036404395.1 Bryobacteraceae bacterium | reverse complement strand
GCCGTGATCGACACCGCATCGCCGCCCAGCCGCTTGGCGGCGATCTCAAAACTGGTGCGCGTGCGCGTCGAGGCCTCATAAAAGAGGTTGACGATCATCTTGCCGCGCAGCGTGTCGAGTTTCTTGAGCGTCTGGCTCTGGATGGGCTGGAAATGCTTGGCACGCACCAAAATGGCTTCGATTTCGGCGCGGTCGAGCTCTTCGATTCCGAGCAACCCGGCCGGCATGGCTCACGCCTCCTGGGCGGCTGCGCGTTCCACCAGGAGGACCTTCTCGACGCCGTCCACCTCCTGGAATTTCACTTCGATGATCTCGAGGTCGCTGGTTTGCACCTGGCGGCCCACGAAGCGCGCTTCAATCGGCAGTTCGCGGTGGCCGCGGTCGATCAGCACCAGAAGCTGCACGCGCGACGGGCGGCCGTGATCGAACAGCGCATCCAGCGCAGCGCGAACCGTGCGGCCGGTGTACAGCACGTCGTCCACCAGGATGATGTCCTTGCCCTGCACCGAAAAAGGGATGTCGGTCGAGCTTACCACCGGCTTGATATCGACGGTGGTCAGGTCGTCGCGGTACAGGTTGATGTCGAGGATGCCGGACGGAATCTTGCGGCTCTCGAGCGCCTCGATCTTTCGCGCCAGCCGTTGCGCCAACGGAACGCCGCGGCGGCGGATGCCGATGAACGCGAGCCGATCGAGGTCCTGGGTCTTCTCGAGTACTTCGTGCGCCAGCCGCACCAGCGTCCGGTCGATCTCCGAAGCGCTCATGAGCTGGGCCTTTTCGCGGATGACAGACATATCGGTTCCCAGGACAGGGTACCACGCTGCCCGCTGCCCCGCAGCGTCCTATACTGGTACTCGATGACGACGCTCGTGTGCCTGTTGATCGTGGGTCTTGCCCTCCGGCTGTTTGTGGGTAGGGGTAGGGCGCGTAAGCTCCGTGCAATGCAGGCTCAGCTCGAGGCCTACCGGCGTGGCGACTACCTGGAACAATTGAAGATCATCGACGGGTTCAAAACCAAGGGATCGGCGCCGCCGATTTTCTTGTTCTTCCGTGGCGCAGCCTGTCTTAAACTCGGGCGCCTGGAGGAAGCCGAGCAGTTGATTCGCAGAAGTATGCCGATGGAAACCAAGCCCGCGCTGAGAACTCTGTATAGGTGCCAACTTGGATTGGTGCTCGTCGAGCAAGAGCGCTGGGACCAGGCGGCCGGCTGCTTTCGGAAGTGCATCGCGGAAGCTCCCAACCGTAGCGAGGGCCACCTCGGGATCGCGGAATCGCTACTCCGGCAGGGCGAGCAGAGTGGGGAAGCCCTGGACGAGGCGCGAAAGGCCGTGGCGGCCGAACGTTCTGAAAAGGTTGGCCTTGGAAAGTTCGCCAAAGAGGTTCACGACCACAACCTGGGTGAGTCGCTCGCCTTTCTGGCCTGGGCCCTGGCCAGGAATTCGGCCGATCCGGACGAAGTCAAAAATGTCCTGAACGAAGCGTTCGCGCTCTGCGGCGAGGACACGAAGCCCGTCCTGGCGAGGGTTAACTTCTGCGCCGGTCAGGCATACGCCGTTCTCGGAAACACAGCCGAAAGCGTTCGTCATTTTGAGCGTGCCGCCGGGGCCGATCCCCACGGCAATTACGGCCGGCTGGCTCGTGCCGCTGCGGCAACGGTCTAATCGACATCCCCGATTCACTGGGCGAGCCTTCCCCCATACACAGCGCGCTGAATTACCATCAGCGGTGGTGAACGATCCATGGGAATCAAAACGGGATGCGCGGGCCTGGCGGTTGCGCTTTCGCTCGCGGCGCAGACGCCTATCAGCGTTCAGGTTCTGAATCAGACCAACCCCAACGCCGGGCTGAACGGCCGGCTTCAGTCTTTTATGTCCACGGCGTTTCAACCCGCGGAATGGGACAACGCATTCTTCAGCAATCTGCCGGCGGCCGATGGCTTGCTCTGGCAGCTCGCGCCGCAGCACATACGCTTGCAGCCGGTCTCGCAGGCTGTCCCGATGACGGTGGCGCCGGAAGTGTAAGCGCCGTAGGTAACTAATTCAACCAATAGTCCTAGCATTGTGGAAACGCTCGTCCAATCCTACCGCAGCCACGCTACGCGAGGCGATGGGTGAGCCAGGCATGCGAATCTGCCGGTCACTTCGGGTGCGGATGGATCGCCACAATGAAATACGTGCCGCCCTGGATCAGGAAATAGAAACGCCAATCGCGGTTCACGCGGGCCTGCCAGAGGTCCGTGGCCTGATCGTACTTTTTGGCGCGTAGCGAGGGGTGGTTGAAGTCGTTCGCCAGTAATCGGACCTGCTTCTCGAAGGCTTTTTGAACCGCCTGCGGCGCGGCGCGGTAATCTTTCTCGGAGCGCCGGGTGTGTGCCCAGGTCATTTCGGGTCAGGAGGCTTTCGCGATTGTGCGGCGCTTGCGCCCTTTAAGAGAATCGATCATCTCGTCAACGGTGTTGAAAGGACCGCGCACCCGCCCCTTCCGCACGTCCTCCAGCCCTTCGACGATGGCACGATCCACTATCGCCTTCGGCGTAAGCGTGATTCTTCCTCGCTCCACTTTCGCCTCCAGGATGTCGCCGACGGCAACACCAATCTGCTCCCGGACCCGCTGTGGGATCACGATCTGGTACTTATTCTTGACGGTGACGATCGACATGGCTCTTGGAAAGTCGAACTGTTCAACTAGATCATATCAGGCCTGTGCCCGCCCCGCACCCCCCACCGGCGGCGCGCGCTGAATTACCATCAGCGGTGGTGACCGATCCATGGGAATCAAAACGGTATGCGCGGGCCTGGCGGTTGCGCTTTCGCTCGCGGCGCAGACGCCCATCAGCGTTCAGGTTCTGAACCAGACCAACTCCAACGCCGGGCTGAACGGCCGGCTTCAGTCTTTTATGTCCACGGCGTTTCAACCCGCGGAATGGGACAACGCATTCTTCAGCAATCTGCCGGCGGCCAGCGGCTTGCTATGGGAACTCGCGCCGCAGCACATACGCTTGCAGCCGGTCTCGCAGGCTGTCCCCATGACTGGGCCGAATCAGTGGAACTTCACCATGCTCGATGAGATTCTGCAGCCCGTGCTCTCGACCGGCGATCACAGTCCCGAGTTGCAACTCGCCACCGCGCCGGCGTTCATGAGCGACTCGAGCGGGCACATCCTGATTACGCCCGCCAACTTCCAGGCCTTCGCCGCTTACTGCGCCAACGTGGTGCGTTATTACAACACCGGCGGGTTCGACTCGAACGGGGTGCACTATCAATCTCCCAGCCCATACCACATCTCCTGGTGGGGCATTTTCAACGAGCCGAACATCAACAACCTCACCGCGTCGCAGTACCTTACCCTCTACAACACGGTGGTGCCGGCCATGCAGGCGGTGGATCCCACCCTCAAGTTCGTGGCCATCGAGGAGTCCGACTGGGGCACACAGTCGCAGCTTTACGTTCCGACGTTCGTCCAGGGAGTTACGGCCCCAGTGGATGTGGTTTCGCTGCACTATTACTCGACCTGCAACCAGCGGGACACAGATCAGACGGTGATGAGCAGCATTCCGACGTTTCTAACCGACCTGAAATACGTAGAAGCGCAGTTCGAAACCCAGCCGGCGCTCAGCAGCGTGCCGGTTTGGGTAATGGAGAACAACGTCAACGCCGATTACAGCAACAACGGGATGAGCGCTTGCAATCCGACAGAGACCTACGTCACCGATCTGCGCGCCACCGACGCCTTCTTCGCGGCCTGGCGTCCTTACTTGTTCTCGCAACTGGCGCAGGGCGGCAACCAGGCCCTCTACCACTGGGACTTCGACGCCGATAGGGAATTCGGCGAGGTCGATTACACTTCCGGCGCCACCTACCTGAGCTACTGGACCGATTACGAACTGGCGCACCTGTTTCCGTCGCCGCCCGGCGCAACCATCTTGAAGGTGACCAACTCCAACCCGGGCGCGCTCGAAGCGCTGGCCGTGCGCAACGACGACGGTTCGGTTGCGATCCTGCTGGCCAACCACGCCGTCCGCAATTCGGGCGACAATAACGGCCCTGGCGTGGCCGCCAACGTCACGCTCGACGTCTCCGCTTTGGGCTCGTTCCCGCTTGCCACCGTCACCGCCATCAACGCCAATACCGATCCCACTGCAGGCCCCTCCACGCAATCGGTCACGGCGCAGGGAACTATCCAGATTCCGTTCGCCGGCTATGGCGTGGCGTTCGTGCGCCTGGCCCAGGCGCAGCCGCAGATTGCAGCGGGCGGCATCCTCAACGCGGCCAGCTATGCCGGCGGCGGGGTTGCACCCGGAGAGGTGCTCACCATCTTTGGAGAGAACCTGGGACCCGCGCCGGGTCAGAGCAATCAGGTCAGCGCGGGTATCGTGCCCAATTCGCTGGCCGGTACGCGAGTGTGGTTCGATGGGATTGCCGCGCCCATTCTGTACGCTAGCGCCGGTCAGCTCAACGTCGTGGCGCCCTATGCGATTGCGGATGAAACCAGCACCAGCGTGCGGATCGAGTACCTGGGCGCGTTTTCGCCCGCCGTCAACGTCGCGGTGCTCGCGGCGCAGCCGGGCATTTTCACTTTGAATGGTCAGGGCCTGGGGCCGGCCGCGGTTTTGAACCAGGATTACTCGGTGAATTCCGCCACTAATCCGGCGCCGCGCGGAAAGGCCATCATGATCTACGCCACTGGTCAGGGCGCCGCATCGCCCGCCGGCGTGGATGGGCTGGTCGCCTTGGCCGCTTCAACGGGCCAGCCGCCACTCGCGGTGTCGGTCGAGATCGGCGGCCAGACAGCCACGGTTTCCTATGCGGGAAACGCGCCCGGCTTTGTGGAGGGTGCGATCCAGGTCAATGCCGTGGTGCCTATGACAGTGACACCGGGAAGTGCGGTATCCGTTGTCGTCGCGGTGGGCGGCACAGCCAGCCCTGCAACGGCCACCATCGCTGTGCAGTAGATACGCTCGGCCGGTACGGTTGCTGCGCCGCGAGTCCTCAGATCTCGTAGTGCGCGACTTCCGGGCCTTGCCGTGGCGGACGGTTGCTGTCCGCCTTGCGCAGCAAATCGGCGAGAGTCGTGCGGTCCAGGACGTCCGAAATGGCGTCCCGCACCTCTCGCATGATGATGCGCGTACCGCAGCCTTCGATGTCCTTGCACTCGGCGCACGGCCGGTAGGCTGTCTCGCTCGCGCAAGGGATCGGCGCCAGCGGCCCCTCCATCATGCGTATGATCGACCCCAGCGTTATCGACGACGGCGGCCGGCTCAAACGATAGCCTCCCTTGCGCCCCAGCTTGCTCTCCAGCAGCCCGTGACTTTTGAGATCCAGCAGAATCGCTTCCAGGAATTTCAGCGGGATCGACTCTTCGCGGGCTATCGACCCGATCATCACCGGTCCCTCCCGATACCGCCGGGCAAGCACCTGCATCGCCTTCAGACCGTACTGGGTGCGTTTTGAGATGGTGCGCATCGCCTCTATTCAGAGTACCCCCGAACCCGGCAGCCCGACAGTCCAGGCGCGTGCGCAATCGCTTACCATGGAGGGCATGATGTTACATCGCCCGATAGCCGCCGTGTGCGCGGCCCTGCTCGTGTGCGCTGGTTTTGCCCAGGCGCCTGCCAAGAAAGGACAACCCAACGTGAAGAAGCAATCCTACGGAAAGATGCCGGATGGCACTCCGGTAGATTTGTACCTGCTGACCAACGCCAACGGCATGGAAGCCCACCTGGCGGCGTACGGCGGCACGCTGGTATCGCTGACGGCGCCCGACCGTCATGGCGCGTTTGCCGACGTGGTGCTGGGCATGGACACGCTGGACGGCTGCCGCGCCCAAACCGCCTACTTTGGCGCCCTGATTGGCCGTTACGGCAACCGGATCGGCGGCGGGCAGTTCACGCTGGAGGGCAAGACCTACCATCTGCCCATCAACGATGGCCCCAACACGCTCCATGGCGGGCCGCTCGGGTTCGGCAAGCAGTTGTGGCAGGCGCGGGAAGTGGCTTCCGCGGAAGGACCGGCGGTCGAGTTCAGCTACTTGAGCAAAGACGGCGAGGAAGGCTTTCCCGGCACATTGACCACCAAGGTGGTTTACACTCTGACGAACAAGAACGAGCTGAAGATCGATTACACTGCGACCACGGATAAGCCCACCGTACTCAACCTCACCAACCATGCTTACTTCAACCTCAAGGGCGCTGGCGAGGGCGACATCCTGGGCCACGAAGTCACGATCCACGCCAGCCGCTTCACACCGGTCGATTCGGTGCTGATTCCCATCGGCGAGCTGCGGGCCGTGAAAGGCACGCCGTTCGATTTCACCGCGGCCACCGCCATCGGCGCCCGCATCGAAACCGACGACCAGCAGATCAAGTTCGGCAAAGGCTACGACCACAACTGGGTGCTCGACAAGACCGGCGCCGGGCTTACCAAGGCGGCGGAAGTGTACGAGCCGAAGACCGGCCGCGTCCTCGAAGTTTGGACCACCGAGCCGGC
>DASWZP010000176.1:0-11975 GCA_036404395.1 Bryobacteraceae bacterium | reverse complement strand
CCGGAAGCCGAAACGGCAGGTAAACGCGAAACGATTCGCCTGGCCCGATTTCATCGGAGAGCAATCGCGCCGGTCCGGTTCCGCGGGTTAGCGGCGCGGCGCACGGCTGGTAGCGCCTCCCTTGCCGGTCTTCCAACTCGGCTCGCGCGTCGGGTGCGCGCTGGCGGACCCGCCTGGCTACGCTCGAAACCTGGATCGTCGCCACCCAGTTGCGGCCTCCCCGAGCCACCGGGCAACGGACACCGATAGAGCCGTCCGCGATTTCCGCATCGAGCGCCGTCACACACCAGTCGTCGAAGCACCGGCGTTCACCCGGAGCGTAGAACCGGCGCGGAAGTACCCGTGCAACCGCGATCAGAGCCGCCGCGTAAAGCGCAAGGAATATGCCCAGCAGACGGCTTAACCGTCTCATCGTCTCCCAGCGTCGCCGCAGTGCGGAAACCGCGATACGGCCACACAGGATCCAGACCAACAGAACCGACGCAAGGAAGACCAAGTCGGCGAGTGTCATCGTCGGCATCTCTTGAAAAGTACTTTACATTATAAAGCATCTGCTCGTCAAGCAATAGTTGCGGTAGCTCGGATCGTGCGGAATCGCGTACTAACGACGAACGTCCACAATTGCGTCCACGGTTGTCGAAACCCGGACAGGTTCCCCCAGGTCCTCGAGCGGCTGGTAGAGGCACGTCCGAAACCCGCTCGAAACCGCGGAGCCAATCGCTTCCGACGGTGCGTTCCGCGGGACCGCTCTCCACACATGTCCGTCGACGCCGACAACAATATCGACTATCACGTGTACTGGTCCGAGCACCGTCTTTTCGCCTGTAACAGTAATACTCGGCGTTCCTGACAGGAGCCGCTTGGCCTGTTCGTCGGGAGCGACCACCAGCAGACGCGACCGGGGATGGATTTGCCCCGACGGCTTGCGTTCCTGACGTTCGTAAAAGGTGCCAAGAAGAGAGAGAGTTGCTGGCTTGGGATAGTCGAGCGCCGCAGCTTTGAGGAGCAATTCCTCAGCCAGCGCGTCGTAATCTGCGTCACTCAGTCCAAATCGATGAAAACCTTCGGTGGTCAGATACAGCGCCCAACCGGTTCGCGCGGCAATTTCCGAATTCGCCATGGCCTCTGTGCGCGCTCGCAGCGCGAACCCGGAACCGGATTCGGCCGGGTCCAGCGATGTCGGGCCCTCCCACGGATTCTCTCCGGTAACCCCGGTGATCGCAGCAGCATAGACATCGGCCAGCGCCATGACGATGCGTTCGCGGCGGGCGGGGTCGAGTGCCATCGCCTGCTTCAACCAATTCGCGGCGGATTCGCGATCCGAAAGCCTCAGACAGATGGCGGCGTTCTCCAGAACGCGAGGGTCTTCGGGATACCGCCGCACCTGCTCCAGCCAGAGCTGACGGGCTCCTTGGTAGCCTTCCCGGTTATCCGGGTTCAGCAGGAGGCCGCGATTATCATGCGGGCGGTCCAGAGCGATGTCGGGGTGGTTCGCAATCGTCCAGAGGATGACCCGCAGGCGATCTGCCTGAGTGTTCTGCCAGCGCTGCACATAGTAGTCGAGAAGCCTCTGGACAACCGGGCGGTCCTCGGGATGGGATTTGAGATAGTTTTCAGCGTCGGTCGCCTGTTGCGCGGTAGTATACGATAGTTCGCTCCGGCCGGTCGAAGACACCATCTGCGCAGCCATCGCTAACGCCACAGAAGTGAGCGCGGCGAGTAGCTTTATCGGCATGCGCTGCCTCCTGACGGAAGTGTATCGCACGGCGCCCTTGCAGGCCGCCTAGGTCTCGACCGCGTGATGTAGCGCTCTATATTGGAGCACCGCCCCTGATCGTCGCACCCCCGAACGGAGCCGCGACCATGGAGCGGTCCCTTCGATAGAACCGGATCTGCCGGCCGAAGACCTAGCCGCTGCGCAGCGCGCTCTCACTTCGCAGACTGCTTTTCCTGACAGAACAGCGCAAGAAAACCGTTCGAGCCACCGAGTGTATGGCCCCACCGAGCACGACAAAGATGGTCACCCCGAAGATGTAAAACACTGCGTCGAGTCCGTTGACTCCATGAGCCCGGAGATAGCCCAGAAGAATATCGAGCCAATGGCCCAAACCCGCGACCAAGTCAGCCATTGACCACCTCCCCTCCGGCTTCCGCCCGGCGCGGGCGTCTGCCGGCGGCCAATTCGGAAAGCAACTGAGCCGCCAGGTTCAACTCGCCGATCGCATAGAGCCTCTGGGCTCGTTCCCAAAGCTGCTGCCGGACCGCGAACGTCTGGCCGCTGTCGTCCGGCGTACCGGGCAAAATGCGTTCGCCCGCGTACCGAGGCCGCGTTGAGCGGTTTTTCATGTTCATGTGAGGGAAATCGGCGAGGAGAATCAGAGGCTGTAGAGCACCGAAGTACTATCAGTACCAGCCTGAGTGGCGTGGGCCGCCGGCGCGTCGAGGAATACAGCCGCGAGCGGGCCTTACTTCTTCAGCTCCGGATGTTCCGAGAGGCTCAGAATGTTCCCGTCCGGATCCTTGAACCAGGCTACCTTGGCACCGGTGGGTGCGGTCCAGACGCCCAGCTCGTCCTGTTTCATGAAGCCGTAGCGTTCGAACTGAACTCCGGCCTGCGCCAAGTCTCTTACCGCTGTGATTATATCCGGAACCTGCCAGCCCAATACCGTGCCCTGGACCGGTGCGCGCTCCTTGCCCATGCCCAGCCGCAGCATGATGCCGTTAGCGTCGAACACCAGCGCAAAGGGCGGTTCCTCGCTCAAAAGACGCAGGCCGAGTATGTCGCGGTAGAATGCCTTCGCCCGCTCCACGTCGACGATGGTCGCGAATCCGATGATGTTGTAGTCGCTTAACCCTGAGTGTTGAGACATGGAGATAGCATGTACCAAAACGCCCTTTGTCGCAAGACTGTTGTTACGCCATAATATATGGCTGGTGCGACACGCTGAAATCCTGACCGAGTTCGACCCGAAACGCGGCGTCTCCGTCGCCTCGCTGGCCTACGAATACCCGCGCGGATTTCGCGTTCCCGAGCACGCCCACGCGTCGGACCAGTTGATTTACGCGATTCGCGGCGCCATGGAGGTATCGGCGGGCCAGAGCGTTTGGTTGATTCCGCCTCACTTTGCGCTGTGGATTCCGGCGCGAACCAGCCACCGCATTCACATGCCCGGGCTGGTTTCCATGCGCACGCTCTACCTGCGGCCGGGCCTGGCTTCTCCATTCTCGCGCGGTTGCGTCGTGCTCCATGTGACGCCGCTCCTGCGGGAGCTGATCGTGGAGGCGGTGCGCATCGGGTGGCTGCGCGCGCGAAACCGCAACGAGCGCGCGCTGCGCGACCTGCTGATCCTGCATCTCAGAACCGCATCGCCCATGCCCACTTTTGTCACGCTGCCCAAAGAGCGCCGGGCGCTTGCCGTCGCCGAGGCTGTGATGACAGACCCGGCCCAATGGAAGCCGCTGGCGGCGTTGTGTGCCGGCGTCGGCGTGAGCGTCAGGACCATCGAGCGGGCGTTTCGAAAAGACGTCGGCACCGATTTCGAATCGTGGCGCCGGCAGGTCCGGCTGATAAAAGCCGTCGAGCTCCTGGTTTCGGGATGTTCGATCAAGGAGGTCGCGTTCGCGGTCGGTTATCGCCAATCCAGCGCCTTCGTGGAAATGTTCCGGCGAACTTTTGGAACAACTCCGAAGGCGTGGGTCTCCGCGGTCGAAAAACTGGATTGAAGAGCAAGCAAAGCCGAGACGACTCTCGGCTCAGCAGGCTCGGGACAGCCTGCGCCACGACAAACCCGGTTGGGCTGCGCGCTATAATCCGGTTTCCGATGCCACCTGAAGGGCGGGCGGCGGGCCGTTGCGGGGAAGAGGCCCGCGCCGCCATCGAAGCGTTTCTCGCTAGCGCCCGGCAGCCGGCGCTGCTGGAGCCGGGCGAGGAACTGCTGCCGATCGGCGACGGCAACTTCGCGCTCGAATTGCGCGGCGCGCGCCTCACCCTGCAAGCCTGGGACCGCACGCGCAACCTGACGCGGCGCGTCACCGAGGTGGGCGTTGCTTCGGCCGGGCGCCTGGAAATGGTGGTCGAGCGGTTCGCCCGGCGCGAAGGGCGCATGTATCTGCTCGACCTGGCGCGGCGTGCGGGCGCCGAGATGGGCCGGCGCAGCGGGCGGCTGGTCTTTCGCGAGCGCTTCCGGCTATTCCTGCGGCGCCAGTTCCCCGAATGGACGCTGGCCGAGCTCTCGACCGAGCCCAACCTGGAGCACAGCCTTTCGCCGGCCTTCCCGCGCGCCTTCCTGCGCCACGGGCAGCACGCGTGGGCGGCCATCGCCTGCCCGGAGGGCGGCGACGCGGCCGGCGTGGTTTCCTTCGGCTTGATCTGGCTCGCGTATTTGCGCCACCGCGAGCGCCGCGTGACGGTGGAAGGGCTGGCGCTGTATCTGCCGCAGGGCCACGAGCGCGCCGCCGCGCTGCGCCTGCTTTGCCTCAATCCCGCCGCCGCGCGCTTCGAGCTGTTTCGCTACTCGGACGAGGATTTCGTGGCGCCGGTGGACCCGCGCGACCACGGCAATCTGGATACCCGCCTGGAACCGTTTCGCCGCCCCGCGCCTGGCGCGGGCGCACGCTGGCAGGGCATCGCCGCGCTGAGCGGCGTCGAACAAATTCTCAAAAGCGGAGGCCGCGTCAGCCTGCGCGTGCGCGGCCTGGAGTTCGCCGAACTGGATGGAGAGGATCTCTCGTTCGGGTTGGGCCAGCGTCACCCGGCCGGCGGGCAGGACAGGGAGCAGATCGAACGCGTGGCCGGGATGCTCGACCGCGCGCGCGCGCCCCAGGCGGCGGACCGCGACCACCCGCTCTACCGCCAGTACCCCGAAGCTTGGCTCGAATCCCAGGCCCGCGCGCAGCTTCAGATTCTGGATGCGACGTTGCGGCCCGAGCCGGTCTATGGGCAGGTTCCCGCGTTCGCCGGCGGTGAGCGCGGCATCCTGGACCTGCTGGCGGTGGATCATACCGGCCGGCTGGTGGTGGTGGAATTGAAAGCGTCCGCGGATCTGCACCTGCCCTTGCAGGCGCTGGATTACTGGATCCGCGTGAAGTGGCACCTGGACCGGCGGGAGTTCGCGTCCGCCGGCTATTTCCCCGGCATCGAGCTCGACGCGGGCCCGCCGCGCCTGCTGCTGGTGGCGCCTTCGCTCGAATTCCATCCCAGTACGGAAACCATCCTCGAGTTCTTCTCGCCCTCGATCGACGTCGAGCGGGTTGGGATCGGAGTAGAATGGCGGATGGGACTGCAGGTGATGTTTCGCCTCGCCGGTTCCGACCGGCCCCGCTGATTTTATGCTGACTTTGCTGAAGCAGGCACGGAGCGCGCTGGCCCTCCTGAACCCGGAAGAAGTCCGCAGCCGCTCGAGCCGGCTGGTGACGATCGGGCTGGTGGCATCGAGCGATCACGCCTACGCTCGCCTGGAGGAATTCCTGGTCACCGGCGGCGGGCCGCGCGAGTTCGTTTTTCGCGCCGGGATCGAGGGCGCTCCGGAGCGCGTCGACCTGGTCATCTGCGAAGCCGGCATCGAGCCGCCGCCGGGCGCGTTCGCACTCGATCCGGTGGAAGCCGGCGACACCCTGGCCGCAGTCGCCCGCCACCGGGATGATATAGCGCTGGCGCTGGCACGGCGCCATCCGGTGTTCCGCCGCGCGGTGGTGGATCGCGCCATCCAGGCCGTAGCCTGCGAGAACGCCCTCTTCGCCATCGCTACCGCGCTGCCGGACGTGGTGCCCAACCTGATCGAGCTTCCCTGGGTGCTCGGCGAATGGGCTTCCGACACGGCTTTCCTCACCGCCAATCAGTTGCGCCTGGCGTTTTTCATCGCCGCCGCTTCCGGCAAACCGGTGGGTTTCGGCCAGCAGAAGCTGGAAATTCTCTCGATTGGAGCCAGCGCGTTTGGCTGGCGGGCGCTCGCGCGCGAACTGGCGGGCAAAATTCCCTTCGGCGGCGGGTTGATTCCCAAAGGCGCCATCGCGTACGCCGGCACCTACCTGGTGGGTAAAGCGCTGGAGCGGCTGCACGCCGGCGACGGCCCGCTGGGACGGCGCCAGCGGAAGGAAATCTACCGCCAGGGCATCGAGCAAGGCAAGGCCGTAGCGAGTTCCGTTTTGCGGTAGGCCAGGCCGACAGAGACCGGCCAGCGAGGGGGGCCTCGGCAAAGTCCCAAGAAAGGATTTTGGAGCCACGGATGAACGCAGATGAACACGGATAAACCAACTCTTTTTGATCTGTGTTCATCTGTGTTTATCTGTGGCCCATCATGTTTCGGCGTTCTTCGGCCGCGAAATCGATGTAAACACGCGGGCTGTGGCGCACGTCGTACAATGAGAAGGAAAATCCAAGGGATACCTATGCGTTGGTTATCGACTGTATTGGTACTCGCTCTGGCTACCGCGGCTTCGGCGGACGTAATCACGCTGAAGAGCGGTCGCGTCATCAACGGCACCTATTTGGGCGGCACGGCTCAGCAGGTGAAAATCCAGGTCGCCGGCTCGGTCGAGACTGTCGACACGGCGGATATATACCGCATCGAGTTTCCGGGCAACACGCCCGCCCCGGCGGATCCCGACCGTCCCGCTTTGCGCCGCGCGCCGGATGCCGCCGCCGACTCGGGCAGGCCCACGCTGCGCCGCGCCCCGGATGCCGCTGCGGATTCCGGCCAGCCCACCCTGCGCCGCGCGCCGGACGCCGACGCGGATTCCGGCCAGCCCACCCTGCGCCGCGCGCCGGATGCCGACGCGGATTCCGCTTCATCGGCGCCGCGCCGCAGCGACAGCGGGAACACTGTCGCTATCCTGAAGCCGGGCGAGGAGCCCTCGGTGTCTTCCCGTCCCTCCGCGGCGCCGGCGCCGATCATGCTCCCGGAGGGCACTAACTTCGTGGTGCGGATGATCGACGCCGTGGATTCCGATAAGGTGACCGTGGGGCAGACGTACAGCGCCGCGCTCGATGAGCCGGTGATGATTGACGGCCAAGCCGCGATCCCGCGCGGGGCCGATGTGGTGGTCAAACTCGTGGAGGCCAAGGAGTCCGGCAAGTTCACCGGCCGCGCCGAACTCACGCTGGCGCTTTGGACGGTAAAGGTGAACGGCAAGGTGGTGGATGTGAACACGCAAACCATCACCCGCGAAAGCGAGTCGAAGGGGCAGAAGACCGGCGCCATGGCGGCCGGCGGCGCCATCGTCGGAGCGGTGATTGGCGGCATTGCCGGCGGTGGCAAGGGCGCCGCCATCGGCGCCGGCGCGGGCGGTGCGGCGGGAGCCGGAGCCGAGGCCGCCACCAAGGGGCCGCGCGTCAAGATCCCGGCCGAAACACGGCTCACCTTCGTGCTCGATAACGCGGTCAGTATATAAGTGTTTCGCCCGGCTTTCGCCATTAGCCGGCATACGCTGTAGCTGATCGGTGCTACAATCACACCCTTTTGTGGTTATATTCTCTACCCAACTTTGCGGGTAATGTTGAGCAATAAAGCTCCCCACATCATTGTTTGTCCAAAAATAGAGCGTTAACGTTATTATGCAATTGGTACCCTCGTTACCTATCGGAACGATAACATGGAGACCGGTGATTCACGTCGAGGAGTTCGGATTTCGCCGAACCTGATGCTGCTGACGGTCAGGCAACTCGCCAGGGAAAACGCGGAATTGCTCGAAGAGGTGAAGCAACTCCGGGCTGCCGTCAACGTCTATCGCGAGCTTGCCATGAGGAAGGGCCTGGCCGAGGAAAAGGTCTCGTCGTTAGGCGCCATGAGGCCAGCCAGAAACAGGCCTGACCATCCCTGTCGAAGCAACGTCGCATAAGCCTGAACCGGGCGACGTGCGACACTGAGGCATGATCCCGTTTTCTCAACGATTGCAAACCGTCATTGCGGAGGCGGAGCCTCGGCTGCGCGCCATAGCGGATCGAGCGGCCGGCGCCGCGCCATCCGATCCGAAAGGCTGGTCCAAGAAACAGGAACTGGGGCACCTGGCCGATTCCGCCATCAACAACCGCGTGCGAATTATCAAAGCGGCTCTGGAGGGAGAGTTCACGGGACCGTCCTATGACGGAGTGGGCTGGGTTAACATGGGCGGCTACGCTACGGCGCCGTGGCTGGACGTAATCGACCTCTGGAAGAGCCTGAACCAGTCGCTGGCTGCCGTGCTGGAGGCCGTTCCGTCTGAGCGCCTCACGGCGCCGTGCCGGATCGGGAATGACGGCCCGGTGACGCTCGAGTTCCTTATCGACGATTACATCGTTCACATGCAGCATCATCTCGATCACATTTTCGCCAGGTAACGAAAAACAGCCTCGAAGGTCCGGGAATCCCGGCAAATCACCGGCGACAAGATCGCCGGCGTTACCGGAGAGGGGATTCTTGCGCTACTTTCCGCGGGGTGCTGGGTTATCATCACCATGGACTTTTCGAGGGGCTTATGAAGCAACTCTTTCTAGCCGCCGTATTCGCCGCGATGTCGGCGCTCCATCCCGCTGCCGGCCAGACGGCGAACCCGCTGATAAGCGACCTGGCCGCCTCACGCTTCCTCGATCAGGCGAGCTGGGGGCCTACACCCGCCTCCATCGCGCAACTGGAACAGATCGGCATCAACGCCTGGCTGGCGGCGCAGTTCAAGTTGGATACTTCCGACCTGCCGGATCAGCCTCTGCTGAATGCGGCGGGAAAGACCAATGAAGATCTGACGCCCGTGCAGCGGGCGTTTTTCCAGAACGCCGTCAACGGGCAGGATCAGTTGCGGCAGCGCGTGGCCTTCGCTTTGTCGGAGATCTTCGTGGCCTCGGCGGTGCAGGTGAAGCCCGCTTACGCGATTCCTCCCTATTGGCGCGTGCTCCGCGACAACGCCTTCGGCAATTATCGCGACATTATCAAAGCGGTCACGCTGAATCCAGCCATGGGAGCCTATCTCAACATGGCCAATAACAACAAGGGGAATGCCGCCAAGGGGACGTCGGCCAATGAGAACTACGCGCGCGAGCTGATGCAGTTGTTCACATTGGGCCTGACGCAACTCAATCCCGACGGCAGCCCGGTGCTCGATTCGAGCGGCAACCCGGTTCCCACGTACGATCAGGCGGAAGTCACCAGCCAGGCCAAGATGCTGACCGGCTGGACGTTCGCGACCGCGCCTGGCGCAACAGCCAAGAATAACAACCCGGCCTACTATTTCGGCCAGATGATCGCGGTGGAAGCCGAGCACGATACCAGCGCTAAAATCATTTTCGGCAACACAAAGATTCCGGCCGGCCAGACCGCCGAACAGGACCTGGAATCGCTGCTGGACGCTCTGATGGCGCAGCCCACCATGGCGCCGTTCGTCAGCCGGCAGTTGATCCAGCACCTGGTCACCAGTAATCCGAGCCCAGCCTACATTCAGCGCGTTTCGGCCGCATTCGAGAACAATGGCGAGGGAGTTCGCGGCGACATGGCGGCGGTAATCACGGCGATTCTCAGCGACCAGGAAGCGCGGGCCGGCGACGTTCCCGGCGCCACGCCCAATCCCGGCTTCGGGCACTTGCGCGAGCCGGTGCTCTTCATGGCCAACCTGCTGCGCGGACTGAACGCAACGCTCGGCGCTTCGAGCACGGTCTATAACCAGGCCAACCTGATGGGGCAGGACCTGTTCTACGAGCCCAGCGTGTTCAGCTATTTCTCGCCGCTCTACCGGATATCGGGCGGGCAGCTCGCGCCCGAGTTCCAGCTCTATTCGACGCAAGCCGCGGCCGAGCGGGCCGATATCATCAACACCGCGCTGTACGGCAGTCTGGACAAAAGCACCACCGTCGATCTCACGCCGTTCGTCAACCAGGGCAGCGACTTGAGCAGCCTGCTGGATTACACGAGTTATGTTTTCCTGCACCACGTAATGCCGCCCGCACTCAGCGAGCAAGCTTCGGCTGCGGCCGGTGCGCTCACCAGCGCGGTGGCGCGCGCGCAAGCGGTTCTCTACCTCGTGCTGACCTCGAGCGCGTACCAGGTGATTCAGTAAAGGAGCCAAGCAGATGTTTTCGCGTCGTGGATTCATTCGCATCGGAGCAGGCTCGGTGAGCACGCTGGCGCTGCGTCCGTTCGGCCTGTTGCCGGCGATAGCCGCCGCGGGCAGTTCCAACTATCGCGCCCTGGTCTGCGTGTTCCTGTTCGGCGGCAACGACTCCAACAACAGCGTGATTCCGATGGACGATGCGGACTACACGGCTTACCAGTCGGCGCGTGGCGCCCTCGGCCTGCCAGCGAGTTCGCTGGTTCAGGTGAGCGATGTGACCGGCGCCCCCTACGGCTTCCACTCCCTGCTCACCGAGCTCGCCTCGCTATTTACCAGCAAACAACTGGCGGTGGTGGCCAACTTGGGGCCGCTGGTGGCGCCGCTCACGCAAGCGCAGTACCAGGCGCAGCAGGGATTCATTCCGAACAACCTCTTCTCGCACGCCGATCAGCAGTCGGAATGGCAGACGTCCATCGCGCAAGGCAACAGTCCCACCGGCTGGAGTGGCCGGGCCGCGGATTACATCACGGCGCAGAATCTCAATGCGTCTTCGTTCCCGGTTTTCCTGTCGACGGCCGGCAACGTGCTACAGGGCGCAGGCGCCAGCACACAACCGGTGGCGGTGGCGCCGGGCGAATCGCTGCAGCTTGCGGGCTTTAGCACTTCCGCTGCGTCGGAAGCGCGCTGGAATGCGCTCAATGATCTGATCTCGACGGACAGCGGGGTGATGCTGGTGCAGGCGGCTAATAACACGCTGGCCAACAGCATCAGCGATGCCAATGCACTGACCGCTGCTTTGGCCAAGTCCACCGCGCTCAAGACTCAGTTCCCCAAGACCACGCTGGCGGCGCAACTCCAGCAGGTGGCGCAGATCATCCAGGTGCAAGCCGATTTGGGAATGAGCCGGCAGATATTCTTCTGCTCGCTCGGCGGCTTCGACACGCACACCGGCGAGCTGGCGGCGCTCAACAAGCTCTATCCGCAGGTAAGCCAGGCGCTGGCCGCGTTCTACGACGCCACCGAGGAGCTGGGCGTGGCGGAGAGCGTCACAACGTTCACCGAATCCGATTTCAACCGCACCTTCCAGCCCACGTCCGGCAACGGCAGCGACCATGCCTGGGGCGGCCATCACTTCGTGCTCGGGGGCGCCGTCCAGGGAGGCAGGATCTTCGGTAAGTTCCCGACCCTGCAATTGGGCGGCCCCGACGACACTGACGTCCGGGGACGATGGATCCCCACGACCGCTACCGATCAGTACGGCGCCACGCTGTGCTCCTGGTTTGGCATCCCCAGCTCGGGCCTGGCTCAAGTCTTCCCGAATCTCGCCAATTTCCCGACGGCCAACCTGGGATTTTTGGGCTGAACCTGAAGCTGACGGGTGCGGGCGCCCGTCCCTCAAGAAAACGCCTCATTTCTTCTGCCGCATCGCGGCGACGATCGCATCCTCCACGACGGTCCTCACTGCGTCACGTCTGCCGTTAGTATTCTCGACCTTAATACTCCTAATACGCACGATGGACTAGTTGGGGTACCGGCGGTAATACCAACTATCCCGTACCCGAATAGTCGCATTAGGACCCAGGGAACAGCTTCCGATGGTGAGAGACTCTTCCGCCCTGCGGCACTAACACAATCGGCAATCGAGCATGCTGGGGACACGATTACGCCCGTTTCCGTGGCTGCGCGCGGGTGTGTTGGTTGGTGCGGCGCTTTGCGGCAATCTGTGGGCGCAAGCGCCTTACTACACCGCCGCCAGCATCGTGAATGCCTCCGACTACTCACCGGGGCCATTCGCGCCGAGCTCCGTGCTGTCGATGTTCGGCACTAACCTGGCCTGGACGACCGAGGCAGTGACCCCCGCAACTCTTGCCGGCGGCAGCCTGCCAACTCAACTGGCGGCGACGATGGTTTGCGTGGACAACGTGCCGGCGCCGCTGCTCTACGCCTCTCCCACGCAGATC
>DASWZP010000175.1:0-2458 GCA_036404395.1 Bryobacteraceae bacterium | reverse complement strand
CGCAGCGGCTCGAACTTCTTCGAGAACCGTCTCTTCCTCCTGGTCGTGCTGGGCGCGACGTGGCTGGTTTTCGATCCGTTCGTGCAGGCGGTGTACTGTCTGCGCTGCTTCCAGGCGGAATCGGTCGAGACCGGAGAGGATTTGCGCGCCGGCTTGCGGCGGGTTCGCTCGCGGCTGGCCGGCGGCGCGGCGGCAGCGGTTATGCTGGCGCTGGCGGTGCTGCCGGTGGTGGCGCGGGCGGCCGACGCCGTGCGGCCCCGCGAGCTGGAACAGGCCGTGCGCCGGACCATGCAATCGCCCGAGTACAACTGGAGAATCCCTCCCCCGGCTACCGCCGCCTCCAGCACTCCTTGGATCATCCTGGCGACGGACCGCGCGATTGCGGCCGTTCAAGCCGCCATGAAATGGATCGGCAGGACGATCGATCGCCTGCTGCGGTGGATCCTCGGAGGGCTGGGCGCTTCGCCGATGCCGCTGGGCGGACGGGCGCCCTCGACGGCGCTCCACTGGAGCGTCTGGGTGTTGATCGGATTGGCGGTGGCGCTGACGGGCTGGGTGGTCTGGCGCGCCATCAAGCTGCGTCCCAAAACCAAAACCGCGGCGCGTCCGGCCGCCGCGCCGGTCCGGCTGGACGACGAAGCGCTCACCGCCGACCGCCTCCCCGAAGCCGGCTGGATCGAGATGGCGGAGCGCTGCCTGGCCGATGGCAACCTGCGCCTGGCGCTGCGGGCATTCTATCTGGCCAACCTGGCGTGGCTGGGCCGCCGCGAGTTTCTCAGCATCGACCCCGGCAAAACCAATCGCGAATTCGAGATCGAGTTGCGCCGCAGAGCGCGGCAATCGCCGGAAGCGCGCGAGTTGTTCTCCGCCAATGTGCGCGCGTTCGAGCGGGCCTGGTACGGCCTGCACGATGTCCGCGAGGGCGAGCCGCAAGAGTTCCGCAAGCGGGGGGAAGAGATGAAGACGCGCTTGAGCGCCGGGGTTGCCGCATGAGCC
Organism: Bryobacteraceae bacterium; assembly: GCA_036404395.1. Classification (GTDB taxonomy): domain Bacteria; phylum Acidobacteriota; class Terriglobia; order Bryobacterales; family Bryobacteraceae; genus Bog-375. The sequence continues at coordinate 1,462 of DASWZP010000175.1, read as the reverse complement.
GCGGGTGGAGATCCTGGGCGCTCGCGCTGCTGGTGGCAGCGGTCTTTTTCTGGGGTGTAGTGAGCCTGTTCAACCGGCAGTTTGCCTCCGGCGAACTCTATCCGGAATTCTCCACTATGCGCACGGACCGCCTCGGAACCAAGTTGCTTTTCGACAGCCTGGGGAAGCTCGGCGGGATCGCCGTGGAGCGCAATTTCCTCCCGATGGAGTTCCTGCCGCGCGACGGCGCCACCCTGGTTCTGCTGGGAGTGAATCCCATGCTGGTGAATTGGGAGGACGCTCTCTTCCTGCGGCCGGTGGAACGTATCGCCAGCCGCGGCAACCGCGTGGTGGTGGCGATGTACATCGATCCGGACAACCCCCTGCCAAAACAAGAGGCATTCGATCGCCAGGAGGAGCCGGAGACCAGGGGGGCAATCCGGAAATCCAAACCGGAGACTCCCCAAGCGCCGCCCATCAAGACCATGTGGAAGGTGAGTCTCAAAATCGATTCCGATGCGAAAGACCCGCACCCCCTCTATTTCGGACAGGCCGATGGCTGGGTGGTTCGCGAGAAAGCGGGTTCGAAGATTCTGGCCATCGAACGCGACTTCGGTAAGGGCAGCGTGGTGTTGATGGCGGAAAGCGCGGACTTCACCAATGGATCCGCGGTCGCCATGGACCGTCTGCAACAGGTCTCCGGAGCTCTTGGGGCCTACCGGCGAATCGTCTTCGACGAAGAACACCTGGGGCTGGCGGAATCGGGAAGCGTGATCGGAATGGCGCGGCAGTTCCGCCTGATGGGTTTGGCTCTCGGACTCGGGCTCTGCGCGGCGCTGTTCATCTGGCGAAACGCCGCGAGCTTTCCCCCGCCCGCCGCGTCCCGCCCGGTCGAGCGCTTCTCCGGCCGGACCTCCCAGGCCGGCCTGTTGACGCTCTTGCGGCGGCATATTCCACCCGCGGAACTGGCCGCGGTCTGCTGGCGGGAGTGGCTGAGCACGAACCGGAATGCGGCGACGCCCGAGCGCATCCAACGAGCCGAAGCGATCGTGGCCGCCGCGGCCGGGCGGCCGGTGGAGGCCACCCGCGAAATCCAGGCCTTGCTGCACACGAAAGGAGAACTTTGAACTTCGAACAGTTTCAATCCGTGATGGAGACGGCGGTTGCCGGTATCCGCAAGGTCATCATCGGGCAGGAAGAGGCCATCCGCTATTCGCTGGTGGTGGTACTCGCGAATCAGCACGCGCTCATCGAGGGGGTTCCCGGATTGGGCAAGACGTTGCTCGCGCGCACGCTGGCCGCGGTGCTGGGTTCGGAGTTCAAGCGCATCCAATTCACCCCCGACCTGATGCCGGCCGATATCACCGGGACCAACGTGTTCAACCTGCAGCGCAACGAGTTCTCGCTGGTCAAGGGTCCGTTATTCACCACGTTTCTGCTGGCCGACGAGATCAACCGCGCGCCCGCCAAGACGCAATCGGCA
>DASWZP010000174.1:0-8379 GCA_036404395.1 Bryobacteraceae bacterium | reverse complement strand
CGGCGCTCCGCCATCAAGCAGGTGGCTTCCGGCCGCTTCGGCGTCACCGCCAATTACCTGGTCAACGCCGACGAATTGCAGATCAAGATGGCGCAGGGCGCCAAGCCCGGCGAAGGCGGCCAGCTTCCGGGCCACAAGGTGGATGAAACGATCGCGCGCGTGCGCCACTCGATTCCCGGGGTGGGATTGATTTCGCCGCCGCCGCACCACGACATCTATTCCATCGAAGATCTGGCGCAGTTGATTTACGATCTCAAGAACGTCAACCCGAAAGCGCGCATCGCGGTCAAACTGGTGGCCGAAGTGGGGGTGGGCACGGTGGCGGCCGGCGTGGCCAAGGCGCATGCCGACGTAGTGCTGATCGCCGGCGATTCGGGCGGCACTGGCGCTTCCCCGCTCAGCAGCATCCGCCATGCCGGCATACCGTGGGAGCTGGGCCTGGCCGAAACGCACCAGGTGCTGGTGCTCAACGATCTGCGCGGACGCATACGCGTGCAGACCGATGGCAAGCTGCAAACCGGCCGCGACGTGGCGATAGCGGCCCTGCTCGGCGCCGAGGAGTTCGGCTTCTCGACGGCGCCGCTGGTGGCGCTGGGCTGCATCATGATGCGCAAGTGCCACCTCAACACCTGCCCGGTGGGCGTGGCCACGCAGGACCCTGCGTTGCGCGCCAAGTTCCGCGGCACGCCGGAGCACGTCATCAACTTCTTCTTCTATCTCGCCGAGCAGGTGCGCGGCTACATGGCGCAGATGGGCTTCCGCACCTTCGACGAAATGGTGGGCCGGGTGGACATGCTGGAGACGCGCGCGGCGCTGGACCACTGGAAGGCCAAGGGCCTGGACTTGTCGATGTTGCTGCACAACCCGCAGGTGCCGCTGCGCATCGCGCGGCGCTGCGTACAAGCGCAGGACCACGGGCTCGACCAGGCGCTCGATTACAAGCTGATCGATCACGCCCGCGAGACCATCGAGGGCGGCGCGCCCATCGTCATCAAGCTTCCCATCCGCAATATTCACCGCACGGTGGGCGCCATGCTCTCGGGCGAAATCGCGCGCCGGCACGGTTCGGCCGGCTTGCCCGACGGCACCATTCACTTCCAGTTCACCGGTTCGGCCGGGCAGAGCTTCGGCGCGTTTCTGGCCCACGGGGTGACGCTCGAGCTCGAAGGCGACGCCAACGATTACGTCGGTAAGGGCCTCTCCGGCGGCAAGTTGATCGTCTATCCGCCGCGCGCCTCCCACTTCCTGCCGGAAGAAAACATCGTGATTGGCAACGTGGCCCTGTATGGCGCCACCAGCGGGGAAGCGTTTCTCAACGGCATGGCCGGCGAGCGGTTCGCCGTGCGCAATTCCGGCGCCACCGCCGTGGTGGAAGGCCTGGGCGATCACGGCTGCGAGTACATGACCAATGGCCTGGTGGTGGTGCTGGGCAAGGTAGGGCGCAATTTCGCCGCCGGCATGAGCGGCGGGATTGCCTACGTCCTCGATGAGAAGGGCGATTTCGCCGAGAAGCGCTGCAATACCGCGGCGGTGGACCTGGAAAGCGTGGGCGAAGCCGATGCCGGCCTGCTGCATGGGCTGATCTATCGCCACGTCGAGGCGACCGCCAGCCCGCGCGGCACATGGATACTGGAAAACTGGGAGCAGATGGTGCCCAAGTTCGTCAAAGTATTCCCGCACGAATACAAACGCGTGCTGGGCATCCGCCGCGAAACCGCCGCCGCGGCGTAGGCCGGTAACGCCGGCGGTCTTGGCCGCCGGTGATTTTGCCGATGGATTAAAAACGGAGTCGAAATGGGAAAAACAACCGGGTTCATGGAGTACACGCGCGAAGTGGCCGAGCGCCGTCCGCCGGCCGAGCGCATCAAAGACTGGTTTGAAATCTATCGCCCCTTCCCGGAACCGAACCTGCGCAGCCAGGCCGCGCGCTGCATGGATTGCGGGGTGCCTTTCTGCCACACCGGTTGCCCGCTCACCAATCTCATCCCCGATTGGAACGACTTCATCTACCATGGCCGCTGGCGCGACGCCGTGCGGCAATTGCACTCGACCAACAATTTCCCCGAATTCACCGGCCGCATTTGCCCGGCGCCGTGCGAAGCGTCGTGCGTGCTGGGCATCAACGAGCCGCCGGTGACGATCAAGCAGATCGAACGCTCGATCGTCGATCGCGGCTTCGAAGAGGGCTTCATCCTGCCGGAACCGGCCGCCGTCAAGACCGGCAAGCGGGTGGCGGTGGTGGGATCGGGCCCGGCCGGACTGGCGGCGGCGCAGCAACTGGCGCGCGCCGGCCACGCCGTCACCGTGTTTGAAAAGAACGACCGCATCGGCGGCCTGCTGCGCTACGGCATCCCCAATTTCAAAATGGAAAAGCACCTCATCGACCGGCGCCTGGAGCAGATGCGCGGCGAAGGCGTGGCGTTCGAGACCAACGCGCACGTCGGCGGCAATGTACCGGTAGAGGACCTGCGCAAGGAGTTCGACGCCATCCTGCTGGCCGGCGGCGCCGAACATCCGCGCGATCTCAACGTGCCCGGCCGCAACTTGCGGGGCATTCACTTCGCGATGGAGTTTCTGCCGCAGCAGAACCGGCGCAACGAAGGCGACACGGTGCCGGAATGCGAAGCCATTCTGGCGACTGGGAAGCGCGTGATCATTATCGGCGGCGGCGACACGGGGGCCGATTGCCTGGGGACGAGCCATCGCCAGGGCGCGGCGTCAGTCACCCAATTCGAGCTGCTGCCCAAACCGCCCGACGATCGCTCGCCATCCACGCCGTGGCCGTTGTGGCCGATGCAACTGCGCGTCGAAACCTCGCATGAAGAGGGCGGCACGCGCGATTGGGGCGTCGCCACCACCGGTTTCACCGGCGACGAGCAAGGTCAGGTGAAGCAACTCGACGCCGTGCGAGTGGGCGCGCCGCCCAAGTTCGAAGCCATCGGTGGCAGCGAGTTCACGATCGATGCCGACCTGGTGCTGCTGGCGATGGGCTTCCTCGGCCCCGTGAAGAACGGCATGATCGAACAACTCGGCGTGGCGCTGGACCAGCGCGGAAACGTGGCCGCCGACGCGGATTACATGTCGAACGTGCCCGGAGTATTCGCCGCCGGCGATATGCGCCGCGGCCAATCGCTGGTGGTCTGGGCCATCGCCGAAGGGCGCAAGGCCGCGCAAGGCATCGATCGATTCCTCAGCGGCGCCACCAAACTGGCATAAGCTGCGATTGAGACGATAATCGACGCTTCGGAGTCTCGTGACCTGGGAGCCTAACTCCCGGTCCCCCCGCCCCACTGTCGCTCGGAAACTGTCCGCACCAAGTGCTGAATTGGCCTTTCAAAATAGCGCCATGACGCGGCTGCAAGAGCGATCGACCAGGCATAACACCACCAGATAGACAGGCCTGCAAGCTGCCCGAGAACGATGACGCCGAAATGAATCAAGTACAGGCCATAGCTGATCGTTCCGAACCAGCAAAGCAGCGGAAACCGAAAGAATCCAGGCCGTAAGGCAACCAACCCGCCAAAGCACAAGGCGAGAGCACTAAGCAGAAATCCGGATGTATGGGAGGTGTATTCCGGCGGATTCATCAATATAGCCGAAGCCACGAGTCCTACCAGGAAGGCTGCCCAAGCTTGACGACGCGAAACTCGGTTGCCACGCACGGCCAGCAGGGACCCCATTGCCAGTCCATCCAGGCGACAAAAAGTGTTCGCATTAACAATGTGCCAGTCCGGGTAATGCAAGACAATTGCCCGGATGATGGGTTCAGCAACCAGGGTCGCAATGCACAGCGCAGCGAGGAAACGGGAAGGCAGTCTTTTCACTATTGTGGGCCAGAATAGGTAGAACTGTTCTTCGATGGCAAGCGACCACGTAACGGCAAGAAAACAGAAGCCCCATTCGTTCGGCTTGAAATTCTGCACAAGCAGGAAATACCATAACCAAGGGATATTAGCGCGGAAGCGCAGGTTCAGGAGACCGCTAATCGCGAGGATTCCAAGATAGAGTGGCCAAATGCGGGCTACACGGCGCGCATAAAAGCGACGGTAGTAGTGCGGATTTTGGCGGCTTTCGAGCAAGATTCCCGTGATCAGGAATCCCGAAAGCACGAAAAACAAATCGACGCCGGTCCATCCATATCTGGCAATCGACACGAGCGCCGTATTTCCAAAATAAGCTCGACCGTGGTAGAGAAGCACCAACAGGACGGCGGTTCCGCGTATCCCATCGAGTTCGCGGACCCGACGTATTGCCGGTCGTATGGGCCCGGTTTCCAGTTCAACAGCAGTCATAAGGGATTCTCAATTCACAAGACAAGCTCGTGAAGAACAACGCGGCTGTCTGTAGGAATTTGAGCACCCGGAAAACGCCGGTTTGGCAAACGGCCAGGAAGGGGGAGACAATGGTTGATTCTCCCCGAAGGGGAGATTTGCCGCAACAGAGACACCCGCGCGCACCCTTGCTCGGATTAGGCAAGAATTCCTAGCGGCTCCTTTATGGCCGTGCGATCTCTGTGTATTGTATCGCGCGGCTACGCGGCGGTACTGCTCGGTTCCAGGCGCGCGTCGAGAAACCTACCCGCCGGATTCTCCTTTGCCCCTCCCCGGCGGCTGCGGCTCCCATTGTTCCGGAAGCCACGGGCGCCAGGCAGCGGCACCGATTACCCACAAAACACCGGCGGCAAGACCCAGACCGCCGGCGCTACGAAAAAAAATCATTCCCCGATCTTTGAACGATGGAGCGGAGTGAAAGGACGCATGGCGGCGTTCGGCATTCGGTAGATCGCGTCTGATCCGATTCGGATGACTGGCGATTGATTGGAAAAGTAGCGCTGCGCGGGAGATTCGTTCGGTATTATTGCGTAGCGCACGCCGTAGCCCGTAAGCAGAGCGTCTGCCGCGCTGAGGTCCAACGCTCCCTGGTAAAACGCCTCCGACAAGCGCTTCTGCTCGAGTAAGGTGATGCTATATAGCCAGTGACTCGCAAAACTGTGCATGGGGACCGTAGCGAATAAGCCGGCACTGGATCTGGGCGAGAGAACCAGGTCGTTCGCTCCAGCGTGTTCTCGAAGCCAGGCCAGGACGGCCTGGTCCGTCTTTGACATCACCGCCGAGCCGCCGCCGCCGGCCACCCGTCCTGCCGCGGTGGCATCCGCCAAATAGATCCCGTGCGCCGCCACCGAAAGGACAACCCAAACTCCAATCGATATGCGCACCGCAACCGGACGTTCCATCCAAAGGCGCCGAAGAAAATCCCAACGGGCCGCCTGGCGCACCAGCAGCATAGCGGTCGCATAAAAAAAACCGTCCAGCAGATGGTGAGACCAAGGCACCCAGGGAACATAGAGGCCCACCAGCACACCACCGAACCAGCCACTGAGCAGAGGATCGGTGACAGAGCGCTTCCTCAGCGGCAGAACATAGGAGACCACGCACAACACGGCCGGGAACCCGAGCATCAGCAGGAGCGTCGGGGGAGAGAAGGGCGGTATCCAGCGGCTTTGTACGCCGGTCTCTCTGAGCCAAGCGTGCCGCAACATCAAGTACACATATGGCGCCATGCCGGCCATACCCGGAATCACCAGGCACGCCACTTCTCTGATGGTTTGAGTCCAGGGCCGATCCCTGCGCATGAGGAGGGCGAGGCCGCCAGCCCCCATAACGACAAAGATCTCGAAGGGATGGATGAAAGCGCTGACGGCGGCCACCAAGCCGGCCCACCACAGGTACTTTGGCAAGTTCGTCCTTAGATACTTCGCCAGGAGCCCCATGCATAGGACACTGGAGACGGAGCCGAAGAGAACCAGTGGACTTCCGGAAATACCATCGACAAAGCCATCGTTGTTGTACCAGCCGTGAACCCTCGCGGCATACCATACGAGACGAATCCATGGATCGGATTTCGACAGTGGCAACGTCAGGACCGCCAACACCGACGCGACGGGAACCGAGCAAAACGAAACCAGCAGCGCCAATCTACCTTGAGTTTGCGAGTAGGTAAAGGCGCGCAGGGCGAAGAGCAATGCGTAGCCGCCAGCGATGTGGAGCGCCAGGTAAAAGAGATGGTAGATCCAAAGACCATCGACTCCCAGTACGGCTGCCGTATGGGCGACGAACCAGAAGTAGGGATTCAACATCGCTGGTTCGGTCGTCCAGGGGGCGTGGTAGTCGGGAAGCAGACACCCCTTTGTCCGCTGGTAGGCAATGATCCAGGTTTGATACTGAAGGTAATCCTGTTGCTGTACCAGGAAGCTTGCGACGTACCCGGGCGGCGGCGCCAGGTATCCACTGAGAACGGGCGCCTCGTTCACGGCGAAAAGGGAAATGCCCAACAGGAAAGGGGCGGCGTGGAACATCCACAGCCGCCCGCTGTTTTGGATGCGCTCCACCCCACCGAGACTAACACGGTTGCGCATAGACCCCTGAAGTGACTCTCGACTGAAATGCGGCGGCCCTCGATCAGCATCGGAGTGGTGGCGGGGACGATAAAAGGACGGATCTGCCTAGCGGGAAAACGGAAAGAGGCTGCTCCCGGGCGGCTGCGGCTCCCAATGTTCCGGAAGCCACGGCCGACAGGGAGCGGCGTCGATTATTCCTTGTTTTCGCTCTCGATCCGCATGCCGTAGAAGCTGCGGTAAACGAAGAATACCGAAACCAGGAAGAAGACGGCCGACAGCACGGTGGTCAGGATATGGCCTTGCTTGTTGCCGACATCCACGGCCAGCGACACCGCCAGCAGGCCGAACAGGGTGGTGAACTTGATGATGGGGTTCAAGGCCACCGAGCTCGTATCCTTGAACGGATCGCCGACCGTGTCGCCAACTATGCAGGCGTCATGCAGCGGCGTGCCTTTGGCGCGCAACTCGGTTTCCACCACCTTCTTGGCGTTGTCCCAGGCGCCGCCGGCGTTGGCCATGAAGATGGCCTGGTAGAGGCCGAACAGGGCGATGGAGATCAGGTAGCCGACGAAGAAGAACGGCTCGATGAAGGCGAACGCCAGGGTGGCGAAGAACACCGTGAGGAAGATGTTCAGCATGCCCTTCTGCGCGTACTTCGTGCAGATCTCGACTACCTTTTTCGAATCCGCGACGGAGGCCTTTTCGGAGCTCTCCAGGTTGATGTTGCGCTTGATGAACTCGACCGCGCGATAAGCGCCGGTGGTGACCGCCTGCGCGCTGGCGCCGGTAAACCAATAGATGATGGCGCCGCCGGCGATGATGCCGAGCAGGAAGGGCGCGTGCATCAGCGACAGGTTCACGATGTACTGCGGCTGCAGGCCGTGGGTGAGCGCCACGATAGTGGCGAAGGTCATGGTGGTGGCGCCGACCACGGCGGTGCCGATCAGCACCGGTTTGGACGTGGCCTTGAAAGTGTTGCCCGCGCCGTCGTTCTCTTCCAGGTTTTCCTTGGCTTTTTCGAAGTCGGGCGTGAAGCCGAAGTCCTTCTGAATATCCTCGGAGATGCCGGGGGTGGTCTCGATGGTGGAGAGTTCGTAGACCGATTGCGCGTTGTCGGTGACCGGGCCGTAGCTATCCACCGCGATGGTCACCGGCCCCATGCCGAGGAAGCCGAACGCCACCAGGCCGAACGCGAAGACCGCCGGAGCCATCATCAGCGTTCCGGGGAACGACAGGCTGACCAGGTATCCGATGGACATCAGGGCCAGCATCGCCATGCCCAGCCAATAGGCGCTGAAGTTGCCGGCCACGAAGCCCGAGAGGATGTTGAGCGATGCCCCGCCTTCGCGCGAGCTGGTGACGATCTCGCGCACGTGCCGCGAGTTGGTGGAGGTGAAGACCTTGACGAACTCCGGAATGAGCGCGCCGGCCAGGGTGCCGCAACTGATCACGGTGGCCAGTTCCCACCAGAGGTCGGGACTGCCGGCCAAGCCGGGGATCATGAAGTAACTAACGACATAAGTGAGCGCGATCGAGAGGATCGAGGTCAGCCAGACGAGCGTGGTGAGCGGCGTTTCGAAATTGAACTTGGGTGCATCGCCGAAGCGGACCTTGGCGATGACGCCATTGATGAAGTAGCCGGCCGCCGAGGAGAGAACCATCATCACGCGCATCGAGAAGATCCAGACCAGGAGCTGGACCTTGACCAGGTCGGTGTGAACGGCGAGCAGGATGAAGGTGATCAGCGCCACGCCGGTGACGCCGTAGGTTTCGAAGCCGTCGGCCGAGGGCCCGACCGAATCGCCCGCGTTGTCGCCCGTGCAATCGGCGATCACGCCGGGGTTGCGGACATCGTCTTCCTTGATCTTGAAGACGATCTTCATCAGGTCGCTGCCGATGTCGGCGATCTTGGTGAAGATGCCGCCGGCGACGCGCAGGGCGGCGGCGCCGAGCGATTCGCCGATGGCGAAGCCGATGAAGCA
>DASWZP010000173.1:0-5298 GCA_036404395.1 Bryobacteraceae bacterium | reverse complement strand
TCCACCAGCTCCGGCGCGCCGCGGCCCAGGATCGCCGCCAGCGGCATCCCGTGCACATTACCGCTGGGGCTGGAGCCGGGCGTGTTCATGTCGGCGTGCGCGTCCAGCCAGATGAGTCCGATGCTGCGTCCCTGGCGGCGAAAGTGGTGCGCCACGCCGCTCATGGTGCCCACCGCGACCGAGTGGTCGCCGCCCAACACCAGCGGCAGCCGGCCGCGCTCCAGCGCGTCGATGACCTGCTCGCCCAACCGCTCGCAAGCGGCGGCGATCTGCGCCAGGTACTTGGCATGCGCGTCGCCTTCGGGGCAGCTTTCCGCCTGCTCCACGGGAATATTGCCCAGGTCTTCGACCTCGTATCCGAGCGCCGCCACGCGCGCGTTCAGATTGGCTACCCGCAGCGCCGAGGGGCCCATATCCACGCCGCGCCGGCCTTGCCCTAAATCGAGCGGCGCACCGATCACCGCGATGTGCGAATGTCGCATGGGAAATTGGTGGGGCACGCTCTAGCTTGCCAAGCGCCCCCTCGCGGGCGCATTTCTTCACAGCTCCTCACGGCCGCGGCCACCGCCCTACGCTTCCTCCAACCGCTCGAAAATCCGCATGATGGTTTCCATCGGGTGGGGGACCTCCGGCTTCTCTTTCAGTTCCAGCACCAGGGGAAACTGCCCGGCCTGCCCGCGGAGCAACCCCATCGTCTCCTTCCAGTCCACGGTTCCCCCTTCGCTCTCGAATGGGAACAGGTGCTGGTCCGTCTTGCCGTCGTTATCGTGAATATGCGTGGAACGTATGCGCGGCTTCATCAGCCGGAACGCCTTCTCCACGCCTTCGTTCATGTTGGCGTGGCCGGTATCGAAGACGTAGTTCAGGCCGATGTGCGTCAACTCCTGGAAGAGAAGCAGGCGCTCCGCGCTCGAGAGCTCGTTGGGGATGTTCTCGAGCAGAATGTCCACGCCGCGCTGGCGCGCGAACAGGCTCAGCTCTTCGAGCGCAGCGAAAGCCGCATCGAACTTGCGCAGGTCGAACTCCTCGCCACCCACCCCGATGTGCTGGACCAGGTAGCGGAAGGGGATCACCTCGGCAATCTCCAGCGCGCGCTTGATTTCATCCACCGCATCCAGGCGCTTGCCCTTCACCTGTTCGGTGATGGTGATCACCGAGTGCGGCCCCGAGCGGCCCCAGATCTCGTCGGTGTACATGGGCGAGTGCAGCGAATGCAGTTTCAGCTCCGAATCGCGAAACCAGTGGCCGAGCTCGGCGATCTGCGCCTTGTCGCGATAATCCATGTGCTGCCGCGCGCAGAATATCTCCACCGCTCGAATTCCGGCCTGCTCGATGCGTTGCAGCGTCGCGCCGGTCAACCGGTGATTGACAAACACGTGCGTCGAAAGTACATGGTCCATGGTGTTCGTTCAGTCCTTTCGAGCCGAATATCCTCGCGCCGCGGCTTCGCGTGCGCCGCATCAAGTAAGATTCTATCGCGTGGCGCGGCCTGTCAAGGCTGCAGAGCCGAGATTCGTGTCGGCTTTTCTTTTCTGGTGGCGAAATGCGAAGACTGTGCGTGGTCAACCAAAAAAGAAAAGCCGAGACGAATCTCGGCTCAGCAGGCACGACGGCCTGCGCCACGGCGCTTCCATTCGAAGAGCACGATGCCGGCCGCGACCGACACGTTGAGCGACGAGATCTTTCCGGCCAGCGGAATCCGCACCAGCGCGTCGCAGTGCTTCTTCACCTGTTCGTGCAACCCCTTGCCTTCACCGCCCAGGACGATCGCGGTGGGCAGGGAATACGCGACCTGGTCATAGGATTCCGCGCCGCGCTCGTCCAGCCCGTAGATCCAGTAGCCCCGCTCTTTCAGATCTTCGAGGGTGCGATTGATGTTGGTGACGCGCGTCACCGGCAGGTGCTCGATCGCGCCCGCCGCGGCTTTTGCCGCCACGTCCGTCAGGCTGGCCGCGCGGCGCTCGGGGATGATGACGCCGCCTGCGCCGGCCGCGTGCGCGGTGCGGATCACCGCGCCGAGGTTGTGCGGGTCCTCCACGCCATCGAGCACGACCAGCAGCTCGGCCCGCGCCACCTGTTCGAGCTCGGCATACTGGCGCGCCGCGCCCATCGCGATCACGCCCTGGTGCGCCGAACTTCCTGCCAGCCGGTCGAGCGCCGGCCTTGGCTCGAAGCGCACCGGCACGCCCGCGCGCCGCGCCAGGTCGATCAGTTCCTGCAAACGTGGGCCGCCCGCGCCTTGCGCCACCAGCAGCCGCTCCAGCGGATGTTTGGCGCGCAGCGCCTCGGCCACCGGATGGATTCCGCTCAGGATCGGCATCACGCTTCCGGCTGAATATGCAGGCCGTTGTTGAACCGGTTGGTGAAGTTGGCCATTGCCGCCACCAGCGTGATCTCGACAATCTGCTCAGGAGTGAAATGCGCGAACAGTTCTTCGCGCGAGTCCGCGGCCGTTGCCGTGCGCGTCAAATCGCGCGCATAAGCAATCGCCGCGCGCTCGGCCGCGTCGAACGGCTGCTCGTCGCCGGCCTGGAGCGCCCGCAATTCATCGTCGGCGATGCCGGCCTTGCGCGAGCTCGCCTTGTGCGCGGCGATGCAGAAAACGCACTGGTTGGTGTAGGAGCAGGTCAGATACACGAACTCTTTCACGCGCTGGCTTACCGATCCCGGACCCATAATCGCGCCGTACAGCGGCACAAAAGTCTTCAGCACTTCGGGCCGGTTCGCCATGGCTCGGAAGAAGGCGTTGGGTTTCTTCGACCTGCTCTCGAGATTGGCTAGAAACTCGTTTTGCGTGGGGTCCACGCCTTGAATGGGAATTGGCATAGGTACCAGTATAGAAGAGGTAGGATAGACGATCGGTTTTTGTCGTCTGTCAGGATGGGCCGCCGGCTCGCGGAATTCCATGAAGAGCCCGGTAACGCCGGCGGTCTTGCCGCCGGTGATTTGCCGGGTTTCCCGGAACTTCGGGCGGTTTATCGACCCTATCGAGGCGGGGCTGTATCGGGGCGTGACCGGGTCGAAAAACCACCCCGACCCTCTCGAAAGTTCGGCAAATCACCGGCGACAAGATCGCCGGCGTTACCTCGCCAGCGCGTGCGCGGCCAGCACGATCAGAATGCCGGCGAACGCGCCCACCATCTTCATCGCGGTCCAGGAACGGAGCGTCTGCGGCACCGTCATCCCGAAGTATTGATTGACCAGCCAGAAGCCGGAATCGTTGACGTGCGATGGGCCCGAGCCGCCGCAGCACAGCGCCAGCACGATGATCTCCGGGCTATAGCCGGGAATGCCTTTGACGATGGGCGCCACGATGCCGGCCGCGCTGATAATGCCAACCGTGGCCGAGCCCATCGCCACCCGCAGCACCATCGCGATGACGAACACTACCAGCAGCGGCGATATCGACGACGTCACCAGCAACCTTCCCGCCACCGCGCCCACGCCCGAATCCACGATCACCTGCTTGAACGCGCCGCCGCCGCCCATGATGCACAATAGCGCGCCCATCGGCGCCAGCGAGTCGGCCGCCATCTTCATCGCCCGCTCGCGCGAAACCCCGCGCCGCAATCCGAAAAAGTATAGCGACGCCAGCGCGGCAATCGTCAGCGCGGTGAACGGGTGGCCCAGAAACACCGCGACGCCGCGCAACGGCAGGTTCACCATGGTGGCCAGGGCGGCGCCGAAGATCAGCCCCACCGGCAGCAGCAGCAGCAGAATCACCATCCACACCGGTGGCGCGCTTCCTCTTTCGGTCGGGGGCGCGGCCGAAGCGATCTCCGGCACAGCCACGTTGATGCGCTTGGCGATCCATTGGCCATAGAAGATGCCCGACACCACCGCGACCGGGATCGAGAGGGCGATGCCGTAAAGGATCGTCCGGCCTATATCGGCTCCCAACAGTTGTGCGGCGGCGGCCGGCGCCGGATGCGGCGGCACCATCGAATGCGTGATGGTGAGCGCCGCGGCCATGGGCAGGCCGTAGACCAGCAGCGACCGCTTGGTCTCGCGCGCCAGGTTCCACACCAGCGGCACCAGGATGATGAAGCCGACTTCGAAGAAGATCGGCAGCCCGACCAGAAACGCGGCCACCAGGATGGCCCAGGCCGCGCGCTCGCGCCCGAAACGTTCGAGCAGCCAGTCGGCCAGCGCCACGCCGCCGCCCGACGCCTCCAGGTAGCGGCCGATCATGGCGCCCAGCCCCACCACCACCGCGATGAACCCCAGCGAATCGCCGAAGCCCGTCTGGATGGATTTGAGCACTTTCTCCGGCGGCATGCCCGCCCCGAGGCCGAGCGCCATGCTGGAAATCAGCAGCGCCAGAAACGCGTGCAGCTTGACGCCCAGAATCAGGAACAGCAGCAGCGCGATGGAAGCCGCCGTGAGCAGAACCAGGTATGTGCCATTCGCCGGCATGGAGCGCCCATTCTATCGCGATCGGCGGAGGCCGCGCTTATACTAAAGCGCTCACGTGGTTGTCAACTCCTGAGCGCTCACGTATAATGCAAGGATGGCCGTAAACGCTAAGAGGAAGAATCCCGCCGCTGTTGCGCTAGGACGATTGGGCGGCAAGAAGGGTGGCCCCGCCAGAGCCGCCGTACTCACTCCAGAACAACGCAGCGAAAGCGCGCGCAAAGCCGTTCGGGCGCGATGGTCGAGAGCGAAGAGCGGCAGCGGCCCTGTGGCAGCCATGCCTGGTTTCGACGCTTCGAAGAAGGCTCTTCACCTTTGCCTAAAGCGCATCAAAGACGCCAAGGACGAAACTGAACTCCGCCGCCTCTCCCAAGAGCTTCAAAAGATCGTGTTCCAGCGCCAGTACCGGAATGCCGAAGATTAAGAGGCCGCCGCCGTACTTCATGAAACACCTTGTCGATCGCTTTCGAGAAGGCCGGATTTCGGTTGATGATTTCGATGTATTGCAGGATTGGTTGAACTCCGATCCCGAGGTGCCACCTGGAAAATGGTACAAGCGATTTCCAAAATTCACGCTAGCAGGTGAAGGCACGGTGCCCAAGACATTTCTCACGCCCGAAATGGTTCCCCACGGTACGGAAGTTCGGTGATAGCAAGCCGCATGGGAACGCGCCATCCAAGGTAGAATAGCGTCCTGTGACGGCAATCCCCGCTCCGGTGCGCACGGCGTTATCCCGCAAGGAGTGGCGCATCCTCGCGCTGCTGGTCATTTCGGGATTTCTGAACTATTTCGACCGCGCTAACCTTTCCGCCGGCGCCACCAACATCCAGCGCGATCTCGGCTTCAGCAACTACGAGCTCGGGCTGCTGTTGTCGGCTTTTTTC
>DASWZP010000172.1:0-3301 GCA_036404395.1 Bryobacteraceae bacterium | reverse complement strand
GATGCTGATGGCGAACTTCAACACGCGCTTCAGCCGGCGGGTTTCGCTGTTCGGAAATTATTCGCGGACCTATGCCAACGATTTGCCCTCGACCCCGACCGACCCATACGACTTCGCGCTGGATTACGGGCGCTCGAATCTCGACCGGCGGAACAATTTCATGCTGGTGGGATCGGTAGTGGGTCCGAAGGGCATTCGCGTGGCGCCGTTCATCGCAGTGCGGTCGGGCCAGCCGTACGACGTGCTGGACGGGACAGACGTATACGGCACGACGCTGATCAACGCACGCGCGGCTTTCGCCACCGGCGCCCAGTGCGCCGGCGCCGCGGGTGTGGTGCTCCTGGGCGACGTGGTCTGCTCGCCGGCGGGCAACTTCACGACTTCGTACAACGTGGCGAATCCAAACAATCTGGTTCCGCGGAACTACCTGACGATGCCGGGCCTGGTGTCGATCAATATGCGGATATACCGGGTGTTCGGCTTCGGCGCGATACGCGGCAGCCAGGCGCAGGGCAGCGGTGGCGGCGGCTGGCGTGGTCCCGGCGGCGGCGGACCTCCCGGCGGCGGCGGGCCGGGTGGCATGAGGGGCGGCGGTGGTGGTGGCCGCGGCATGGGCGGCATGTTCGGCGACTCCACCGAGCACCGCTTCAACCTGACGCTGGGCGTGAACTTCACCAACATCCTGAACCACTTCAACCCCGGCGGATACCAGGGCGTCATCACATCGCCCTACTTCCTGGAGCCCACCAGCGTGAACACCGGATTCGGTGGCGGCTTCCCGGGTGGCGGCGGAATGGCCGGATCGACGGCCAACAATCGCCGCATCGATTTTCAGTCACGACTGACGTTCTAGGGAGTGTGGGTTCAGTAACGCCGGCGGTCTTTGCCGCCGGTGTGCTGCGACAGAGTCGGAAGAGGGAGACGAAAAGCACCGGCGGCGGAGACCGCCGACGTTACCAACTCTACCCGGTGTCGGCTTCGGTCGGCTCGACCAACTTGTCGACCTGAACGCTGTAGATGGCGGGGTGGCCGTCGCGATCGCTCTGGAAGAGCACGTGCTGGCTGTCGGGGGTAAAGACCGGCGCTACGGTCTCCGGGTTGGCGGCTTTGTGCTCGCACAAGGTGAATTCGCGGCGGGTGACGCGCAGCAGCAAGAGGACGGTGGGCGAGCTGCGATTGGCGCTGGCGCCGACGAACACGGACGAATCGCGGTTGGCGCTGAAGCAGGCGAACTGGCTGGTCTTCGAGACCAAGCGGTCGGCGGCGGCATCGGGCGAGCACTCGCGAATGGCGTGCAACTGGGCGGGGTCATCCGGAAAGTTCAGGTATTGGATGTTCTTTCCGTCCGGGCTCCATAGAGTCGAGCCGATGCGGCCCGGCGCCAGCTTGAGACGGCGATTGTTGGCGCCGCCCGAATCCACCAGCCAGAGCCCTTCCGCGGTTTGCCGGTAGAGAATCTGATCGCGGCCGGGGCGCGCCAGCGGATGCTCGATCGAAAACCGCGCTTCGATCACGGTGCGGGGAATGCCCTGTGCCAGGGAAACGGCTCGCAGGCGCGAGCCTTCGTCTCGCCGCTCGGCGAAAAGGGCGTGCGTGCCGTCTGGCGTCAAGCTCATCCCGGCGCAGCGTTGCCAGCCGTCCGGAACCCGGTAGATTTCGCGCTGCCGCAGAGTGCCCAGGCTGATGTGGAGCAGGGATCGCCCGGCAAAGCAGCAGAATGACCGGCTGTCGGGCGTAAGCGCGAGCGATGCAACGTCCAGTTCGGCGACCTCGGTCAACTGGCGCGCCTCGCCGGTCTTCAAGTCCATGCGGAAGGCTTGCGGCTGGCCAGTGAGGCCGGCGCCACAGAGCAGGCTGGCGCTGTTATGGGTCACGGCGCGGTTGTAATAGGCCGGCAACGCGCTCGCTTGCGCGGGATCGGTGAGGCGAACGACTTCGAGCTCGGTGGTGGGGTCCTCGTAGCGGAGCCGCGCCGCGGCAAACGCAGTACCCTTCTGGCTCTGCGCGGCCAGCCTGATGGCGGCCAGCGCGGAAGCGAGGAACGCCCTGCGCGAGGCTCGGCTCGCGGTACCCGCCATGATTCGATGGTAGCAACAGAGGCCAGCGGGGACGGATTGGGGCGGGGAAGTCCGACGCCTCGCGGCGGGGCAAGGCGCCGCACGAAAGGAGCGCGGCTGGCGTTTCTCATCTGGCGAGGGGAGAATAACTAAGTGGCATTCGGTATCCCATGACCGCCGCGCAGCGTTTCGCCGCCATCTCGCGCCACTTCCGCCGCCGGCGGATGGCGCGGTTCGCCGCTGAACTCGAGCTCACGCCCGAGACCCGTGTGCTCGATATCGGCGGCACGCCGGATAACTGGAAACTGCTCGACGCGCCGCCGCGGCTGGTGCTGCTGAATACGCCGCGCGCCGCCGAGGACCTGGCGGGCGCTCCAGTTTGGGTAGCGGGAGATGGGCGGGCGCTGCCGTTCCGCGACGGCGCGTTCGACGTGGTGTTCAGCAACTCGGTGATCGAACACGTCGGCGATTTGGCCAGCCAGCGGCAGTTCGCGAGCGAGGCGGCTCGCGTCGGCCGTGCCTATTGGGTGGAGACGCCCAATCGATGGTTCCCGGTGGAGCAGCACCTGCTCACGCCGTTCATTCATTGGCTGCCGCGGGCCTGGCAGCGCGCGCTGGTTCCGCGTTTCAATTGGTGGCGCGTGCTGGTCCCGCTTCCGGCCGACCGGCGCGATTTCTACATCGATCATTATTTGCGCGACGTTCGCCTGCTCGGCGCCGGGGAGCTGCGCGCGCTGTTTCCCGAAGCGCGCATATTGCGCGAGCGCGTGCTGGGAGTGGCTAAATCGCTGGTAGCTTTGCGGCGCGCTTGACCCAGGCCGGGCCGGGCATGCCCGGCCCCTACGAATCCGTTGTAGGGGCGAGGCACGCCTCGCCCGCGGACTACGCGACAGACCGCAATTTTGATTGCGAAATGGTGTACCGAGTTTGCGATTCTGGACGATCCGCAACGCAGGTTACCACTTTGTCCCGTGCTATCGTGATAGCAGTGTCATCGCCGTTGGATCTCCACCTGGAACATTACGAAGGGCCGCTCGATTTGCTGCTGGACTTGATTCGCAAGCAGCAGATCGACATTAAGGATATCCCTATCGCCACCATCACTTCGCAGTACCTGGAGTACATGGAGAAGGCGCGCGAGATGGATATCGACCTGGGGGCGGAGTTCGTCTACATGGCGGCCACGCTGATCCACATCAAATCGAAGATGTTGTTGCCGCGCGACCCGGCGCTGGGCGAGGACG
>DASWZP010000171.1:0-1851 GCA_036404395.1 Bryobacteraceae bacterium | reverse complement strand
AGGGACCTGGCGGACTGCGTCCTGCTGGTGCCCCATGCCGTCACCGCCCGCATTCAGGAAGCGCACCAGTTCCTGCTGCACGCGCTGATGGACCGGATTGAAACGGGGGGGTGAACAGCGCACTGATGAGGTCAGCCGCGAGTCAGTTGATCGTATTCGGCGTGGCGGCCAATCCAGATCCAGATCACAACACCAGATTCCACGTAACCGAGTGCACGGTAATGGTCGCCGATACGCGCGCTGACCAGGTCATCGCGGCCCTGCAGTCGCCGGTATCGGAGAGACGGATGATGCGGGTTTGCCTTCCAGAGGCGGTAGCTCTTCTCGGCGAGGCGCTGAACGTCCGTGGGAAGGTTCTCGAATAGTTGCCAGAAGCGAGGACTCGCCTGCGACCTCACGCCGGATCGGGCCAGTCCCTTAGCCGCCCTTGTTTGCGCTCTTCCAGAGCTTCGGCGACTAGAAAGTCGAGCTTGCCGCTGCTAGCATCGCGATCCAGTTGCGCGTCCCATCGTTCCTGCTCCAGCGCGTGAACGTGCTGAGCGATCTGAGCAAACTCGTCGAGGCTCAGATCCTGGATGGCGCGCTCGATTTCTTCCACACGGCTCATACAACCCCATTGTATCGGCTTGGGGGCGAGTATGGCGTCACATTGCAGAAGGATGCCCGAAAAGCGGCTAGATGAGATCGCGGATCATCCCGGCAAGCCATCGCCGCCATAGAGGAGGCTGGCGTGATCCGCCGAGTTGCACTCGCGCGACATCCCTTCCGCGAACTGCTCGGCAAAGGTGAGAATCCGCACAGCAGAAGCACGCGGATGCTCGGTGTCGAGCCTCGCCGGAGTTCTACGTTCACTCACTGGGGATCCTATCTCCAGCCCAAAATAGCAGACTCACCCCAATTCCGCAATCTGTCCGTAGAGCGGCTTCAGCGCCGGATAGAAGGCCTGGTAGACGCGGTGGGCTCTCGCGTAGAAGGCGGCATCGGCGTCGACGGGGGCGACCGATTCAGTCTCCCGAATGACGGCGCGGCAGACTTCGGGGACGCTGGCGTAGGCGCCGGTGCCGGCCAGCGCCAGCAGGGCAGCGCCGTAAGCGGAGCCTTCCTGGGTTTCGAGCGTGACCACGCGCTTGTTGAAGATCGATGCCAGCAAGCCGCGCCAGAAGGGGCTCTGCGCGCCTCCGCCGGAAGCGCGCACGCTCTCGAGCGGCACGCCGAGCGACTCGACGATTTCGAGACAGTCGCACAAGCTGTAAGAGACGCCTTCGATGACGGCGCGGATCAGGTCGGCGCGCTTGTGGCCGGCGGTGAGGCCGATCCAGCCGCCACGCGCGGTGGCATCGAGATGCGGCGTGCGCTCTCCCATCAGGTAAGGCAGCCAGAACAGGCCGTTCGCGCCGCGCGGCGACTGGGCAGCCTCGGCGGTGAGTGCGTCGTATGATGTGCCCGGAGCGAGCTGGTTGCGGAACCATTGCAGGCTGAGGCCCGCGCCCTGCGTGACGCCCATCACATGCCACTTGCCGGGCACGGCATGGCAGAAAGTGTGGACGCGGCCGGCCGGGTCATACGCCACCTGCTCCATATGGGCGAAGACCACGCCGGAGGTGCCGATGGTGCAGGAGACGATGCCGGGTTCGACGATGCCGTTGCCGACCGCGCTCGAAGCCTGGTCGCCGCCGCCGCCCACCACCGGGGTTCCGGCAGCGAGGCCGGTGAGCGCGGCCGCTTCCGCGCTGACCACGCCGGTGACTTCCTGCGATTCATAACAGCGCGGCAGAATGGCGCGGTCGAGCCCGAGCTCGTCCATCATTTCCATCGACCAGCGGCGATTCACGACGTCGAACAGCGCGGTGC
>DASWZP010000170.1:0-26980 GCA_036404395.1 Bryobacteraceae bacterium | reverse complement strand
AATCCGGCGCGCAAGGCGTTCCACGGTCTGGACTACTTCCCCGTCAGCCAGGCGTACCGCGTGACGGCGCGCTGGGTGCCTGAGCCACGCCAGATTCCCGTTCTCAACGTGCTGGGCCAAACCGAACCTTCCCAGTGTCCCGGCTACGCCGAGTTCCGCATTGGCGAGAAGGAGTTGCGCCTCTATCCGATCCTCGAAGAGCCGAATGCCCAGGAGCTGTTTTATATCTTCCGCGATCAGACCAGCGGCCAGGAAACCTACCCAGCCGGCCGCTTCCTGTATTCGGCCCTGCCCCAGGACGGCCGTGTGGTTCTCGATTTCAACAAGGCTTACAGTCCGCCCTGCGCTTTCACGCCCTACGCCACTTGCCCGTTGCCGCCGCCGGAAAATCGCCTGCCGGTTCGCATTGAGGCCGGTGAAAAGAAATATCATTAAACTCGATTCCGGTTACGGCTTTCGCCATAACCGTAAAGCTCGGCTGGGTGTTAATGTTAAGCAGGAGGAAAACATGCGAAACACCAAATTCTCGATCATTCTGGCCATAGCGGCTGCTCTCGCCTTTTCCACGCTGGCGTGGGGGCGCCACCCGCGCTACATGCACGCGCGGACCGATCTCCGCACAGCGCTTCTTCTGCTGCGCGTCCATGATGAGCCCAACGTCATGCGGCACGTGCACCAGGCCGATTGGGAAATCGACCAGGCGGTAAGAGAAATCGACCACGCGGCGGTGATCGATCACAGAGACCTCGAAGACAATCCGCCGATCGATCGCAACCTGGACCGTCCCGGCAGAATCCACAAGGCCTTGGAGTTGTTAAGGGCCGCCCGCGCCGATATCGGCAGCGAGGAAGACAATCCACGCTCCATCGGCTGGCGTAACGCGGCCTACCAGCACATCGACGCTGCCATCGACCAGATCAAACGCGCGGTGCGCGATCTGCACATGGACCACGCGGAAGGATATTAGCCGGCGCGCTTCAGCCATCTCTGGTTGCACCGGCAAGAGGCTCCTGGCGGACGAACAGCAACGCCACGAGCCTCTTGCCGTCTGCGACCGCGAACGTCCAGGTGTCCTTGCACACATAGCCGCGCGCCGCGAAGGCCTCGATCAGGTCCTGGCGCGGCACCAGCGTGGCGTGCGCGATTTCGCCGGCCTTGGCGAGCGACGGTGGAATTTGCCGGCCTGGTGTGATCGCCGAGGTCATGCCCTCCGGGTTCTCTTGCATGATGATTCCGCAGGCGGCGGGGCGAAGTCCGGAGAGTGCCTCGACGCCACGGCGCCAGTCGATGTGCTCCAGTAGAAGCGTGGCCAGCAGCAGATCCGCGCCGGGTTCGATCGCCGTCTGCTCGATGTCGTCTTCGATCACAGTGGCGTCGAGGCCGTGCTTCGCCAAGCGTCGCGCCAGGCGCGCAAGGAATGCCGGGTTCAGGTCGGTGAAGGTTAGCCGGAACGGCCGGAATACGGCGGGGTCCGCGAAATCGAGGGCTTGCCCGGTGCCGGCGCCGGCGATTAACACGCGGCCGCCCGCAGGCGGATCGGCGGCGCGGATTATCTGACAGGTGAGGCTGGCGCCCGCCTGAGCTTGGCCGATCCCAGCCATGTGCTCGTCGTAATCTTCGCCCGTGACGATTTGTGTCCAGGCGCGGCGGAGATCGGGATCCATCTTTCGTATTCTAATGGAAATCTGAATAGAGGACCGCGATATCCTAATCGGACAGACCTGAGCCGTTCGCAAGTTGTTGCAGGGAAATGGTGGCGGCGGGGCGACTCGAACGCCCGACCTACGGATTATGAGACCGTCGCTCTAGCCAGCTGAGCTACACCGCCATCAAGGTACAGTGTAACAGACCATTTTGCTCTCTTGTGGACCTCGGTGGCATAGGGTATTCCCCTGAGTAGCCATGTGGAAATCCGACGCTACCACCAGTCACTCGTGTTAACCAACGTGTAATGCATTCGGTATGCTTGGCGGTCTGGTGTCAAGCAGCTTATTCCAAAGCGTTTAATGAAATATGCTGCCGCTTGCGGCAAAATGTGGTAAGTGCTTTTTTAATGGTAGTTTAATGGTTGTGGCCAGGTGCTTTCCCACAAAGTTTTCCACAAGGGCTGTGGATTCTGTTACCGTACTCCCCCGCAAATGCGGCAAGGTGCGAAACCGGCTTCGTCAGGGTAGTTTGCCGGCGCGGCGCAGGCGCACTTCCAGCGACTCGGGGATGGTCGCCTCCACCACGCAGTGGTTGCCGGAGTAACGGGTCTTGATCACTCGTCCGAACTGATGGAGCAGCGCGAGCGTAGCGCCGTCGGCCGCAGGTAGGCGCAGAGTCACCGACGAAGTGAGATCCACCGGAAGCGCCACGTCAATGGCGTCCAACAGCCTGCCGATACCGTCTCCGGTGAGAGCGGAGATGGCGATCGCGCTGCCGGCTTGACCGGGAGCGGCGGCGGAAAGGCGGCGCGCCAGCGGCTCGGCTGCGGCGCCGGCACGGTCCATTTTGTTCAGCACCAGGATGCGTGGGACGTGGGCGGCGCCAATTTCATCCAGCACTTCGCCAACGCGCGCGGCCTGTTCCATGGCGGAGGGCGAAGCCATGTCGACCACGTGCAGCACCAGCGCGGCCTCCTGAATTTCCTCGAGCGTGGCGCGAAAAGCTTTGACCAACGTAGTGGGCAGGTTGCGGATGAAGCCCACCGTGTCGCTGACCAGCACGCGGCGGTGGGAGGGGAGCAGCAGCGGGCGGACGGTGGGGTCGAGGGTGGCGAAGAGGCGGGCGTCGGCGAGGACAGTGGCCCGGGTGAGCCGGTTGAAGAGGGTGGACTTTCCGGCGTTGGTATAGCCCGCCAGCGCCAGCGTGGCCAGTGGAACCGCGCTGCGGCGCCGCCGGTTTACGGCGCGGCCGGTGCGCACGCTCTCCAGTTCGAGCTTGATCTTTTGGATCCGCTGGGCGATGCGCCGGCGGTCGGTTTCCAGTTGCGTTTCGCCGGGCCCGCGAGTGCCTATGCCGCCGCCCAGCCGGGACATTTCGACGCCGCGGCCGGACAGGCGCGGCAGCAGGTAATTGAGCTGCGCCAGTTCCACCTGGAGCCGGCCTTCGCGCGTGCGGGCGCGCGCCGCGAAGATGTCGAGGATCAATTGAGTGCGGTCGATTACCCGGGTGCGAATCGATTTCTCGAGGTTGCGCTGCTGGGTGGGGGTGAGCTCGCGATCGAAGATGACAACGTCGGCCGCCCCCGCGCCAACCGCCGCGGCCAATTCGGCGGCCTTGCCGGGCCCGATGAAGGTGGCGGCCTGCGGGGCATCACGCGATTGCAGCACGCGCTCCACCACTTCCGCGCCGGCGCTCGAGGCGAGTTCCGCCAATTCGTCGAGCGATTCTTCGCTGCCCGCCGGTCCCCAACGCGCGGAAGCGGAGCGCGACTTCCACTCCAGCCCCACCAGGATGGCGCGCTCGCGGGAGGGCCTGGTCGCCGGCGTGTGTTATGCCTCCGATTCAGTGTGCACCGGCGCGCTCGGAGCGCCGGCCGCAGTCCCGCTCGAAACGGTGGCTTGCGAGTTGCCGCTGTAGGAGTGGAGAGGCTTCTGTACCACCACGGTGGAAACTGCGTGCTTGAAAATCAGTTGCTCCTGATTGTTGGTCTCCAGCACCAAAGAGTACTTGTCGAAACTCTTGATCCGGCCGGAAAGCTTCACGCCGCTCATCAGGTATATGGTGAGGACGATCTTGTCCTTGCGCGCGTTGTTTAAGAAACTGTCTTGAATGTTTTGCGCCGGTTTTTCCATCGCACCCCCAAAAAGAACCGCATCGGGAAAGTACAAGTGTTACCGCGGTGTTAGTAATTGTACACGAACTGCGGCTCAAATTCAGTAGTGCCGATGGTAGCCGTTCCGGCGCAGCCTGGGGGGACGTTCCGCACTTGGGGCCGGGTTCGGCTCGGCCGTGGCTGGCTGGCGCCGCGCCCCGATTCGTCCGCTTTGGTGATACATTGGAGATACGGAGCCGCTGCATGATCAAGAAGCTGACGAAGCACGGAAATAGTCTGGCGTTGGTGATCGATCGCCCCATCCTGGACCTCCTGAGGATCGATCCCGAAACGCCGCTCGATATCAGTACCGACGGCAAACACCTGATCGTCGCGCCGGCGAAGCCCTCGGATCGGCGAAAAAAGTTCGATGCGGCGCAGGAGTGGGCGCACAAGCGATATGGAAAGGCGTTCCAGAAACTGGCGGAGTGAGTTCCCGGGATAGACTTCATGGAGCCGGTATTCCTGTCGCTGGATGAAGTTCTGGAGATTCACGAGCAGCAGATCGATCATTACGGAGGAACCCAGGGACTGCGTGACGCGGCCGGACTTGAGTCCGCGGTGGCCACGCCTCAGGCGACATTCGGCGGCGAATTCCTGCACACCTCCATCCCCGCTATGGCAGCGGCGTACCTCTTTCATATCAGCCAGAACCACCCGTTCCTCGACGGCAACAAACGAGCCGGCGCAAACGCGGCCATCACATTCCTGCTGATGAATGGTTGGGAGCCGGACTTCGGTGAGGAAGAATTGGTGGACATGGTCTTGTCCGTCGCTTCGGGGCTGCTGGCGAAGGCCGACCTCACCGGCATCTTCGAGGCCCGCTGCCGTCCGCTGGAAGGCGGGTAGGCCTTCGCAAGCCGGGGGCCTGCATCACTTGGCCTGCACGGATCGGGCGCCCGCGGCGTCAAGCCTTTTGTGAGCGTAGCTCGCCTATGGACGGGACTGCTGGCGGTGTCCGCTTTTGCCGCCGATCCGCAGTTGGGCCACCTGCTGGCTACCGTGGAGGCTCGGTATAACCACGCGAAGACGCTCGAAGTCGTTTTTCAAGAACAATATACGCGGCAAGGCGAACCGCACCGCGCGGAGGGTGGACGGCTTCAGTTGCGCAAGCCGGGCAAAATGCGATGGGATTACACCCAGCCCCAGGGCAAACTGTTCCTCAGCGACGGCAAGTATCTTTACCTGTATACGCCGGCCGACAACCGCGCGCAGCGGATGAAGCTGAAGGAAACCGAGGACATGCGCGCGCCGCTAGCCTTCCTGCTGGGCAAACTGCACTTCGAGCGGGAGTTTCGCAATTTGCTGGGCCGTAGCGACGGCGGGAACTGGCGCATCACGGCCGAACCGAAAACCGACGATCTGCCATACAAGGCGGTGGAGTTCACAGTGGCGCCTGACGGGCGCATCGAAGAGGTCAAAGTGACCAGCTACGACCAGGCGGTGCTGGATTTCCACTTCGACCAGGAGAAGGTGGATCCGCCGCTCAGCGCCGGGCTGTTCCAGTTCCAGTTGCCGCCAGGGGCGCAATTGACCGAGGGGGACCAGTAAGCGATGGCTGAATTCGTCCTCAAGTACGCCGATGGGCGCGGCGAGATCCACCAGCAGGTGGCCACCGCCGGCTCGGAAAAGGAACTGCGCGACCGGTACACTTCGCAGGGCTTCCTGGTGTATTCGGTGAGGACGCGCAGCGCGGGATCGGGCTTCGGGCGGAAGAAGAAAATCAACCTCGAGAAGTTCCTCATCTTCAACCAGCAGTTCGTGACGCTGATCCGCGCCGGCCTGCCGATTCTGAAGGGGCTCGATCTGCTGGCCGAGCGGCTGACCGATCCCAAGCTGGGTCCTTACATCAAGGCGGTGCGGGATGAAGTGCACTCGGGCACGCTGCTCTCGGAAGCCTTCCGCCAGCAGGGCGTGTTTCCGAAGATTTACGTCACTTCGGTGATGGCTGGAGAAAAGAGCGGCAGCCTGACGGAAGTGCTGGACCGGTACATCACCTACCAGAAGATCTCGCTGGCGGTGAAGAAGAAGGTGATGGTATCGCTGCTATATCCGAGCGTGCTGATCGTGCTGGTGATCGTCCTGATGGTGTTTCTGGTGACTTACGTGGTGCCGACGTTCGCCACGCTCTACACCAGCATGCACGCGCAACTGCCGGCGCTGACGGTGTTTCTGATCTCCATCGGCACCGCGGCGCGCAGCTACATTCTGGTGTTGGCGGCGGCGCTGGCCGGCGGGATCGCGGGCTTCCGCTGGTGGTCGCGGCAGGAAGCGGCGCGCAACCGGCTGGATCGGATCAAGATGAAGCTGCCGGTGGCGGGCGAAATCTGGCTGAAGTACCAGGTGGCGCAGCTTTCGCGGATCCTGAGCACGCTGCTGACGGGAGGCATTCCGCTGGTGCAGTCGCTCGAAACGGCGGCCGATTCGCTGTCGACGCCGGTGATGCAACGGGCGATCGAGACGGCGGGCAGGATGGTGCGCGAGGGGCAGCCGCTTTCGGCTTCGCTGCGGGCGTCGAAAATGTTCCCGCCGCTGGCGCTCGATATGATCGAAGTGGGGGAATCGACCGGCGCTCTGCCGGCCATGCTCAACAGCGTGGCGGAGTTCTTCGAGGAGGACGTGAATACGCGCATGACGGCGACGCTCTCGCTGATCGAGCCGGCCATCATGATCGTGATGGGCTCGGTGGTGGCGTTCGTGCTGATTGCGCTGTATCTGCCGATATTCTCATTGGCGGACACGATCCGGTGAGCTGACCAATGGCGAGCATAGACAGAATCCGGCTGATCGATCCCCTGGCGGAGGCACAACAGGCGCGGGCGATGGCGGAGCGCTACCGTTCCGAGTTCGTGGACCTGCACGAGACGGCCATCGACCACGACCTGTTCCGGTCGATTCCGGTGGACCTGATGTTCCGCTACAACTTCGTGCCCATCCAGGCGCGCGACGGGACGCTCGAGATCGCGCTGGCCGACCCGCGCAACCTCACGCTGATCGACGAGTTGACCGGTCTCTTGCACAAGCGGCTGCGGGTGAAGGTGGCGACGCTCTCGCAGATCGCCGAGCTGCTGAAGAAAACCGAACAGTCGCAGCGCGTGCTGGAAGAAGTCACCGAGGGCTTCACGCTGGACGTGGTGGCGGAAGACGGCGACACGGACGAGACGCTTTCGATCGACAAGCTGACCGCGGTCGATAGCGACATCGCGCCGGTGATCAAGCTGGTGGATACGACCATCTTCAACGCTCTCGAGCGGCGGGCGAGCGACATCCACATCGAATCGCGCGACCAGGAAGTGGCCATCAAGTACCGCATCGACGGCGTGCTGCACTACGCCATGCCGCCGATCGCCAAGGACTGGCAGTCGACCATCATTTCGCGCATCAAGGTCATGTCCGAGCTGGATATTGCGGAGAAGCGTGTCCCGCAGGACGGGCGCTTCCGCGTGCGCTACAAGAACCGGCTGATCGATTTCCGCGTGTCCATCATGCCCACCATCCACGGCGAGGACGCGGTGCTGCGCGTGCTCGACAAGGAATCCATGAGCGAGAAGTTTTCCAAGCTGTCGCTCGACGTGGTGGGTTTCTCCGAATCCGACCTCAACAAGTTCCGCCGCTACATTCTGGAGCCCTACGGCATGGTGCTGGTGACCGGGCCGACCGGCTCGGGCAAGACCACCACGCTCTATGCGGCGCTGAGCGAAATCAAGAACGACGAAGACAAAATCATCACCATCGAAGACCCGGTGGAATACCAGATCAAGGGAATCACGCAGATTCCGGTCAATGAGAAAAAGGGGCTGACCTTCGCGCGCGGGCTGCGGTCGATTCTGCGCCACGATCCGGACAAGATCATGGTGGGCGAAATCCGCGACCAGGAGACCGCGCAGATCGCCATCAACTCCGCGCTCACCGGCCACCTGGTGTTCACCACCGTGCACGCCAACAACGTGCTGGACGTGCTGGGGCGCTTTCTCAATATGGGCGTGGAGCCGTACAATTTCGTATCCGCGCTGAACTGCATCCTGGCGCAGCGGCTGGTGCGGGTGATCTGCGAGCACTGCCGGAAGCGGGTGAAATACCCGGAGTCGATGCTGGTGGAGAGCGGTCTGAACCCCGACGAATGGCGCGATTTTCCGTTTGTCGAAGGGGCGGGTTGTTTCGAGTGCGGCGGCACGGGGTTCCGCGGGCGGTCCGCGATTCACGAGCTGCTGGATTTGAGCGAGAAGATCCGCGAGATGATTCTCGACAAGCGGTCGACTTCGGAGATCAAGCGGGCGGCGCGCGAGGACGGGATGACGTTCCTGCGCGAATCGGCGGTCATGAAGATGCGCGCCGGGGTGACCACGCTACGCGAAATCAATAAGGTGACGTTCATTGAGACGTAAAACCATGCCGCCGTGGCGCGGGCTGTCAAGCCTGCTGTGTCGAGATTCGTCTCGACATTTCTTCGCCCTTAGGTGGGATAGACGATCGGTTTTTGTCGTCTGTCAAGGCGGCAGCATGACAGACCACAAAAGGCGATGGCCCATCCTACCTAGGCGCGGCGGAGGTTCGCTGTGTTCCTAGACCGCCTCAAGGCCTACATCCAGGACCCGCCGCCGGATCTGGCGGTGGAGATTTCCGAAGCCGGCCTCGCCGGGGCGCGGCTGGGAGCGCGGACCGAGCTCGGTTTCGCGCCTCTCAAGGCGGGTGCGCTGGCGGTGTCGCCGGTGCAGGAAAACGTAATCGATCCCGACGAATTCTCGCGCGCCGTGCGAGCGCTGGTCGGCGTGGAAACCGGCCGCAAGCGACGCGACGTGGCTCTCATTCTGCCGGATTACTGCACACGCATCGCGGTGCTGGATTTCGATTCGTTTCCGGGCGACGCGAAAGAGCAGGCGTCACTGATCCGCTTCCGGCTGAAACGGAGCGTACCGTTCGACGCCGAATCGGCGGCGATGAGTTTCTGGCCGGAGCCGGGCGCGGCAGGGAAAAAGGTGGACGTGCTGGTGGCCATGGCGCCGCTCGAAGTGGTATCGCGCTACGAAGCGCCGTTTCGCGCGGCGGGAATGAACCCGGGGCTGGTGATCCCATCGTCGCTGGCGGCGATCGAGCTGGCGCCGGACGGCGGATTGAGCGTGCTGGCGAAGCTCACCGGGCGGGTGCTCACGGTGGTGGCGCGGCAGGCGGGTGTGCCGAAGCTGGTGCGCTGCCTGGAGCTGCCGGTCTCCGACCTGGAGGAGGTAGGCGCGGTGCTGGCGCCCACTTTCGTCTACCTGGAAGACAACCTGGGAGGCAAGGCGGAGAAACTGTACCTGTGCGGCTTCGGCGCGGAGACGGACGAGGCCGGGCGGCGCTTCGCGGAGGAACTGGGCGTGCCGGTGGAAACCGTGCGGTCGCCC
The DNA here is from genome assembly GCA_036404395.1 of Bryobacteraceae bacterium. Taxonomy (GTDB): domain Bacteria; phylum Acidobacteriota; class Terriglobia; order Bryobacterales; family Bryobacteraceae; genus Bog-375. Next base: position 17,800 of record DASWZP010000170.1, on the reverse strand, counting down.
TTGGGCGTGCCCGGGGAAAGCGACGCCGGCCTGCTGGGCTATCTGCGATCCATCGCGAGAAACAATTGAGATGAGGATTCCGATCAACCTGGCGAGCCAGCCCTTCCGGCGCGACCGGCCGATGCTGGTGGCGTCGGCGGCGGTATCGGCCGCGCTGCTGGTGACGCTGGCGCTGCTCGCGTACCTGACGTTGCTCGACCGGGCGCAGCTCGAGAGCTTGCGCGGCGAGATAAGCCACCTGGATAGCCGCTTGCGCGTGGTGCGGGCGGAGCAGGCGCGCATGGACGCCGTACTGCGCCAGCCGGAGAACGCGAGCGTGCTGGAGCGCAGCGTCTTCCTCAACGATCTGATCTATCACAAGGCCATTAGTTGGAGCCGCATGTTCGCCGACCTGGAGAAAACCGCGCCCTACAACGTGCGCATCACCGCGCTCCACCCGACCATCAATTCGCGCAACCAGGTGATGCTGGATATGACGGCGGCGTCGGACCAGGCGGAAGGGATTGACGATTTGCTGAAGGCGCTGGAGGCGTCGCCGATCTTCGGCTACGTCTACCAGCACAGCACGCTGCCGCCCACCCAGGCCGAGCCGCAATACCGCAGCCGCATCACGGTGCCCTATGACCAGAAACTTTGATTGGGCGAAGATCAAGGAGCCCCGCGTGGCGATGCGCGCCTTGATCGGGGTGCTGGTGGCGGCCAACCTGGCGGCGGCGGTGATGGCGTTCCGGCCGTTCGGCGGCTCGGCGGAAGATCTGCGGCGGCGGGCCTCGGACTTCGAGGACCAACTCGCGGCGGCGCAGGCGCGCGTGGCCATCACGCGCAAGCTGGTGGACAAGGTGGAAGGCGCGCGCCGCGACGGCGACCGGTTCCTGGCTCAATACGTGGTGGACCGCCGCAAGGCTTCGTCGGCGCTGAACGAAGAGTTGTTCCGCATGGCGCAGGAGGCCGGCGTCAAGCCAGGGCAGATTGCGGACGAATATGAGGCCATCGAAGGCAGCGACACGCTGCAGATGGTGAATATCCAGGTGGCGTTTGAAGGCTCGTACCAGAATCTCACGCGGCTGGTGGACCTGATCGACAAGTCGCCGCGGTTTCTGATGATCGAAAGCATACAGGCGGCTGCGCCAGCGGGCAAAACAGCGGTGATGGACGTGCAGTTCAAGATCCACACGTTCGTGCGGGGCGCGCTGGAGGATGCGCCGTGAAGACCGGCCTGGAAGACAAGCGAAAGGTAGCCGCGCTGGCGGTGCTGGGGCTGGCGGCGGCGTATTTCTTTTACGCCAACGTGCTGGCGCCGCAGGGCACGACGCAAACCAGCGGGCCCGCGCCGGCGGTGAACGCTCCGCCGGAGTCTCCCGCCGATGTCGCGGCGGCCCATCCCGTGGTTCGAGCGCCGGCAACCGAGCCATCGCCGCATGCGGCGGGGCGGCCGGCGCGGTCCGCGGAGCGCAACCGGAGCGAAGAGTTTCATCCGGTGCTGCATTCCAAGAATCCGGAGGACCAGATCGATCCCAATACGGTGGATCCCAGGATCCGGCTCGACCTGCTGGCTAAACTGCAAAGCGTGGCGCCGGCCGGCGGGGGGCGCAACCTCTTTCAGACCGGCCCCGCGCCGCCGCCGGCGCCGAAAGGACCGGAGCCGATCATCAAGCCGCAGAAGCCGCTGCCCGGCCCCCCGGACGTCTTTCACACGGAACCGGTGGTCGCGGCGGGTCCGCCGCCGCTGCCGCCCATCACGTTCAAGTACTATGGGCTTACCACAATTCGCCGGAACGGTAAGCGCACCGCATTTTTCATGAGCGGCGAAGAGATTCTCATTCGGGCAGTGGGCGACACGGTTGCCGGCAGCTACAAGCTGGTGAGCATCGGCCTGACGTCGGCGGTGGTCGAGGATTCGCAATCGAAGCGGCAGCAGACAGTGCCGCTGGCCGAGGAAGCGCAAGTATGACGGCGATCGCGCCAACGCATCGGAGCCGCGACCGTCAGGGAGCGGTTGCTACCGCTACTACGAAACTGAGCCCTAATTCCCCCGCCCACGAGGGCGAGCGCGGCTTCGCCCTGCTGCTGGTGTTTCTCATGGCGGCGGTGATCGGCATCGCGCTTTGGGCGGAGCTTCCGCGCGTGGCCATCCAATCCCAGCGCGCCAAGGAACAACTGCTGATGGAGCGCGGCGAGCAGTTCAAACGCGCCATCCAGCTTTTCCTGCGGGCCAACAAAGGGACGCGGTTCCCGGCCGATATGGACGATCTCGACCGGGGATGCAACAACCTTCGTTTCCTGCGCCATCGCTACAAGGACCCGATGACGGGCAAGGACGAGTGGCGCATCATCCACATGCAGGGCGGCGTGCTCACCGATTCGCTGCTCACCAAACCGAAGGACAGCGATAAGCCGGAGGCGTCCACGCTGGGGCAAAACATCAGCGCGCAACTGGGGCTCGGGGAAGTGGCCAACGCGGGCCAGGCGCAACCGAACGCGATGAACCGGCGCCGGCCGAGCGAAGGCGGCGCGGGCGGAGGACTCGGGCCGGACGGGCAGCCGATTCAATCGGCCGACCAGGGGAATGGGACACAACCGGGCGTGGGACCGGGCGGAACGCCGCAGCCGCCGGGCACTCCCGGCATGCCGGGCGGCCCTGCCTCGCCCTTCGGCGCTGCGCCGGGCGCGGCGCCTGTTCCGGGGATGCCAGGCGCGCCGGGGCAGTTCCCAGGCCAGTTTCCGGGCCAGTTTCCGGGCCAGCCGCCCGGCATGCCCGGGCAATTTGGCTTGCCGGGGAGCAACCCCGGCGCAAACGCCGGCGGGGCGAATGCCGCCAACACGGGCGATAGCGGGTCAACCGTTGGCAGTTATGGTTCGACGGTGGGGAGCAACCCGGCGCCGGCGAACGCGGCGGGGCTATCCGGCGGGCTGAATCCGGCAAATGCCGGCAATGCGGCGAACGGAATGATGCCGGGGCAGAACAACGCGGCGACGAATATGCTTCAAAACCTGCTGGGAACGCCGCGGCCGAACGGCGCTCCTCCGGGGCTTGGCCAAGGTCAGGGCACGGTGATCGGCGGCGGCATGGCGGGCGTGGCGAGCAAGCTGGATGCCGAGGGCCTGATGGTCTATAACGACCGCACCAATTACAAAGAGTGGGAGTTCGTTTACGACCCCAGCAAAGACCGCCCGCGCCCGGACCCGCGCAACATGATGGTCGGCAACCAAATGGGTACGCCTTCGACTCCCACGCCAGGCACCGCCACGCCATCCAGCCAGTCGGGCACGTTCAGCCAACCTGGACAAAGCGGGACGAGCGGACAGATGGTAACCAACGCGCCGGGCGGCACGGGCGGAACCAGCGGAACGACGGGATCCAACGGGCAGACTGGCACGCCCTCGGGCACCGGCACCTCCAGCCAGGGCGCGCAGACCGACCACCGGCCAGGGAAAAAGTAGCGGGCACATCTAACCCCAATACTGTCATCTAGCTAGTTTGTGGCGCAGGCTGTCGAGCCTGCTGAGCCGAGAGTCGCCTCGGCTTTCCCACAACCCATTCTCCCCAAGCTTCTCAAGTGACCCACAAAAAGTTCTTTACAAGGCACATAATGTAATGTATAAATAACTTAAAGTAGTTCTTATTTAACATCAAGGAGTTTTGAACATGTCAGATTCGGAAAAGTGGGCTCGTTGGACGCTCGGAGTGGTGGCGCTGACCATCGCTGCGTACGGTGCCTTCGTCGCATTTCTGGGGCACGGTCCGGCCACGTTTTCGGTTTTTGCGCTGTTGGCGCTGACCAGCGTTCCGGCTTCCAGCCGGCGCTATTTCAAAGGCCAAAGGTTCGATGAGCGGGAACAGCAGATTGCCAGCAAGGCGAACCGGGCGGGTTTCGGCGCGTTCTGGTTGGCGTTCTGCGGGCTCATTATGGCAATTTATTTCACCAAGGGATGGAACGCTACCCTGACCGTGCCGGTTTGGGCCCTCACGGAAACGCTGATGTGGGGGTTCATTCTCATTGTGGGCGTCGAAGCCGTGACAACCATCGTGCTCTATCGCGGGGGACTCCATGCCTAGCCCGGAAGCGGAGATCGTTAACCACATTCGCCGGCTCCGTTTCGAACACGGAGAAATGACCCAGGAGAACCTGGCGGAACAGGCGGGCGTGACGCGCCACACCATCATGGCGCTGGAAGCGGGCAAATACTTCCCTTCCCTGCTGCTGGCCTTCCGCATCGCACGCGTCTTCGGAGCGCCGGTCGAGCAGGTCTTCGAGTACCACGGCGAGCCGAGGTGAGGATCGGGGACCTCGCAGGCCGGGGGCCTGCGCCATCTACATCCGGTGAAAGGCCTTCAAAATCTCCCGCGTGGAGTAATGCATCGCAATCGGCCGGCCGTGGGGACAGCTCATCGGGCAATCGGTTTCGGAAAGCGCGCGCAGCAGCCATTCCATTTTGGCGGCGTCGAGGCGGGTGTTGATCTTGATGGCGGCGCGGCAGGCGATGCCGGCGGAGATCTCGCGCCGCAGATCGTCGAGCGAGCGCTGCCGCAGCTCTCCCTCGGCGATCTCCAGAATCTCGAACAGGATCTGCTCCAGATCGGCCGCGCCGATGGCGGCGGGCGCGGATTTCACGGCGATGGTCCGGTTGCCGAACGGCTCGGTTTCAAAGCCGGAGGCGCGCAGCTCATCGGCGATGCGGGCGTAATCGATCTGCTGTTCGGCGGTGAGCGTGAGAATCATCGGCATCAGCAGGCGCTGCGTTTCCACGCCTCCGGCGGCGCGCTGCTTGAGCACCTGCTCGAACAGGATGCGCTCGTGCGCTACGTGCTGATCGACGATCCACAAGCCGTCGCGGCCGGCGGCTATGATGAAGCTCTCGTGAATCTGGCCCAGCGGACGCAAATCGGACAGCACCGAAAGCGACATTTCGGGCGGCGGGACGGCCTCCGGCGGAAATTCGCCGTGGGCATCCAGGTGGCGCGAAAGTTTCCCGGAAGGGCGCGGCCCTGGCGCCACTTCGAGCGGTGGCGCGCTGAAATCGAGGCGCGGCGAAGGACCGGTGGTGGGACGCAGGGCGAACTCCGGCAGCGGCGGCGGCTCGCCGGTGGACGGGGTCGTTTCGAGCGGCGCGGTTTCGCCAGCCGCAACTGGAACCTGCCCGGCTGGAACGGGCTCGGCGTCGACCAGGCTGGCCGCGTCGGGCGCCTGGTTTTCGATCATCTGGCTGAACTCGGAATACGGCAGCCGCGCGGCCGGCTGCCCTGCGGCGGAGCGCGCGGGCTGGAACGAAGGCGCGGGGCGGCTTTCCATCAGCCGGTCGCGAATCGTGTCGCGCACGAAATCGTGGACGAACGAACCGTGGCGGAAACGTACTTCGGTTTTCGACGGATGCACATTGACGTCTACTTCCTCGGCATCGCACTCGAGAAACAGCAGCGCGAACGGGTAGGCTGCCGGCGGCATCAGGTTGTGATACGCCGAGGAGAGGGCGTGCAGCAGCAGGCGATCGCGAATGAGCCTGCCGTTGACGAAGATGAAGACCGAATTGCGATTGGCCTTCTGCACCTGCGGGCGCGAAAAGAAACCGGTGAGGCGGAAGCGGCGGGTGGGCGGCTCGTCCGGCTCCGCGCGGTATTCGGCGACGGCCTGCGTGGGCGGCGCGCTCGGCTGCGCCACGAACAGATCCTTCTCGCGCTCGCCGATCTCGACCAGGTCCTCCAGCGTGTGGCCGCCGAAGACCTGGTAGACGCGCTCGGCGAGGGTGGCGACCGGCGTCACGTACAGCAGCTCACTCCCGCCGCTGATCAACTGAAAGGTCTTCTCCGGGTGGGCGAGGCTGTAGTGAGTGGCCAGGCTGGCGATATGGGCGAGCTCGGTCTGCTCGGTGCGAAGAAATTTCTTTCGCGCGGGAACGTTGTAGAACAGGTCGCGGACGGTGATGGCCGTGCCGCCGCCCAGCGCCGCTTCCTCGCAGCGCAGCATCTTGCCGCCGGCAATTTCGATGCGTGTGCCGGTGGTCTCTTCGGCGGAGCGCGTTTCGAGCAGCAGCCGCGATACGGAGGCGATCGAGGGCAGGGCCTCGCCGCGGAAGCCGAGCGTCGAGATCGAAAGCAGGTCCTTGACGTCGCGCAGCTTGCTGGTGGCGTGGCGCTCGAAGGCCAGCAGAGCGTCGTCGCGCAGCATGCCGCAGCCATCGTCGGCGACGCGGATCAAACGGCGTCCGCCGGATTCGACCTCGATGCGCAACTCGGTGGCCCCGGCGTCGAGCGAATTCTCGAGCAGCTCTTTGACGACCGAAGCCGGACGCTCGACGACTTCACCAGCGGCGATCTTGTTGGCGACCTGGTCGGGCAGGATGCGGATGCGGCCCATGGGCGATCTTATAGTTCACTATAGCCCACAGGCGCTTTCGGGGCAGCCGAAGATGCTTCACGCCGGCGTCCGCTACGGCTTCTTCGTGTCGCCGAAGGTGATGGTGGATTCGCCCGAGTACTTGTGATAGTTCCGGAAGTCGATCACGTTGCGCTGGCATGAGTCGGAGCCACGGAAACAGGTCAGATTCTCCGAGTGAACCGGCAGCAGGTACTTTCTGGCATCGCCCATTTGCACGTACTCGTAGTCGGTGGCGGATTCCACGTGGTCGGAGGGGAAGTCGGACGGGAAACCGTACGCCCGTTCCTCGATGCGCAGCACGCGCCCCGTCAGCGAGTCGATCCACACCGCCCCCTTGTACGGCGGCATGTAGCTTTGCGACGACACGATGATGTTCCAATGCGAATGCGGGTGGTCCACCGTGAAATCGTAGACCCGCGCGTTGACGCCGGCGATGCGATCCGTCTGGCGGAAGCGGAATTGGGCGTCGCTGGCCGGCGAGAACAGGTCGATCAACAGAGTACCGAATTCGCCGGTGGACCAGGCGCCCTCGGTATCCTTAAAGCTATCGCGCGGCTTGTTATTCACCTTGATGTTGCGGTAGTCCTCTTTCCCGTTCTCATAGATCACGGAGGCCGAAACCAGGTCGACGGACTGCCAGTTCGCCGGCCGGGTGTCGCTGGCGTAACGGGCGATCTGCTCCTGGCACACGTAATTGGGCAAGCCCTCGGTGAAATCGAACGCCGCCCCGGCGGCCCTGCGGATCAGGTCGTCGCCGTGCTGAGGACGCGCCTCGGGAACGGTCTCCTCGTCGGCATCCCGGTAAGCCGGGGCCGGAGGTCTCGCCGCGGCCTCGGTGGTCCCGGCCTGCGAAGCGGAAACCGGCGGGGCGTTGCCGGCCGTTCCGGTTTGCGCGGCCGGCTCCGCTGGTGGCTCGGGAGCATGCTCGCGCGACGCGTCGGCCGGCTTGCCGCGGTGCAGAACGGGCGGGCCGGGATCTTCGGCGTCCGGCTTGAGCGGCGGTGGCGCCACGTGGGTAACCGGCGCAGCCGCCTCCGCGCTGGCCGGAGCTGCTTCCTTCGGATTGTCCTTCCAGGTGTCCACCGCGCCCGAGTCTTTGTCCTTCGTGGCCGCGGTTTGGGCGCTCGCGGGTTTCTCCCAATACACATTCACAGCGATCAGGTAGCCCTTCTCATCCTCCGGGCCCTCCACCGACAATTGGTCTCCGGCGGCGAACTGCGGGTTCTTGACCTCTTCCCCGTTCTTGAAAAACTTGGTCTTGTCGTTGCGCTTGAAGTCCACCTGGCGGTCGTCGTCGAGCGCAATGGTGATGGTCTTGTTATCCATCTGCTGCAACTTGCCGCGGAAGCTGGGCATGGGCTCGCCCTTGGTGGAGGTTTTGGGATTCGTCTTGCTGCGCCCCAGTGGAATGCTGGGGCCGCTTGGATAGTTTCCCGGATTCCCGTTGGGATAGCCGCCTGGCGGGTAGCCTCCTGGAGGATAGCCTCCGGGCGGATAGGTTTGCGCACTCGCGGCGCCGGCCGCAAGCAGCCAAATGGCGAAACAACCGGCAGTGCGCAAAACGGCGCTGCCGGCGGGAGACACACTTCGGGCAGGCTCTCTCTTTTCCATCACCACATGAGATGCGGCGCGGCCGGCCGAGGTTACCTGTTACATTCCCGCCCATAAAACGCCTATAAGAGTTCCAACCGGGTAACTTCGTCGGCTACAGTGAAGGTGAGAGATGCTGTGAACCCCAGCCGGTTACTGGTCTTCGATTCCGATCCCGCCCTCCACGAGCTTCTCGTCCCCCTGTTGCAGCGTGAAGGGCGCTCCATTCAGGACGCTTACGACCGCCACGAAGCGCTGGAGGCGCTGCGCCATTCCGCGTGCGACCTGGTGCTGGCCGGGCAGGGCCGCAATGGTGACGAGGGGCTAAAGCTGCTGCGCCGCATACGCTCCATCCGTCCCGAGGCCAGAGTGATCCTGGCCGGCAGCCGCGATCCGGCCGGGGCGCTGGCGGCTATTCGCGAACGCGCCTACGCCTATTTTCATAAGCCGATTTCCACCGGGCCGCTGGCCGACATGGTGCAACTGGCGCTCGACGCCGCGGCTTGGCGCGACGACATCCGGGTGGCTTCCGCGCGTCCGGAATGGATCACCCTGGAAGTCCGGTGCAAGATCGAAGCCGCCGAGCGCACCACGCAGTTTATCCGCGAAATGCTGGCGGACCTGGAGTCGCAGACAGCCGAGGACATCGCCATCGCGTTCCGCGAGCTGCTCATCAACGCCATCGAGCACGGCGGCAAGTCCGACGCGCACAAGCGGGTGCGGACCTCGCTGCTGCGCACTTCGCGCGCGGTGATGACGTATATCGCCGATCCGGGCAAGGGCTTCTCGCTCGAATCCCTGCCGCACGCCGCCATCAATAACCCCGATGGCTCGCCCATTAAGCACCTGGAATACCGTGAGGAGCAAGGCCGTCGCGCCGGCGGTTTCGGCATTCTCATGTCCCGCAGCCTGGTCGATGAGTTGCTGTATAACCAGCGCGGCAACGCCGTGTTGGCGGTGAAGTACCTGAAGTAGGCACGATGCGTTTTGGTAGGGCATGCTTTTAGCTTGCCCGTTTGTTTTCCCGATTCAGGCCCGTAAGCTCCTTTTTCGGCGATTCCTGCTATCATTCTGTCCGGTGAGGTAAGCGATCTCTTTCAGATTGGAGACCAGTACATGCCGGGTTCTTGGGGATTGATTTGCGTCGGATTCGCCACCTTCAGTCTGCTGCTGGGTGTCTCGTTCGCCGGCGGCGCGGCGGGCAGCGCATCCGGCACGCTTCAGGTTGGCGCGGAACGCTTCGCTCTGAAATACGCTTTCGCGGTGGTGGAACAGAACGAGATGGCCCACGGCAACAAGGAGGAATTAAAGGTTCTCCTGTCGGACCTGCCCGTGCCCGACGATCTGCGCAAGGCTTCCAACGACTGGCTCTACTGGGCCGATAAACAAGCGCGCGGCGGTGCGCTCCGCGGTGTGATCCTGTCCATCGATCCGTCCACCGGCGTCTGGAGCGGCGGCCAACTGCTGACGCGCCAGGGCGCCGAGTTCTATTCGGAAACCGTTTCGTCTCCGGAGTTAAGTAGCTATCGGTTCGCCCCGGCCGGGCCGATCGGCGACCAGGTGGCCGGCAAGGTGTCGATGACAGCGACGATGAAGGGCGCCCACGATGAAACCGGCCCCTGGCGCGTCGCAGCCGAATTCCACTCCGCCGTCATCCGCCCCGCCGCCGTCAGCGGAGTGCTGACCGGCGCAGCGGCCGAGAACAGTCCGCCATACAAAGCCGTGCTGGCGTTTCTGGATGCCTCCCGGAAAAAGGACCTCGACGCCATCCTCAACTGCGTGGATCCGCAGTCCCGCGAGTCGATGGCTGAGATGTTCAAGAGCAACAAGGCAGAAGCGCTCAACATGTTCGCCAGTATGGCCGCCGAAGCCGGCGCCATGAAACTGAACAAGGTGACCGTCCGCGGCGATTCCGCAACGATCGATTTCGGCGATGGCAAGCCAGGCTCGGAGCCCAAGCAGAGCCTCACCGTGGTCCTATCCAAAGGCGAGTGGAAGCTAGCCCAGTAAGCGCCACATCCGCGCGGCCGGACGAAATGAAAAACCGAAAGTGCGTTTGCCCCTTTTCTTCGACAGCGCGGGACCGCGATGCTGGCGATGAGGTGCCTAGGGTGGGCGCATTGATGTGAGGTTCTCCTCCTGCCATGCACCACTCCCTGACGGTCGTGGCTCCGATGCGCGTTCAGAGCCGCGACCGTAAGGGAGCGGTCGTTGGAAAACCGCCAGAGCACGTGATCGGGGAAGTAGCCATGTCATGCGGCCATATTGACGGCGTCTGGAAGATGCCGCGCGGAAAGGCACGCTGAAGACGCTCAGCCCCTCTGAGCTTCTGAAACGGGCGGCAGCATCCCGTGTGATCTCGATACGCCTGCACGAAGCCGACTTAGCCAGGCTCCGCCGGTTGGCGGCGCTTCGTGGACGGCCTTGCGCCGTTCCCGCAAATGGATGTCTGGTCACGCTGACGCTGATGTTGGCCCAATCCGCAACGGATCGCAAGCAGCAAATCTTTCAGCAGCTCGTCGGACCCATTACCGCGCTTCAGAAGGCTCTTCCAAGTGCAGGGGAAGTTCTGTTTTCCCTTGACAAGCCCTTATCATGGATGTCCCCTTTACCCCTTTACCCTTACCGTCCAGGTGCCGGTATCGTTTCATCAGCAGTGCGTTCATATATGGTTATGCCGGCGATTCAGCGCGCATCACAATGAGGGCTTTATTCGCCTTCACGCCACGCTCACCAAAGTCTACTTCTTTCAGGCGGCCTCGATATCGACTCGCACGCGGCAGCCCAGCGCCGTGGAGATATTCACTAAAGCGTCCAGCGAGAAGCGCGAGACCCGGCCACGGAGCAGATCGTTCGGGCGGCCACCTGCTGGCCATACAAAACTTTGTATACTATTGATGTGGGTGATTCCAAACCCGTCGAGTTTCGGGGCAGCTCCCTGGAAGACTTGCGCGCCTTTCCTCTGACGGCTAGGCGCGAGGCCGGCCATCAGTTGGATCAGGTGCAAAACGGTCGGGAGCCGGACGACTGGAAGCCCATGAACACGGTGGGCCGGGGTGCAAAGGAGATTCGGATTCGGGATGAGACTGGCGCGTTTCGCGTCCTCTACGTGGCGAAGTTCGCCGACACGATTTACGTGCTGCACTGCTTCCAGAAGAAGACCGAGAAAACCAGCAAGGCGGACGTGGAGCTTGCCGCCAAGCGTTACCGCGAGTTGTTGAAGGAGCTAGGGCAATGAAGAAGCAACGTTTTGCCAGTGTGTGGGATGCTATCGAAAACACGCCTGAGCAGGCCGCCAACATGAAGCTGCGCTCGGTCCTGATGATCGCCTTGAAGGATCAGATCACCCGTACCGGGATGAGCCAGGCGCAAGCGGCCCAGCTTTTCGGCGTGACGCAGCCGCGCGTCTCCGACCTGATGCGCGGCAAGATCAACTTGTTTGCCCTCGACGCGCTGGTGAACATGGCGACCGCCGCGGGCTTACGCATCGAAATGCACGTGCTGGAAGCCGCCTGAGTGCGCGAATAGCCCGGCGCAAAACGCCCCAGCCACGCACTTTCACCTCGCTCGCGAGCTCATCTGCGCCCGTTGGTTCCTCCGCAGCCGGACCCGGGCGTCGGCGATGGCATCCCAAACACTGGCGTAGCTTTCGGATTTGCTCATTTGGATAAGCGCGGTCGGTTCATCTGCCCGGCACGTCCGTTTACGGCTTGTGCCTTCCAAAACCATTTCGGAATACTCGTATCCCGACCAGGATGTATGCCAGAGCTAGGAGGACCAGATAGCGCGAGTGCCACTCACGGGCAAATCCCACGAAGCCCAATCCGCCTAGAACGTAGACCCCGCCAATCAGCCTCGCCCCGATTCTTTGAACGAGAGGCGGCTTTGCCGAGCCTCTCCAGAGGAAGACGTCGACAGCGCGGCTGTTCCGCAGCGGATCCGGCCAGACCACATTCCTCTGCCGAGCCTTGACGGTCTCTATGAAGCTATGCTGCCCATCCGCCTTGTGGTGTTTCATGGGTGCGATTGCTGCTTCTTCAATTGTGTTGTAGCGTGAGCCACTCCATGTTAGCGCTGGGTGCCGAGAAGGGGGACAGCCATTTTCCATCCGTATCCCCTCTACTCCTTCGGTTTCCCCCAGTTCTCCACTCGGTCGTCATGGCGGGAAACGAGACGCACCAGATAGACGATGGCAAGCACAATTGAAAACAGCGAGCAAAAGAAGGTGATTACCATCCAGCCCATCGCGAACGCCTGGGGTGCGTAAGCTGCGCCGAGATCAGGCTGGGCCCGCCTTACCAACTCAGCAACAAAGATGGGTCCCCACCCTAGCGCCAAAAGCGCGCCGATTGTCCAAGGGCTAAGTATGGCTCGCCGGAGTGTTCCGCTGGTCATTGGTCAAGACTCCTTTTGAAGGTGCGCTATGGCCGATGCCCCCTATGCCAGCAGCTCCGCCCGCATCACGGTGACCGCCTGGCCGCCTAGGATTACGCGGTCGCCGTTCAGCCTCACGCGGACTACGCCGCCGCGCGCGGAAGCCTGGTATGCGGTGAATTCCGCCTTGCCCAGGCGCTCTGCCCAGTATGGTCCCAGGGCAGTATGCGACGAGCCGGTAACCGGGTCCTCATCTATCCCTGAGCCGGGCGCGAAGAATCGCGAGACGAAATCGAAGCCGTTGGTGGAGGCGCGGGCGGTGACGATGATGCCGCGCGCGCCGACCTTCTTCAAAGCGGTGAAATCGGGCGCGGCGGCGCGCACTTCCTCTTCCGACGCCACTTCCACCAGGTAATCGAACTGATTCTTCGCGACGTTGGTGGCTTTGACGCCGAGCGCAGTCAGCATGCCCGCCGGGGCTTCGACGGCGGTCGCGACCTTGGCCGGAAAATCGAGCTCGATCCATTCGCCGCGCCGGTCCGCCAGCAGCAGGCCGCTGCGGGTTTGGAAGCGGGCTTGCGTGCCCGCGGGCAGGTGGCCGTCTTCCCACAGCACGTGCGCGCTGGCGACGGTGGCGTGGCCGCACAAATCCACCTCAACCGAGGGCGTGAGCCAGCGCAGGCGGTAGTCGCCGTCTTCCGGATGCAGGAAGGCTGTCTCCGAGAGGTTCATCTCGCGCGCGACGTCGCGCATCCAGGCATCCGGACGCGGTTCGGGAAGCACGCAAACCGCCGCCGGATTACCGGCGAAAGGGCGATTGGTGAAAGCGTCGACTTGGACAATGTGGACGGACATAAGAGGCTTCTCGCGTCGCTTCGTTTAGCTTCGCTTCGCTCAGAGGTGGCGAACGGATCTTTTTAGTTTACTCTAGAACCTAAAACGGGCAAGCTAAAGCATGCCCCACCAGCGCGTTATAATCGACGTCGATGGATGTATTCGAGGAGTTGGTGCGCCTGCGCTCGTTGGGGCAAAAGTGCGCGCTGGCCACCATCGTGGAGGTGCGCGGCTCGATTCCCAGCTACGAAAGCGCCAAGCTGCTGGTGCGCGAGGATGGTTCCATGGTGGGCACCATCGGCGGCGGCTGCGTGGAAGCGGAAGTCTGGAACGCGGCGCGCGAAGTGATGGAAACCGAAAAGCCGAAGCATCTCACGTTCAGCCTGGGCCAGGACGCGGCTTATGACAACGGCCTGATTTGCGGCGGGCAGCTCGACGTTTTCGTGGAAGCGGTGCTGCCGCTGCCGCACGCGTTTATCTTCGGCGCGGGACACATCTCGAAGAGCCTGTCGAAAGTGGCCGTTCTGGCCGGCTTCTCGACGGTGGTGATCGACGACCGCGAGAGCTTCGCCAACCGCGAGCGCTTTCCGGAAGCCGCCGCGGTGCACGCGGGCGAATATGAAACCGTGTTTCCGACGCTCGCCATCAACGAGACCAGCTTCGTGATCATAGTGACGCGCGGGCATCGCGACGACATGCGCGTACTGAAGCTGGCGGTCGCGACGCCGGCGCGCTATATCGCCATGATCGGCAGCAAGCGCAAAGTGCTCAACGTGGTGAAGGAACTCGAAAAGGAAGGCATGGCGCGCACCGCCTTTGAGCGCGTTCACGCCCCGATGGGTCTGGACATCGGCGCGATTTCGCCGGAGGAGATCGCCATCGCGGTGGCGGCGGAAATGATCGCCGTGCGCCGCAGCGCGGCGTCCAACTGGCGGGCGCTCTCGCTTTCGGTGCTGGCCGGGAAGTCCCCCGCCGCCGTCTCGCAGTGACCGCTGGACTCATTCTTGCCGGCGGCGAATCGCGCCGCATGGGCACGCCCAAGGCGCTGCTGCGGTATCGCGACGAATCGTTCCTCGATACGCTGATCGGCTTGTTTGAGAAGCGCTGCGCGCCGGTGATTGTGGTGTTGGGAGCGGCGGCGCAACAGGTGCGTGCCGGCGCAAAACGCACCGCGGTGTTCGTCGAAAATGAACACTGGGAAAGCGGCCAGACGAGTTCGATGCAATACGGTTTGCGGGCCGTGCCGGTGGATGCCGAGGGCGTGCTCTTTACGCTGGTGGACCATCCGGCGGTGAGGATGGAGACGATCGACGCGCTGTTGCGGGCGGGCGGTGCGGGCGGTTTCACGGGCGGTTCGGAGACGGGCAAGCTAAAGCATGCCCTACCACTGCGCGTGCCGGTTTACCGAGGCCGCAACGGGCACCCTATCTCGTTTTCGCGTGGTCTGATTCGAGAATTTCTGGCGCTCACGGAATCCGGCGCCGCGCGCGACGTGGTGCACGCGCACGCTGCCGAAATCGAATACCTTGACGTGGAAGACCCGGGGGTCCTGGCCGATATCGACGATCCGGCGGCGTATCGCGCCCTGCTTGAGGCCGAGCCATGAAGGTGCGCGCCGGCACGGTGTTCAAGGTCGCAGGGATAGCCGCGGCGCTGGTGGTGGCGGCCGGCATCGTGGCGCCCTACATCAACACAGGCTCCTACGGCGAGCGTTTGCGCGGCTCGCTGGAGCGCGCTTTGGGACGGCGCGTGGAATTCCGCGGGCGCGTGCGCTTCAGCCTGTTCAGCGGCCCGGGGTTTTCGGTGGACGACGTGGTGATCCACGAAGATCCATCCATCGGTCTGGAGCCGATCGCGTACGTGGACACGATGACGGTGCGGCCCAGCCTGTGGTCGCTGGCCGGAGGCCGTTTCGTAATCGCTTCCCTCAAGCTGGATGGCGCGAGCGTCAACCTGGCCAAGTCCGGGCCGGCCGCGGAGTGGGGCCGCTGGAATTTCGCATCGCTCGTCAATCGCTCGGTGATGAGCCGCGCGCCGTCGCTGCACGTGCGCAACGGCCGCATCCATTTCAAATTCGGCGACGAGAAATCGGTGTTCTATCTGACCGAAACCGATCTCGACATTTCACCGCCGGGAGCGGCGGGCGGCGGATGGGTTCTCGATTGCTCGGCCCAACCGGCGCGCACCGACCGCAGCGCGCAGGGGCTGGGCGAATTCCGCTTGCGGGGCCGCTGGTACGTGGCGCCGGAGCGGGTGGATCTCAACCTGGAGATCGACCGCACGCTGCTGGGCGAAATGACGGCGCTGCTGCGCGGCCAGGCCGGCGGAGTGCACGGGAGGATCTCGGCGCGGCTGCACCTGGCAGGGCCGATCGACCAGATCGGCATCGCCGGCCGGCTCAATATCGAAGACGTGCACCGCTGGGACCTGATGCCGCCATACGGGCAGGGGTGGCCGCTCGACGTGCGCGGCCGACTGAACTTGCCCGGCCAGGATCTGGAGATCGAATCGAACTCGGTGAACGGCGCGACGCTGCCGCTCGAGGTGCGGCTGCACGCCAGCAATTACCTGTCGCAGCCGCGCTGGGCGGCGTCGCTGCGTTGGAACCGTTTCCCGCTGGGTCCGCTGCTGGAACTGGCGCGGCATATGGGACTGGACGTTCCGCCGAAGCTGGAGTTGGAAGGCGCGGTGGACGGCGCCGTCGGTTACTCGGGCGCAGGCTTGCAGGGCCAACTGGCGCTGCACGACGCGGCGGTTACCATCCCCGATGCGCCGCCGCTCGAGCTCGATCAGGCGAGCATCGTACTCGATGGCGGCCACGCGCGGCTGGCGCCGACGGTGGTGCGCACGGCGGGCCAGGACGAGGCGCAAATCGAAGCCGACTACGCATTCGGCGATGGCGCGTTCGACATCGCGATCTCCGCCGGGCGCATGCGGGTGGCGGCCCTGCGCGCGCAGGTTACGCTGGCGGCCGTGCCCTGGCTGGAACAGGTTCGGAGCGGGGATTGGAGCGGGCAACTGCGCTACCATCGCGACGCGGACATGGCCGGATGGACCGGCAGCTTGCAGGTGAACCAGGCCGAGATTCCGGTGGATGGCCTCGCCGATCCGCTGCTGATCGATTCGGCGCGGGTCGAGATCGATGGCGCGCGGGTGACCATCGACCGGCTGCGCGGCGCCGCCGGCAAGCTGGACTTCACCGGCGATTATGCGTACGTGCCGGGAGCGCCGCATCCGCACCGCGTGCACCTGCGCGCGGCGGAATGGGACGCAGCCGATGTGGAACCCGAATGCCTGCCGGCGCTGCGCCGCGGATCGAGCCTGCTGGCCCGCGCCCTGGGCCGCACCACGCTGCCCGATTGGTTGAAGGCGCGCCAGGTGGAGGGAACGATTCAGATCGATCGCCTGGCGCTCGACGGCGCGCGGCTGAACGGCGTGCGCTCGCGCCTGGAATGGGACGCGGGTCATGTGGAGTTTGCCGGCGTCGAAGCCACGCTGGCCCACGCCGCCATCAAGGGCCGCCTGGCGGTGAATCTGAGTGGCGCGGCGCCGGCGTACCGATTCACCGGCCAAGTGAAGAACCTGCCGTGGCAATCGGGCGGCCTCGATGCGGAGGGCTCGCTCACGACTTCCGGCGTCGGCGCGCAGTTGTTGGCCAACCTGGCTTCGACGGGGACCTTCTCCGGGACCGGTCTCGACTTCGGCGCGGCTGCGCCCTGCCGCGCCAACGGCAACTATAGCCTGGCGTGGGCGCGCGGCGTTCCGCGTTTCAAACTGACCGGCCTCAACCTCCGCACCGACGAGGACGTTTACACCGGCCGCGGTGCCACCGAGAACGATGGCAGGCTGCTGATCGTGCTGACCAGCGGCGCCAAGGAACTGCACGTGGCCGGCATCCCCGGCAAGTTGAAAGTGGAAGAACCCGCGCGGCCGTAACGTGGCTCGCAATGAACCGGCGGCAAGACCGCCGGCGTTACCAAGAGACTCGATCGCTGTGGCCGTAACGCCGGCGGTCTTGCCGCCGGTTCATTGCGAGCCACGCATATGAGCGCCAACGGCGTCGCCACGGGCGCCGGCGCTAACAGGGGTGGGCTATAATAGAAGCAGGTTGTAGGGGAATTATCCTGTCTTTATGCCCCTTTACGAATATCTCTGTCACCGTTGCGGGAAGAACTTCGAGGTTCTCCAAAAGTTCGCCGACGAAACTCTGAGTCAGCACCCGGAGTGCGGCGGCGAAGTGGAACGGCTGGTATCGGCTCCTTCGCTGAAATTCAAGGGGTCCGGTTGGTACATTAACGACTACGGAAGCGGCAAGGCTTCCACGCCGGATTCCAAGAACGGACATGCGAACAAGACCGGCGACAAGCCGGAGTCGAAGCCCGCGACCAAATCCGAGACCAAGCCCGAGAGCAAACCAGCTCCCGCCGCGAGCGTCGAAAAGTAGCTGCTTCGCAGCGCTCGCCTGCGCTAGGCCATCGATCATTTCTTTGTCACATTCGAGTGATAGCCTAAATGGTCATGAGCAGAATCCTGGCCTTAATCCTGATGGCGGGCAGCCTGTTGAGCGCCGCTCCCAAGAAGCCGAAACTGGTGGTGGCAATCGTCATCGATCAGTTCCGCTATGACTA